>PLIQ01000142.1:0-7356 GCA_003140115.1 Actinomycetota bacterium | reverse complement strand
GCACCGGGACGCGAGATCAGCTCGATCTGGTCGCCGGGCCCGACGTCGGCGGCCGCGATGCCGTCGGCCTCCACGGCCAGCCTGCCGCTGCTCGGCAGGATGTCCAGCCCCAGCTGATCCGCACACGAGATGACCAGCCCGCGGTTGTAGGCCGAGTGCGGCGCGACCGGCGTGACCACCAGGGCCTCCACCCCCGGGCTGACGATGGGGCCGCCCGCCGAGAAGCTGTACGCGGTCGAGCCGGTCGGCGTCGCGACCACGATCGCGTCGGCGGCGTAGCTGACGAACGGGTACCCCGCGGCGCGTACCGCGACGCTAGCCACCTTGTGGCCTGGGAACCGGACGATCGCGATGTCGTTGAACGCCGTGATGGTCCGGTCCCCGATGATCGCGTCGACCGCCAGCCGGGGTTCGGTGGTGAAGTCGTGGCCGTCGATCGCGGACAGCGCGGCGGGCAGGTCGGGCACGTCCACCTCGGCCAGGAAGCCCAGCTTGCCCAGGTTCACCCCCAGCACCGGGAACCGTTGCCGGTCGGCCAGCCGCATGGCCCGCAGCATGGTACCGTCGCCGCCCATGCTAACCAGCAGGTCGGCGCGCTGCCGCAGTTCCTCGGGGGACACCGGAGTGGCCGTGCAGGCCAGCTTGGACAGCTGGCTGTCGATGCCGAGGACCTCGATCCCGCGCTGATCGGCCCAGTCCAGCACCGAGGCCACCGCCCCGCCGCAGTCTCGTTCCGGATGCAGCATCAACCCTACGACGTGCATGCCCTTACGCTACATGCGCCAGGATGAGGCTGTGCCCGCTAGGCCCGCTTGAGCTCCCTCACCAGAGCAAGTCCGGGATCAGGTCGCCGCTGCTCACCCGGGCCAGGGCCGGCCTCTCGAGCACGTCGGTGAGGTGCTCGTCGAGCCGCAGCCCGTCCTCGGTGGCCACCGCGTGCAGGTAGATCTCCGGCTGGCGCAGCCCCCACAGGCCGGGTGTCGGCGGCTCCCGCTCCAGCGCGGGAACCCGCAGCGACATCGCGCGCAGGACGACCGAGCTCATCTTGGCCAGCTCCCGCAGCGGCTGGTGCCGGTTCTGCCTGACACCGAGGTCGACCTGAGCCATCGCCGCCAGGCCGACCGCGGCCAGCACGTCGACCAGCAGCCCGATCTCCACCCCGTACCCGGTCAGGAACGGCAGGTTGGCCAGCAACTCCCGGTGCGCCGCGAATTCCCCGGCCAGCGGCTGCACGAACCCGGCCAGCTCGGGGTAGAACCGGTTGAGCAGCGGCTTGGCCATCAGCTCGGTCACCCGGCCGCCGCCGTCTACGACGGACTTCTCGCCCGCCGCGTACGGCCGCCGGTAGGCGGCCTTGCAGAACCGGATCCCGGGATCGGCGAGCAGCGGCCCGAGGGTGCCGTAGACGAAATGCTCGCCGAAATCCGCGGTGTCGGTGTCGGCGAACATCACGATGTCGCCGCGCGCCACCGAAAGACCCCGCCACATCGCGTCGCCCTTGCCCTGGGCGGGCCCGTACTCGGGCAGCAGTTCATTCTCGGAGTACACCTCCGCGCCGTGCGCGCGGGCGATATCGGCCGTGCCGTCCGGCGAGTCCGCGTCCACCACCACGACCTGGCCGGGCAGGCCGGTCCGGGCCCGCAGCCCCGCGACGGAATCGAGGATCGGCCCGATCGTCGCCGCGACGTTGCGCGCCGGGAGGATCAACGTGGTGGTCCGGCCCCCGGCCACCAGCCCGCGGTAATCCGGGTGCCGAAACGAGCGCCGCCCGAACCATTCCCACACCGTCATGTCCATGTAAAACGGATTCCGTTTCCCCGTGCCGGACTCAACTATTCCGGAATAGCCCGCCATTGTTGTGGCCACGTAAAGCCCTGTTTCCGCCCGGTAAATCGGCTAGCATTTTTATGCCGAACGGTCCGTGGTATCCGCCCCCCAGAAAGAAACCAGCATGCGGCTGCACCAGCATTGGCGCACCGAGGATGGCGTGCGGCTGCCGATGGCGCTGTGGCGCCCGGGACCTGGCTACCGGATGATCTCCACCGGCGTGCTGGGCGGCGGCCTCGGCCCGCGCGAGTGGGTGCTCAACGCCCAGGTCCCGGCCGGCTACGCCCGCACCGACCCGGCCGAGCACCTGCGCGAGCTGGCCCGCGACCTGGGCCTGACCGGGCCCGGGATCGGCCTGCTGACCGCGGCGCAGGTCACCGGCCTGGTCCAGCGTCAGGACGAGGGGGCGCACGCCGCCGTCACCGTCGGGCTGAGCGTCCCGACCTGGGCCGCGGCCCCGCCGGGCCGCACGGACCCCGAACTGGCGGGCACGATCAACATCATCGTCGCCCTGCCGGTGCCGCTCACCGACGCGGCCTTCGTCAACGCGGTCGCCACCGCCACCGAGGCCAAAGTACAGGCCGTCCTGGACGCCGGATTCGCCGGCACCGGGACCGCCACCGACGCCGTGTGCGTCGCCGCGCCCATTCGCGCCGCGGACCGGGAAGAAGAATTCACCGGCCCGCGCTCTGTGTGGGGGGCCCGGATCGCGCGGGCCGTGCACGCCGCCGTCCACACCGGGGCGGCCGGCTACGCCGCCACGCTCAACGGGAGGACCCAGTGAAGTTCGGCGTCCACTACAACACCGGCAGCTACGGCGTCGACCCGGGCGCGCTGATCGCGCTCGCCCGGCACGCCGAGGCCTGCGGCTTCGAGTCCTTCTACCTGCCTGAGCACGTCGCCCTGTACCCCGGCGCGAGCGTCGGCGCGATGACCTTCCCGGCCGACCTGCCGATCGCCGACCCGCTCGAGTGCCTGAGCTTCGTGGCCGCCGCGACCGAGCGGATCCTGCTCGGCACCGGGGTCCTGCTGCTGCCCTATCACGAGCCGGTGGTGCTGGCCAAGCGGCTGGCCACCATCGACGTGCTGTCCAAGGGCCGGATGCGGCTGCTGACCATCGGGGTGGGCAGCCTGCCGGGCGAGGCGGCGGCGGTCGGCGTCGACTACGCGACCCGCGGCCGCCGCGCCGACGAGGCCATCGACGCACTGCGCCTGCTGTGGGCGGGTGACGAGAACGGCGTCAGCTTCGACGGCGAGTTCTACTCCTTCGCCGCCGCGTGCAGCTTCCCCAAGCCCCTCCAGCCGCTCCCGGTGCACGTCGGCGGATCCAGCCCCGCCGCGGCCCGGCGGGCCGGGCGGCGCGGTGACGGGTACTTTCCCGGTGGCCGGCTCACCGAAGCCGAGCGGGTCAGCCAGCTCAAGCTCATGCGGGCCGCCGCCCGGGACGCGGGCCGCGACCCCGACGCGCTGCAGGTCACTCGCTGGGGGTCGATCGAGATGACCGCCGAGGACGTGGCCCAGCACGCCGGCCGCGGGGCCGACCGCCTGGTGGTCGCGCCCGCCTCGGTCCACCTGTCCGAACAGCGCGACCAGCTCGCGGCCTTCGCCGACCGGTTCGCGCTCCGCTGACCCGGCCGTCCTAAGCCCCTGGCCAGCTCCCGCAGCCGGCTCAGGCTGTCGCCGGGCCGGCCGGCCAGCACGCGCAGCCGCGGCGCGGACAAGCCGATCTCCCGAGCCGCCCGGCGGGCCGCCCGGGCCGTCTGGTCCGTCGCCGACGACAGCACCACCAGGTCCGCGCCGACCTCCAGGGCCAGGCCGACTACCTCAGCGACCGGCAGGTCCGCGGCCAGGTGGTGCACCAGCCAGCGATCCTCCCGCAGGCAGGCCGCCGCCATCAGCGCGGGCAGCGCGTGCCGTTCGCCGGGCGGCGTTGCGGTCACCGCGATCCCGCGCGGGCGGCCCGGCGGCTGGTGCACGCGGGCCGCGATGAGCCGCTCGCAGATGGCGCTGGCCCGGTGCTCGGTCGCGATGCTGAGCCGGCCCACGGTCCATTCCTGGCCCACCCGGCGCAGCGCGGGGGCGATGACCCGCTCGCACAGGTCGACCAGCGGCACGCCGAGCGCCAGCCGGTCGAAATCATGCCGGGCCAGCGTCTCGTCGCCGGACACGATCGCGTCGTACAGCCGGCCGGCCTGCACCGACCAGTCGCGGACCCGCACCTCGGGCCGCGGCGGGGCGCCCGAGGCCCGGCGCTCGGCCAGCGCGCTGATGTCATCGTCGCTGACGTCGTAACCGCGGCCAGTCTTCCGGGCGGGGAGCGTGCCCTGCCGCACCCAGGCGTAGGCGGTCTGGTAGTGCACACCGAGAGTGTCCGCGGCCTCACGCACCTGCATACCTGACCCCCGTATAGACGTTTAAGCTCGGATTTTTAGTGTAGTTTAGTATTGTTTTAAGGCAAGCGTGCGATGTTGCACCGGGGAGGGCCGCAATCATGGGACTGAATTACTCCAGCGTGGTCGACGCACCGCTGGGCGAGGTGTTCGCCTGGCACGCCAGGCCGGGGGCCATCACCCGGCTGATGCCGCCCTGGCAGCCGGTCCAGGTGGAACGGGAGGCCGGCTCGGTCCGGGACGGGCAGACCGTGCTGCGGTTGCCCGGCGGGTTGCGCTGGGTGGCCGCCCACCAGCCCGGCGAGTACGACCCGCCGCACGAGTTCGCCGACGTCCTGGCCTCCTTCCCGTTGTCGGCGGTGCTGTCGTGGCGGCATACCCACCAGTTCGCGTCGGCGGGCCAGCGGGCCACCCGCGTCACCGACGTGATCGAGACGCCGCTGCCGGCCCGGATGCTGCGGCCCATGTTCGTCTACCGGCACCGGCAGCTGGCCGATGACCTGGCCGCCCAGGCACGCGCCCGGGAGCTCGCCCCGGAGCCGCTGACGATCGCGGTCACCGGGTCCGGCGGGCTGATCGGCACCGCGCTGACCGCGCTGCTGAGCACCGGAGGCCACCGGGTCATCCGGCTGGTCCGCCGGCTGCCGCGGCACGCGGGGGAGCGCTACTGGCGCCCCGATGATCCCGGGCCCGAACTGCTGAGCGGCGTGGATGCGCTGATCCACCTGGCCGGGGCGTCGATCGGCGGGCGGTTCACTGCCGGCCGCAAGCAGGAGATCCGCGACAGCCGGATCATCCCGACCCGCCGCCTGGCCGAGCTCGCCGCGGCTGGCCGCGAGACCGGCGCACCGGGCCTGCGGGCGTTCGTCACGGCGTCGGCGATCGGGATCTACGGACCCGATCGCGGCGACGAGGTGCTGACCGAGACCAGCGCCCGCGGCGACGGGTTCCTGGCCGACGTGGTCGCCGACTGGGAAGACGCCACCGCCCCGGCCGCCCGGGCCGGCCTGCGGACCGTGCAGGTCCGCACCGGCCTGGTGCAGACCCCGCGCGGCGGCGTGCTGCGCCTGCTGTACCCGCTCTTCGCGGCCGGCCTGGGCGGCCGGCTGGGCAGCGGCAAGCAGTGGCTGGCCTGGATCGGCCTGGACGACCTGCTGGACATCTACCTGCGGGCGGTGCTCGACCCGGCCCTGTCCGGACCGGTCAACGCGGTCGCCCCGGCCCCGGTGCGCAACGCCGACTACACCGCTGTGCTGGCCGGCCTGCTGCACCGGCCCGCGCTGGTCCCGGTGCCCGCGCTCGGTCCCCGGCTGCTGCTGGGCGGCGAAGGCGCCCGCGAGCTCGCCGAGGCCAGCCAGTACGTCCGCCCGCAGCGGCTGATCGACGCCGGTCACCACTTCCGCTACCCCGAGCTCGGGGCGGCCCTGGGTCACGTGCTCGGACGCGAGCCAGCGGTGCGGCCGGCAATCCGGATCCCGGCCGGCCCCGAATAAGAGCATCTGCCGGACACCGGAAGGAAACAGTGACGTGACCGGACGCAGGATCGCCGTCATCGGCGGCGGGATCAGCGGGCTGACCGCGGGCTACGTCCTGTCCCGCACCGATCAGGTCACGCTGTTCGAGGCCGACCCCCGCCTGGGCGGCCACGCCGACACCCATATGGTCGGGCCGGTCCCCGTCGACACCGGCTTTATCGTCTACAACGAGCGTACCTACCCGCTGCTCACCAGGCTGTTCGCCGAGCTGGGAGTGAGCACCCGGGCCGCCGAGATGAGCATGTCGGTCCGCTGCGCGGGCTGCGGCCTGCACTACGCCGGCCAGCGGGGCCTGGGCGGACTGGCCGCGGGCCTGCGCCGAGGCGGCGGCCGGTTCCTGCGGCTGCTGGCCGACGTCCCCCGCTTCCACCACGCCGCCCGCGCGCTGCTGGCAGGCGACACGGCCGCAGACGACGACCGCGCGGCGCCCGGCGACCTCACCTTCAGGGAGTTTCTGGATCACGGCGGCTATTCCGGCTACTTCCAGGCCCACTTCGCGCTGCCGCTGGTCGCGGCGGTGTGGTCCTGCCCGGCCGGCGCCGCGCAGGAGTACCCGGCCCGGTACCTGTTCGCCTTCCTGGCCAACCACGGGATGCTGTCGGTGTCCGGCTCACCCCCGTGGCGCACCGTGGCCGGCGGTTCCCGGCACTACGTCGACCGGGTCGCGCAACGGCTGGCCTGCGTCCGGCTCGGCACTCCGGTCCGCGCCGTGCGCCGCTACCCCGACGGCGCCGAGGTGCGGGACGCCTCGGGCCAGGCCCACCAGTTCGACGCGGTGGTCATCGCCACCCACCCGGACCAGGCCCTCGCCCTGCTCGCCCCGGCCACCCCGGCCGAGCGGGAGGTGCTGGGTGCCTTCCGCTACACCCCGAACCCGGCCCTGCTCCACACCGACACCCGGCTGCTTCCGGATTCCCCCGCGGTCCGGGCCTCCTGGAACTACGAGCTCGGCGACTGCCGGGCCAACCCGGGCGAGGCGGTGCGGATCAGCTACCACATGAACCGGCTGCAGGGCCTGCCCGCCAGCAAAAACTACATCGTGACCCTGAACGGCCGTGGCGCTGTCGATCCGGACCAGGTCATCAGCCAGATGGACTACGCGCATCCCGCCTACACGCCGGAGTCGGTCCTCGCGCAGGGCCGCCTGCCCGAGCTGAACACGCCGGTCACGGCGTTCGCCGGCGCGTACCACGGCTGGGGCTTTCACGAGGACGGCTGCCGGTCCGGGGCTCGGGCGGCCCGCGCGCTCGGAGGGACCTGGTGACGGCCGGCCCGCGCCCGCTGGCCCCGGGCGCCGCGCTGTACGAATGCCGGATCACCCACACCCGGCTGGCGCCGCTAAGCAACGCGTTCACCTACCGCACCTACCAGTGGCTGGTCGACCTGGACCACCTGCCCCGGCTCGGCCCGGGGCTGCGGCTGCTGGCGGGTTTCCACGGCCGTGACCACCTGGGCGACCCAAATCAGCCAATAAGGGCCAACCTCGACCGCTTCCTACGGTCGCAAAACGTCGACCTGGCCGGTGGCCGGGTGCTGATGCTCGCTCAGGCCCGGGTGTTCGGGTACGTGTTCAACCCGCTGACCGTTTACTGGTGCCACCGGGC
>PLIQ01000208.1:5331-5497 GCA_003140115.1 Actinomycetota bacterium | reverse complement strand
CTCATCGGACCGGCTGAGCCCCGACGCGGAACTGCAGGCCGCGGCCCGCCTCCTACACCCTTCTTCCAGCCGAACGGCCCGTGGTTCCAAACCCGGGCCCTCCCACGCGCTGGCCTGGGTGCTGACCGGCGGTGAGGATCACGCCCTGGCCGCCACGTTCCCGCCG
>PLIQ01000208.1:0-5306 GCA_003140115.1 Actinomycetota bacterium | reverse complement strand
CCGCACTTCGCTTCGCTCAGGGCCTAGCGGCTGATCTTGCCGGCCTTGATGCAGGAGGTGCAGACGTTCACGCGCTTGGGCGTGCCGTCCACCGTGGCGTGCCTGCGCTGGATGTTCGGGTTCCAGCGGCGGCGGGTTCGGCGATGCGAGAACGAGACGTTGTTGCCGAAGCCCGGCCCCTTGCCGCAGATGTCGCAGACGGAAGCCACGGTTCGCTCCAGGAGGAAGTAGGTACGGAGTCGCTGCACGGCAGATCAGGCAGCCGTCGAAGCCTACCCGAAGCTCCCGGCGTACGCGAACTTGTCACCGGGCCCTTCTATGCTGCCAGGTGTGACCACGCTCCGCGAACCGCTGACCCGGGCGCTGGGTCCCAAGACCGGCAAGGCGCTCGAGAACGCCCTCGGCATGACCACGGTCGGCGACCTGCTGCGGTACTACCCGCGGCGCTACTACTCCCGCGGCGAGCTCACCGACCTGTCCAGCCTGCGCGAGGGCGACCACGTCACCGTGCTGGCCCGCGTCGATCACGTCAGCGTGCAGCAGATGCCCAATCGCAACTTCCGCGCGCGGGGCGAGGTGATCATCACCGACGACCGCGCCAAGCTGATGCTGACCTTCTTCTTCCGGACGACCCGGGCCGAGTACGGCTTCCGGAAGAACCTCGTGACCGGCATGGTCGGCATGTTCGCGGGCACCGTGTCCAGCTTCCGCGGCCGGCTCCAGCTCGTCCACCCGGAGTACGAGGTGCTGCCCGGGGCCCCGCCCAACGCCGACCTCACCCCCGAGCTGGCCGCCGAGTTCGCCACCGAGCTGATCCCCGTCTACCCGGCCACCGCCAAGGTCAGCTCGTGGGTCATCGCCCGGTCGGTCAAGGCCATCCTGGATCCCCTGGACACGGGGGAGGACCCGCTGCCCGCCGAGATCCGGGAACGGTACGGGCTGTACGGGCGGGCCGAGGCCATCCGGGCCATTCACCGCCCGCTGGACTGGGCCGACCGCAAGCGCGCGGTCGAGCGGCTCAAGTGGGACGAGGCGTTCATGCTGCAGGCCGCGCTGGCCCAGCGCCGGATGGCGGCCGCCGCCCTGCCGGCCATGCCCCGCCCGCACGTGCCGGACGGCATCGCCGACGAGTTCGACGCACAGCTGCCGTTCACTCTCACCGCCGGCCAGGTGGCAGTGGGCGAGACCATCGCGAACGACCTGGCCTGCGCCCACCCGATGCACCGGCTGCTGCAGGGCGAGGTCGGCTCGGGCAAGACGGTGATCGCGATCCGGGCCATGCTCCAGGTGGTCGACGCGGGCGGGCAGGCCGCGCTGCTGGCCCCGACCGAAGTCCTGGCCCAGCAGCACTACCGGTCGGTCACCGCGATGCTCGGCCCGCTGGCCCGGCGCGGCCAGTTGGGCGGCGCCGATTACGCGACCGGGGTGGCGCTGCTCACCGGGTCGGTCAGCGCCGGTGCCCGACGCGCGGCCCTGTCCGACGTGTTCACCGGCGACGCCGGGGTCGTGATCGGCACGCACGCCCTGCTCGAGGAGCGGGTCCAGTTCGCCGACCTGGGCCTGGTGGTCATCGACGAGCAGCACCGGTTCGGCGTCGAGCAGCGCGACGCGCTGCGCGCCAAGGCGGCGGACAACCGGCCGCACGTGCTGGTCATGACGGCCACGCCGATCCCCAGGACGGTGGCCATGACCGTGTACGGGGACCTGGAGACCTCGACGCTGACCGAGCTGCCCGCCGGGCGTTCGGCGATCGCCACGCACGTGGTGCCCGCCGCCGACAAGCCGCACTTCCTGGAGCGGGCCTGGGCCCGGGTCAAGGAGGAGGTCGAGCGCGGCCGGCAGGCCTACGTGGTGTGCCCGCGCATCGGCGACGGCCCCGATTCCGACGACCCCGATCCCGACGACCCCGATCCCGGCGATGCCGCCTACCCCGACGCGGATGACTTCGCCAACATGGAGCCGACCACCGTCGACCTGAGCCACGGCGTTCCGCGCAGCATCACCAACGTCGGCCGGCGGCAGCCCCTGTCGGTCCTCGACGTGGCCGCGACGCTGGACGCCGGCCCGCTGGCCGGCCTGCGGCTGGGCATCCTGCACGGTCGGCTGCACCCGGACGAGAAGGACCGGGTGATGCGCGCGTTCTCCGCCGGCGAGATCGACGTCCTGGTGGCGACGACCGTGATCGAGGTCGGGGTCGACGTCCCGAACGCGACCGTGATGGTCATCATGGACGCCGAGCGGTTCGGCGTGTCCCAGCTGCACCAGCTCCGCGGCCGGGTCGGCCGCGGCGCCGCGCCGGGGCTGTGCCTGCTGGTCAGCGAGGCGCCCCCGGCCAGCCCGGCCCGGGAGCGGCTCGACGCGGTGGCCGCCACCCTGGACGGGTTCCAGCTGTCCCGCCTGGACCTCGAGCAGCGCCGGGAGGGCGACGTGCTCGGCGCCGCCCAGGCCGGCCGTCACTCCAGCCTGCGCCTGCTCCAGCTGCTCAAAGACGAGGACCTGATCGGCCAGGCCCGCACCGAGGCCACTGCCATCGTCTCGGCCGACCCGGACCTGGCCCGCCACCCCGCCCTCCGCGCCGCCATCGAGGACCTCCTAGGCGTCCAAGCCGAATACCTAGACAAGACCTGAAGCCCGCGCCCGCAAGCCCGCGCCCGCGCCCGCGCCCGAGCGCGAGCGCGAGACCCCCGAGCCCGCGCCGGCCCCTCCAGCCCCCAGTCGCCCCTTCACCCCGGTGGCTTACTAGTGATTGGCCGCCCCCACGGGTAACCGCCGCCCACGGGCCCGCCCTGCCCGCCCCAACCTGGCCGCCCTGCCCTGCCTGCCCTCACCCCGTTCGGCTGCGCCCGCATCCCCGCCATCCCTCCTCGCCAGCCCCAGCCGCCCCATCAACGCGGAGCATCCGGCTTACGTGGAAGATCCGGGCAGCTGGAGTTGCCCAAAGTCTCCGCTTAAGCCAGATCCTCCGCGTTAATGGAACTGGCGAGCTAACTGGTGAGGGAGTGGCGTCGGGGCGGCTGCGGGCCGGGCCGGGAGCCAGGGAGATGCCGGGCCCCGCACGCCCTGCCGCAACACACAGCACCAGAAGATAACTGACGCCACGCCCCCCGGCACTCGCGTTACAAGCTCTCTAGCGCGCCCGATGGCCCACCGACCCGCACCGGGCCGACCGCCCCCGGACTGCCGTCAATAGGCAAATAGGTGATCCGGATACAACCGGCCTCGAATCGCGGAGCGCGGCAACCTCGTGCATTTCGAAATTTTCATCCCAGCACCCGGGCTGGCCGATCTCGCCCGCGGCACCGTTGATCACGCAGACCCCTACCGACCAGCCGTGACACGGATAGCCCAGGACTCTAGCCCCACCAGCCGGGGCGGCCCAGTCTCAGGCCAGAGGCTGCACGTTGATGTTGGACTGCTCCCGAGCCAAAGATCGCAGGTCATCGGGATCACCGGTCGCGACGATGCCGCCACCGAGGCGAATCGCGGTCGCGATGACGAGGGCGTCGACGGTATGACATGAGTCCAGCCGATCGCGATACCGGAGGCCGCCCGCTAGCCGCGCCGCGGCCTGCCCCGTCGTGAACGGCCGGATGCCGCGGGCCAGCACGCGATCGAACGCGGCGTCTGCCGGAATGCCGCGGTATGCCTCGGCTAGCACCGCGGTAGGCACCCGGACCGGTATTCCCATCCGGGCCGCCGAAGCGAGCATGTCACGCATGTGCCGCGCCGCCGAGCTGTCCGCCTTCGGGTCGGCTACGACCTCCAGCGCCCGGGTGTCCAGGACCAGGGCTGTCATCGGGATGCAGTCTTGCGCTCTGCCGTTACCGCCGCGGCGCCGGCGAACAGTTCGCTGTACCTCGCTACCTCGGCTTCATCGACCGGACCCAGCTCGTCGGTCAACTCGTCGACGAAGGCGAACAAGCGCCGGCGGTCGAGCTCGTGGCGGACCGCAGCCGTGACGAACGCGCTCACGTTATCGTGAGCCGCGTCTCGAAGATCCTGGACCAGATCGTCCGGAAGGCTGACCGAGAGCTTAGCCACGCTAGCTATCCTACTCGGGTAGGAAACCCTCCGCCAGCGTGACCCGCCGGCCCGTCTTCGGCACGAGGCTGCACGTTGATGTTGCAATGCTCACAAGCCGTGGTGCGGCGCGACATCACCCGCAGGCCCCACACTTAAGAGGTGGCACGTGTCATCGCCGGTGCGGCGGGCGGGCGGCGGCTGGCCGTCCCGGACGGCCGGGGCACCCGGCCGACGAGCGACCGTGCCCGGGAAGGGCTGTTCGCCACCATCGTCTCGATGACGGGCTCGCTGGCCGGGGCGCGCGTGCTCGACCTGTACGCGGGATCCGGCGCGGTCGGCCTGGAGGCCCTGTCCCGCGGCGCCGAGCACGTGCTGCTGGTGGAATCGGGGCCCCGGGCCGGCCGCGTCATCCGGGACAACATCGAGGCGATCGGCCTGGCCGGCGCCGAGGTGGTCACCGGCCGGGTGGAACGGGTCCTGGCCCGCGGGCCGGCCCTCTCAGGAGACAACCGCGGCCGGTACGACATCGTCTTCGCCGACCCGCCCTACGCACTGGTGGCCGACGAGGTATCCGGCATGCTCGTGGCGCTCGCGGACCGGGGCTGGCTGGCGCCGGAGGCGCTGGTGATCGTGGAGCGCGCCACCCGGTCCGGGCCGGTCAACTGGCCGGCGGGCTTCGCGGCGGACCGGGCCCGCCGGTACGGTGAGGCGACCTTCTGGTACGGCCGCGGCCCGAGCGGCCCGGACCCGCATAAACTCGCTGAACCGTGAAAGGGGTGGCATCGCGTGCACCGCGTCGTCTGTCCGGGTTCCTTTGATCCCGTCACCAATGGGCACCTCGACATCATCAGCCGCGCGTCCGGGCTGTACGACGAGGTGATCGTGGCGGTGCTGATCAACGTGACCAAGCGCAGCCTGTTCACGGTGGACGAGCGGGTCGAGATGCTCGGCGAGGTGACCGCTCACTACGGCAACGTCACCATCGACCGGTTCCACGGCCTGCTGGTGGACTTCTGCGCGGCCAACGGGATCGCGGCCGTGATCAAGGGCCTGCGGGCGGTGACCGATTTCGAGTACGAGATGCAGATGGCCCAGATGAACTACCGCATGGCCAAGGTCGAGACCCTGTTCATGACCACCAACCCGCTGTACTCCTACCTCAGCTCCAGCCTGGTCAAGGAGATCACGAGGTACGGCGGGGACGTCGGCGGGCTGGTCCCCGAACCGGTCCTGGTCCGGCTCCGGGCTCGCCTGGCTGAGGAGCAAGCCGGAGAGCAAGCCGG
>PLIQ01000533.1 GCA_003140115.1 Actinomycetota bacterium | reverse complement strand
CCCGCGATCCCCGGCTGCTGGCCACAGCCCTGGTCCTGCTGGCCACCGCCGCTAGTCCCGCGCCGGGCCTGGCCGCGGGGGCCACCGACTCGGTCCAGCGGATTCACCGGCTCCTGGGCCCCGGCGAGCCGCTGGGCCGGCCGCGGCNNGCTGCTGCTGCGCACTGCCGCCGCAGCGCTCGCCCTGACCCCGGTGCTGCTGGCCCTGACCCCGGCCGTGGTCGCGCTCGCCCTGGGAAAGCTTCCGGCGGCCTGACGCCAGCCGGCCGCGGGAGTGAACAGTCGTCCGTCCGGCTCCGTGTTGCCAGGTATGAGGATCCATCGCCAGAATGACCTGCCCGAGCCGCCCGCCGGGCGCAAGGACCACACGACGGACGTCCCGGCCCGGCACCTGCGCTGGCGACCACGTCGCCGCCGGGACCGCGGGAAGGCGCCAGGGTCAAACGCCGCGCAGGCGCCAGCATCACAGGCCCGTGCTGACCAGAGTGCACGGGTGCAGGCCGCGCCCGGCGGGACCATGGCCGCCGCCATGCAGCTGGCGATCGCGCTGCTCACCGCGGGCCTGGACTCACCCGAGCTGGAAGCGTGGGCCGTGGACACGCTCACTCCGACCGACACCGACGGCCTGGCAGACTTCATGGCCGGCCTGCACGTTATCTCGGTGGTGCTGCTGAGCGAGCTGCATGAGGCGACGGGCGAGCCGCCGGCCGCCATCTTGCAACGGCTGGCGATCATGGCGGAGCGCCGGCGGGGGACACCGTCCGCCGGCTAGGGCAATGCCGCCTGCCTGCCGTCGCGAACGTTCGTTATCTCCTATCCGTGTTAGTAGCTGAGCTGGCTCAGGACTGTCGACCAAGCCTGCCCAGGCTCGACCGGACGATGACGCCGATGACCGAGCCGGGCGCTGCGATGCCCGCGAAGGAGCTGGTTACTTGGCTGACACGACGGTGACACGGTCGGGTGTGCCGGAAGACGCGGGGATGACGGCTTTCCGGGCCTGCCAGCGTCACCTGGCGGACGAGCGCGGACCTGGCCTCGCCGGTGGCGGCCCTGCGGTCCCTGCTGATGCAGGCGCTGCATCCGCTGGCGATGGCCGGCGTCGATCAGCACAGTAGCTGGCGCCGGGATCCGGCCGGCAGGCTCGCCGCCACCACGGCGTACCTCGCCACGGTCACTTTCGGCGACCGGGCAGCGGCCAGGCGAGCCGCGGCCCGGGTGCGGCGCATCCATGATCATGTCCGCGGCACCGACGCGGTTACCGGCCGCCGGAACCCTGGTCGGACCGCGGCCGGATGGCGGGCCAGCGGATCCCCGCCCTCGGCCGCCGTGTCGTGATGACGTGCGCATTGCCCTCGAACTGGACATGTGAGCGCCGGTGTGACGCACGTCGCACCTGTCGGCTCCGTCTGACTGAACCGGCCGGGTCTCCTATGCGTGTTAGTAGATGAAAGTTAAACTACCGCCGCCCCGTTGAGGCACTGACCCGCGGAGACGGCCGACGACAGGAGGCAACCAATGTTCGACCGTATCGCCCAATGGCAGCCGGATCAGGGCGCGGCCGCGGCCGCGCGGGCGGTAGGCGCGCTGACGCTGGCCGCGCTCGCGGTGATCCACGTCGTCGACCTGCCGGGCACCCTGGGCCCGACCCCGCTGGTCGGCATCGGGTATCTCGGGATTATCGCGGGGTCGATCCTGATTGCCGGGGTGCTGATCGCCCGGCCCCACTGGCTGGCCTGGTCCGCGGCCGGCGCCGTGGCCATCTTGGCGATGGGCGGATACATCCTGACCCGCGCGCTGCCGGGGGGTTTCCTGGGCGATCACGGCGACGTCGGGAACTGGCACTGCCCGCTAGGCATCGCCGCCCTCAGCGTGGAATCGGTGATCATCCTGCTCGTCCTGCTCGCCGGGCTCGGCGCCTGGCACGCGCGGATCCACGCCGCCAGCGTGGCGTCGGCGCGCCGACCTGTCGCGAGACGCATGCCCGAGTACATCCGGCCCGTGTGATCACCCCTGGCCCCGCTGGACCCCGCCCGGCGTGCTGCCGGGCAAGCCAATACCCAAGGAGTCAACCATGCGACACCCGCGCATCATCATCGCCAGCCTCAGCCTGGCCGCAGTGGCCGCCATCGGCGGCGTCACCGTCGCCTCGGCCGCCAGCTCGGATGCCAGCAGCATGCCCCCTGCGGCCCGCGCCGCGGCCACCGTCCGCACCGTCCAGGCGACCGTGGCCGGCAAGACCGAGACCATCCTGGTCAACGGGACCGGCCTGCCGCTCTACTTCTACCTGCCGGACACGGCCACCAAGTCCAACGTCACCGGCGGACTGGCGAGCCTGTGGCCGCCGCTGACCTCAGCCTCACCGACTGCCATCGGCATCACTGGCCAGCTCGCCGTAGTCAAGGACGTCCATGGCGACCAGGTCGCCTACCACGGGCACCTGCTGTACACCTTCGCCGACGACCACGCCGGCCAGGTTACCGGCCAGGGCGTCGAGGACTTCTTCGTGGCCACTCCCGGCCTCACGCCGATCTCCGGGTCCTCGACAGCCGGGTCCTCGACCACGGCGGGCACGGCCCCGGCCGCTCCGACCGGCAGTGGTTACGGCTACTGATACAGCCAGATCTGCTGATTCCATCCCTTCGTAACCGGAGCCCCTGATGGCCACCACCGTCCGCCCGGACACCGCGCCGGCGCCTCCGCGCCGACGCGGCCACCCAGTGACCCGCATCGCGGCCGCCGCCCTGGCGGTGACGGCGGTGGCGGCCGCCGGCGTGGCCGGGCGGACCGAGGTAGCCGCATCGTTCGCGGTGCTAGGTCATCTGCACTGGCTCTGGATCCCGGCCGCGGTCCTGCTCGAGGCGGCTTCGATGGCCGCCTTCGCCATCATGCTGCGCAGGCTGCTCGCGGTCGGCGGCGCCCGTGTGGGCGTCCGGCCGATGCTGGCCACCGCCTATGCGGCCAACGCGGTGTCGGTCTCGGTTCCGCTAGCCGGACCCGCCCTGGCCACGGCCTTCACCTTCCGCCGCTTCACCCGGCAGGGCGCGGATGTCCCGCTGGCCGGCTGGTCGCTGCTGGCCGGCGGGGTAGTGTCCTCCGTTGCGGCGGCCCTGGTCGTGGTGGGCGGAGGGCTGGCGTCCGGGAACATCCTGGTCACCGCCGTCGCCGTTCCCGGCGGCGTGCTCGCCGTCGCCGTCCTGGCGGTGGCGGGAGCGGCCGCGCGCCGGCCGCGGCTGCGCGGCGCGCTCGAACGGCCCGCCGCATGGACGCTGCAGCAGGGATCCCGGCTGCTGCGCCGGCCTGCCACCGAACCCCGCCAGATCATCCGGGCCTGGGCTGAGCGGCTGGGTTCACTGCAGCTTTCCCCGGCGGGCTGGACCACGGTGACCGGCCTGGCCCTGGTCAACTGGCTCGCCGACGCGGCGGTCTTGGCCGTGAGCATCCGGGCCACCGGTGCCGCCGTGCCCTGGCATGATCTCCTGCTGGTCTACGGCGTGGGCATCACGGCGCAAAGCCTCAACGTCACGCCCGGCGGCCTCGGGATCGCCGAGGGATCACTCAGCCTGGCCCTGGTCGCCACCGGGCTGGGCGCCAGCCAGGCCCTGGCGGCCGTGCTGCTCTACCGCCTGGCCAGTTTCTGGCTGGTCGCACTGGCCGGCTGGCTGGTCCTGTTCTGGCTCCGGCGCCCCCGCAGGACACACCCTGCCCCGGAACAGGACCCGCAAAAGGACACCGCCATGACCGCTGACCCACGGACCGCCAACGTAGGCGCC
>PLIQ01000023.1 GCA_003140115.1 Actinomycetota bacterium | reverse complement strand
TATTCACGCACGCAAAATTTGAAAAGGACACACGTTTCCTAGGGACCCGCTTCAATGGCACTGCCGACTACCACGGGATCGGCATGTTGGTTCTTCGTGCCTGTTAGTTTATGAGCGTGCCTGAGTGACTGATTCGCTGATGAGCGCTGCGTGTGGCAGGAGCGCGGGCGTGACTATTTATCAGGCGTCAGGCCTCACGATCGGCGCGTGTCCGCGGCAGGAAGATCCAGGTCCTTGTCCATCACCCATTGCGCGTGGACCCCGTCTAGGCCGCTGACGCGGTCGGCCAGGGTGAAGTCGATCCTGGGCGTCTGCACCCACAGCTGGGGGGTGTCCTGCCACTGGGTTTCCAGGAGCGCGAAGCCGGCAAAGAGCGGGGCGACCTCTTCACGGCGCGCGGGCGGGGCGAACTGGAGCAGCAGATGTCCCTGGTAGCCGCACCGCTCGTAGAAGCCCACCGCCCTGTCGACGCTGCCGAGCGTGAGCTGTCGCACGCCCAGGCTGCGCGCTCCTGATTCCAGCGCCGACAGCAGCCTGCGTCCCAGGCCTCTGCCGCGCACGGCGGCAGCGACCGCGAGGTGATCGACCGTCCCGAGCCCGCCGCCGTCCACATGCCCGAGCACGACGCCGGCGATCTCCTCTGCCTGCCTGGCGGCCAGCATCATCGGCGACTGGCTGGGCAGCCGGTCGCGGAAGAAGCCGGGGCCGCGCCATCCGGCCTGCAAGGACGGGAAGATCCGCAGGAGGAACAGGCAGGCAAGGTCCAGCTCCTGCGGTGTCCGGATCGGCCCGATCGTGAACTCGCCCACGACTGGCAATGCTATGAGCACCGCACCCCGCCGCTGAGTGGCGGTGATGGCCTTCCGCCGTGATGATCGAGGTGTCTGACGCCAGGACCGAGACGGAAACGGAAGGCCATCCATGCCAGTGTCGCATGCCCGCGTAACTATCGTGACCAGCGCCGATGACGAGCTGCCCGGCTTGCTTGCGGTGCTGGGACGGGTCCCGGACCCGCGCCGGAGGCGGGGCCGCCGGTACACGCTGGTGTTCCTGCTGGCCGTCGCGGTGGCGTGCGTGCTGGCCGGGGCGAAGAATTTCCGCGAGATCGGCGACCAGGCGAGTGACCTGCCGCAGGAGGTGCTGGCCCGGCTCGGCGGCCGGCCGCACCCGCTGCTGCGGACGATCACCGCCCCGAGCGAGAAGCGGATCCGCACCCTGCTCCAGGAGATCGACGCGGCGGCGCTGGATGAGCTGACCGGGGGCTGGCTGCGCGGCCTGGCGGATGCCGGGCGGCTGGAGAACCTGCTGCGCGCGATCGCGATCGACGGGAAATGGCTGCGCGGCATCGGCGACGGGCAGCAGGTCAAACTGTTCGCCGCGATGCTGCACGAGGAGAAGGTGATCATCGCCCAGCACGCCATCCCCGAGGACACCAACGAGATCACCCAGGTCAGGGAACTGCTGGACCCGGTAGACCTGAGCGGCGCCGTCGTCACCGGCGACGCCGCCCACGCCCAGCGCGCCACCGCCGCCTACATCGCAGGGCCTGAGAAAGACGGCGGCCGGGACTCGGACTACTTCCTGTTCATCAAGGGAAACCAGCCATCACTGCAGCGCGCCGCCTACGACGCCATCCAGGCCGGCTGCCCGCGCGAGCCGGACCACCTCGAGATCGACTACAGCCACGGCCGGATCATCAGACGATCCCTGTGGGTCACCGATGCTGTCGGCATCGACTTCCCGCACGTCACCCGGGCTGTCCGGATCCGCCGCGACGGCTACGACGCCGCCGGCACCCTGCTGTCCAAGGAGATCGTGCACGCCGTCACCAGCCTGGCCGAAGACCGCGCCGGCCCCGCAGACCTGGCCAAGATCGCCCGCGGCCAGTGGGGTATCGAATCGGTCCACTGGGTGCGCGACACCGCATACCGGGAAGATTCCGGCACCGGCTACCGCGGCAGCGGGCCGCAGGTCATGGCCACCTGCAGAAACATCGCGATCAGCTTGCTCTACCTCGCTGGCGTCACCGCGATCAACCGCACTCTCCAGGCCATCGGACGCGACCGCACCCGCATGCTCAGCTACCTACCGCTATAAGAGGGCGGTTCGTGAGTTGATGCCCAGTCTGTCGTAGTGTGATCGAGTGGTTTTCTAGCGTTACGCCACGTGGGCGGGCTTGGCTGTGCTGGAATGGCGGGATGAGTGAACGCAAACCCTACCCAAGCGATTTATCCGACGAGCGGTGGGCCTTGATCGAGCCGGTGATCACGGCATGGAAGGCCGCGCACCCCTCGGTCAGCGGCCACCAGGGCAGCTATGCGATGCGGGAGATCGTCAACGCGATCTTCTACCAGGGCCGGACCGGCTGCCAGTGGGATTACCTGCCGCACGACCTGCCGCCCCGCAGCGCGGTGTACTACTACTTCGCCAGGTGGCGCGACGACGGCACCGACCAGGCGATCCACGACCTGCTCCGCTGGCAGACCCGGGAGCAACATGGCCGGTTAGCCGACCCTAGCCTGGTAGTGCTGGACACCCAGAGCGTGCACGTGGCGGCCGGTGTCCCGGCGGCCACGACGGGAAACGACGCGGGCAAACGGGTGCACGGACGCAAACGCGGCCTGGCCGTGGATGTGCTGGGCCTGGTCGTGGCGGTGGCGGTGCTGGCGGCCTCGGCGCACGAGAACACCGCCGGGATCGCC
>PLIQ01000514.1 GCA_003140115.1 Actinomycetota bacterium | reverse complement strand
ATAAAGGCGCCCAGAATAAAGGCACGCAGAATAACGGGCGCAGCACAAGGGGCTGCCCGCGCAGGACAAGCCGCTGTTCCGTGACCACCGCGGAGACCAGCTCGGCCGGGGTAATGTCGAAGGCCAGGTTGATCGCCTTGGTCCCAGCCGGGGCGGCCGGGACCGTCACCTCTTCGTCGGCTCGCTGCTCGATCGGGATCGCCGTGCCGGCCGGCGTGGCCGGGTCGATGGTCGATTCGGGCGCCGCGACCACGAACGGAATGCCCGCCTGGCGGGCCGCGAGGGCCAGGCTGTAGGTGCCGATCTTGTTGGCCACGTCGCCGTTGGCTGCGATCCGGTCGGCGCCGACCACCACCGCGTCGGCGCGCCCCTGGCTGATCAGGAACGGGGCCGCGCCGTCGCAGACCAGGTGGTGCTCGATGCCGAGCTGGTCCAGTTCCCAGCAGGTCAGCCGGGCGCCTTGGAGCAGCGGCCGGGTCTCGTCCACGATGACGTGGCTGAGCGCGCCCGCCACGTGCAGCGCGCGGATGACCCCGAGCGCCGTCCCCCAGCCCAGGCAGGCCAGGGCGCCGGTGTTGCAGTGCGTGTGCACGCGGAGCGGCCCGGCGCCGCACGCCTGGAGCAGGTACGCGGCGCCCCGCTCGCTGATCTGGTGGCTGGTCGTGTCGGCGAAGTCCACCACAGCCAGGGCCGCGGCCTGCACCGCCGCGTCGCCGTCCCCGATTCGCGCGGCGACCGCGGCCACCTCGCGGCTGAGGTTCACCGCGGTGGGCCGGGCGGCGGCGATCCGCCCGATCTCCGCCGCCAGCCGCGTGTCGTCCCAGCCCTCGTTGCACCCCTGGCGGACCGCCAGCGCCACGCCCAGGGCGCCGGCCGCGCCCAGCAACGGCGCGCCGCGGATGGCCAGGCTGGTGATCGCGCGCACCAGCTCGTCCACGGTGCCGATCCGCAGCGTGCGGACCTGGTGCGGCAGCGCGGTCTGGTCGAGCGCCTCGATATGCCCGTCCCGCCAGGCGAGCACGTCAGGGTGGTCCATACCGTTGAACCTATGCTGCTGGAACAAGCGCGGGACGACGTGGTCCGGACCTGCCGCGAGCTGGCCGCGGCCGGCCTGGTCGTGGGGACGTCAGGCAACGTGAGCGTCCGGTCCGGCGACCTGATCGCGGTCTCGCCCAGCGGGCTGGACTACGCCGACCTGACCGCCGGACTCGTCGGGGTGCACCGGCTGGACGGCGCGCCGGTCGAGGCGCCGCTGCGCCCGACCAGCGAGATGCCGCTGCACCTGGCGGTCTACGCCGTCACCGGGGCCGGAGCCATCGTGCACACCCACCCGGTCGCCGCGACGGCCCTGTCCACCCTGACCACCGAACTCCCGGCCATCCACTACCAGGTCGCCATGTTCGGCGGCCCGGTGCCGGTCGCGCCGTACGCCACCTACGGGAGCGAGCAGCTGGCCCGCAACGTGGCCACCGCGCTGACCGAGCGGACCGCGTGCCTGATGGCCAACCACGGTGCCCTGACCACCGGCCCCGACCTGAGGTCGGCCCTGACCGGGACCCGCTATCTGGAATGGCTCTGCGAGGTCTACCTGCGGGCCCTGGCCGCGGTGCCGTCAACAACGGGCCAGGTCACGGGCCCGCGCCTGCTACCGGCCGACGAGATCACGCTCGTGGCCGGCCAGCTGGCGAGTTACGGGCAGCGGGCGCCGGACGGTAAACCGGCCCGCTAAACGCGGCGGCTAATGAGCAGCGGCCCCTGATTAGCAGCGCCCCGCGTAGGCGCCACTGGTGTAGGTGGTCCACGCGCCCCAGTCGTGCCCGTCGTCGGAGATGGCGATCGCGGCCTTGGCGTTCCCCATCGCGTTGAAGGTGGCCATCGACGGGCCGTGCGAGGCGTTGATCTGCCAGTAGCCGTAGNNTCGGTCGGGCTCAGCGCGTACTGGTTGCCGCCCGATTCGGCCATGGCGATCTCGGCGGCCATGAAGGCCTCGGCGTGCGAGCCGCCGGCCGCCTCCCACAGGTCCTCGAGGCCGTTGCAGCCGAGCGTACCGCCCAGACGGGAGGCCGAGGAGGTCAGCGTGGCCGTGGTCTTGGTCGCGGTCTTGGCGTGCTTGGCCGAGTAGGACGCGGCGTGCGCGGGCGGGTCGGACGGGATCTTCAGGACCTCGCCCGCGTAGATGCTGTTCGGATTGCTGACCACGGACTCGTTCACGTGCCATAGCCAGGCCCAGTCCGCCGACTTGCCGTAGAAGCGCTGCGCGATGCTGGACAGCGTGTCGCCCGCCTGGACGGTGTAGGTGCGGGTGGCCGGCTGGTCGTGCCGGACCGCAGCGTCGGTGTGGACCTGCTCGGCGACCGTCGAGACCTTGGCCGAAAGGCTAACTGCGGCCTGCGCCTGCGGGGCCACGGCAACCAGCACGCCCGCGATGGCCACCGCGGGAGCGGCCTTGGTGGCCACCCCGGCCACCTTCTCGACCTGTGACGGCTGGGTGTGCCTGCCCGTGCGCCGGATCTTCTTCGGCCGACGGTGCAAGTGCGGTGAATCCACAGAACTCTCCAAGTAGTTTTCGCGCCCGCCTGTCCGTCCCCTGAGGGGACCTTTCGGGGGGCTTGTTACTGCCTGTGATGCTGAGGGTTGTATCTGCCATCCGGCGGTCTGTGCCGTCTGCGGAAGCATGGCAGCAACCAACTCGGCCTCGCAGGCAAACTGAGTTATTTCTGTGACGCATCTGTGATCTTGTCGGGGCAACCCGGGCGGGACTGGAATAATTCGGGAGTGACCGATCACGGCTTGAGGTACTTCGAGGACTACCTACCAGCGGCTTCCTACGACTGCGGAAGCTTCAGCGTCAGCGAAGCTGAGATCATCTCTTTCGCTGTCCAGTTCGATCCGCAACCCTTCCATGTCGATCCCGAGGCGGCGGCCCGCGGCCCGTTCGGCGGGCTGATCGCCAGCGGCTGGCACACGGCCGCTCTGGTCATGCGGCAACTCGTGGATCACTACCTGTCGGCCGAGGCGAGCCTGGGCAGCCCGGGGCTGGACGAGATGCGCTGGCCCAACCCGGTCCGCCCGGGAGACACGCTCCGTGTCCGGGCTACGGCGGTGGAGGCGCGCCGGTCGCTGAGCAAGCCGGACCGTGGCATCCTGAAGACCATGATCGAGGCGGTCAACCAGGACGGCCGGACGGTCATGCGGGCTACCGCCACCAACTTCCTCCGCGTCCGCCCAGACCCGGACACCTGAGATAGGGGGACCATGCTGTACGCCTTCGGTTTCGAACGAGTCGGCGTCGTGGTCGGCGACCTGTACTTCAAGGATCCCCATCCGGCCAAGGGCCAGGAAGGCGCCGAGCACGGGGTCCGGGTCGAGCTCCGGGTCCTCGAGCGCGGCGCGCTGAAAGGGTCGATCTACTCGGCCCAGCCGATCGAGGTCGGCCGGCCGATCTGGCGGGCCGACCTGCTAGAGACGGTCGACGGGCGCCCAGGCAGCTTCAACCGCACCCATCATCACCCGGTGTTCCGCGACTGGGACCCGACCAGCCGGGTCTTCGTCCGGGAGCTGTCCGCCGACCCGCTCGGCTGGCTGGGCGAACGCCTGGCCGACCTGGACGGCCTGCTGGCCGCGGCCGGGTTCGGGCCCGAGACGGCCGGCCCCGACGACGCCGACCGCCTGCGCGCCGTCGCCCCCGAGATCGTGGACGCCACCCGCCGCCTGCTGGACCAGGTCCGGGCCGGCGACCTAGGCACCCCCCCGCACGACCNNAGTGACACCACGCGGCGGCTGATCTTGCTGCGGCACGCCAAGTCGGACTGGCCGGACGTACCCGACGCCGACCGGCCGCTGGCCAAGCGCGGCCGCCGCGACGCTCCCCGGATCGGCCGCTGGCTGCACGAGCAGGGCTACCAGCCCGACGTGGCGGTGGTCTCGGACGCGTGCCGGACCCGGCAGACCTGGGACCTGGTGGCCCCCGAGCTGGGCGGGTCGCCGGCCGTCCGGTTCGAGCCGCGTGCCTACGCCGCTAGCGCCCAGACTCTGCTCTACCTGGCCCAGGAGCTGCCCACCCGGTACCGGACCGCGCTGCTCATCGCGCACAACCCGGGCCTTTCCGAGCTGGCCACCAGCCTGGCCGCCCCGTCGGCCACCAGCAACGGCCCGCGCCCCGGAATCAGCCTCCCGACCGCCGCCGTCGCCGTCCTGGAGTTCCCCGGCGACTGGCCCAGCCTCACCCCCGGCCACGCCCGCCTCACCAGCCTCACCACCCCCGCCGACCTCTGACTCCGGAACGTCGTGGCTGTGGCACCGTGGTGGAAAGGCACACTAGGGTGCCACATCCACGTCGTGGGGAGCGCCCGCAAGCCGCCCGGCACGCGCCCGTGAGCGGGCCGGGGGCCCCGGAATGGCGCGGCGCCGTAGGCGGTTGGCCAAGCCGGAACCCTCACCACTGAAGGAGAGCCACGATGTCGCTGACCTTTTCGGGTGGCCCGCTGTCCGGGCGCGCGCCGGAGACCGTCAATTACCGGATCGAAGGGCCGGCGCACAAGCTGCTGATGCACGAGTTCCCCCGCCGGGTGCGGGCCACCTTCGGCCGCCAGACCGTGGTCGACACCACCCGCGCGGTACTGCTGCACGAGACCGGGCTGCTGCCGCAGGTTTACGTGCCCGTCGAGGACATCCGCGCCGACCTGATCCAGCCCACCGAGCACCACACCTACTGCCCGTTCAAGGGCACCGC
>PLIQ01000025.1 GCA_003140115.1 Actinomycetota bacterium | reverse complement strand
GTGTGGTCTTCACGTTTGGGGCTGACCTGGTTCGATGTGCTGCGGCTGGGGGGCTGGCCACAGGTTAAGCGCTGCGTGCCCACATTTGTCTTGGCTGGCTAGCGGTCCCAGCGGGGATCGGCTTCGAGGGCTTGGGTTCCGAGGGTTTCGAGCCGGGTGAGCAGTTCGTGCAGGCGGCGGTCGTTGTCGATCCAGGCCTGGTAGTCGTGGTGCTGGCCGTCGCTGAGCCAGCGGCAGATGGTCTTGGCGGCGACTTTGCGGGTCCACTGCCAGTAGGGGCCGTGCAGGCGGGGCGGGTCGGCGTGGCAGCCGCAGTTGCGGCGGCCGCAGCGGGTGCGCCGCTGGGTGATCGAGCCGGGCAGCACCATGCCGGTGGCGGCGATGGCGGCGAGCTCGGCGGCGATCTTGCTGGCCTCGGCCTGGTGGCTGGCGGCGACACGCACGGTCTCAGGGTGGCATAGATCCTTGGTCCCGGTCATGTCCCACTGTATATCTACAGTATGACAGCGGGCCTGCCCGTGCCGCCCGGAGATGACGGCGCTGACCTGGCCGCCGGCTACATCGCGCGGTGGCGGCCCTCGTCGCTGCCGCCGCAGGCGGCGGCGTTCGCCCGGGACGTGATCGCCCAGGCGGCGCCGGAGGGCAAGGAGCGGGCGAAGAACCTGCTGTGGGCCGCGGGCAAGCTCGCCGACTTCGGTATCGGCCTGGGCCTGGACGCGGCGCCGGAGGTGCTGCTGCATCCGTCGGTGGCCGAACGGTTCACCCGGTGCGCGCCGGGCCTGTCCGGCGTGGCGCGGCGGACGCTGCGGACGAACCTGCGGTTCATCGGCCGCCGGGTGGTGCCGCAGCTGTATCCGGCCGACATGCCGCTGCCCCGGGAACATGCCAAGGCGCCCTACAGCCCGGCGGAGATCGCCGGCTATCTCGCCCTGGCGGACGCTCAGCCCACCCCGGCGCGGCGGATGCGTGCGAGCGGGCTGATCTGCCTGGGGGCCGGCGCCGGGCTGATCCGCGCCGACCTTCGCGACGTGCACGGCACCGACGTGACCCGCCGGTCCGGCGGGGTGATCGTGGCCGTCCGCGGCGGCGCCCGGCCGCGCGCGGTGCCGGTGCTGGCCCGCTACCACGGCCGGCTGCTTTCCGCGGCGAGCTTCGCCGGGACCGGGCTGGTCTGCGGCGGCACCGATCCCGGCCGGCGGAACATCACCACCCCGCTGATCCGGTCGCTGGCCGGCGGGGACGGGCTGCCCCGGCTGGACACCTCCCGGCTGCGCGCCACCTGGCTCGCCGACGTCGCACGGCTGCTCGGCCTGGCCACGTTCATGCACGCCGCCGGGATCACCTGCTCCCAGCGGCTCGGCGACCTGCTCGCCGGCCTGGAACCCGCCGCCGAGCAGGACGCGGTCCGGCTGCTCGGCGCGGCCCGGCCGCCGTGATCCCGCTACCCGTCCTGGAGGAGGTCATCGACCGCGCCCGCATCGCGCCGCAGATCGAGGTGCTCCTGCCGATCGGGGTGCGCGCCCGCCAGCTGGCCGTCCGCACCCTGCTGCTCGGCATGCTGACCGTGCTGGCCGATCACCGGCCCGCCCACCTCACCCGCGTCCACCAGGCCCTGATCACCCTGCCCGAGCACGACCAGCGGCGGCTCGGCGTGGTCGCGGACTGGAAACACGGCCCGCACCTGCTCACCTACCGCCAGACCGAGCGGACCTTCGGCCTGGTCGCAGACGCCCTGGCCAAGGACGTCCCGGACGGGCTGCCCTCCGCCCGGCTGCAGCGCCTCTGCGATGACCTGCTCGAGGCATCCATCCCGGGCCAGTTCAAGAACGCCAGTACCTCGCTGGCCGTCGACTGGACCGACACCGAAACCTTCTCCCGGCCGCCGTCCCGCGGCACCCGCGACTGCGCCGACCCCGAAGCGTCCTGGGGCCACCGCTCCGGCGGCGGCCCCGGCCAGGACAGCGAGCTGTTCTTCGGCTACTACGCCTCCGCCGCCACCACGATGCGCGACGAAAACGGCCCGTCCGTGCCGGAACTGGCCCGGCGGATGACCGCGTGCTCCTGCCGCCACGACCCGGCCCGCGCCCTGGTCCCCGTGCTCACCGCGATGCCCGCCCACGGCATCGCCCTCGGCGACATCCTGGCCGACTCCGGCTACGCCCACCGCGACGCCGAAGCCTGGGCCCTCCCGCTCCGCGCCTCCGGCGCGGAACTGATCCAGGACCTGCACCCGAACGACCGCGGACCCCGCGGCACCTACCACGGCGCCATCATCGCCAACGGCAACCTGTACTGCCCGGCCACCCCTCGCGCGCTGCTGGAACTCGGCCCGCTGGCCCGCGACGCCACCCCGGACCAGGCCGCCGCGCACGACCAGCAGACCGCCGAGACCGCCCGCTACAAACTCGGCAAGATCACCAGCGACGACGCCGACGGCTACCACCGGGTGATGTGCCCCGCCGTCATGGGCAAGATCCGCTGCCCGCTCCGCCCGGCCTCGATGAGGCTGGACCGCGGCCGGCCCGAGATCCTCACCCCGCCCGGGCACCCGCCGGACTGCTGCACCCAGCAGACCATCACGGTGCCGCCCGCGACCTGCGCCAAGACCGCGCAAAAACACGACTACCCATCGGCCGCGCACCGCAAGTCCTACGCCCGCCGCACCGGCGCCGAGCGAACCTTCTCCACCGTCAAGGACCCCGCCACCAGCAACATCGCCCGCGGCTGGACCCAGCTCATGGGCCTCACACCGATCACGCTCTGGCTCACCTGCCTGCTTGTCGTCCGCAACCAGCGGATCCTGACCGCCTGGAACGCCCGCCAAGCCGACGACGCCCGCCGCGCCGCCGCCGGCCTGCCCCCCAAAACACGGCGCCGCCGCCGCAAGACCCTCACCAGCCTCGCCGCCACCACCGCACCGCCCTAACCAAGCCAGCAGCCCGCGGTCATCGCCGGCACAGCCAGCACCACGCAGACACGGCACGGAGAGCACGACATGCTGCCCCGAACAACCCCGACAGGCAGCACCCAGCACGCAAGCGGCATCACATGCAGCCCGCAGCGGCCAACCACGCAGAATGTCAGACCTAAACGTGAAGATAAGCGCAGGTCAAACGTGAAGACCATTGTGTGGTCAGGGACAGGATCGA
>PLIQ01000336.1:8289-10862 GCA_003140115.1 Actinomycetota bacterium | reverse complement strand
TTCCTGGGCATCGCGGGCCTGATCGTGTCGCAGGGCCTCGGCTCGCTGTGGTACTCGGTCGGCTACACCGCCGGGTACCTGGTCCTGCTGCTGCTGGTGGCGGCGCCGCTGCGGCGCTTCGGCGCGTACACGATCCCCGACTTCGCCGACGGCCGGCTGGGATCCAAGGGCCTGCGCCAGGCGGCCACCGCACTCGTCCTGGTCATCGGGTGGTTCTACCTGCTGCCGCAGATGAAGGGCGCCGGCATCACGCTGCAGTGGGTGCTCGGCACGCCCTACTGGGTCGGCGTGGTCGCACTCGGGGTCGTGGTGAGCGGCAACATCGCGATGGGCGGGATGAAGGGCATCACGTTCGTCCAGTGCTTCCAGTACTGGCTGAAGCTCTGCGCGATCGGCATCCCCGCGCTGGTGCTGCTGATCGCGACCGGGCACGACTCCGCCCGCAACCTGCAGCCCGACCGCGCTCCGGTCTTCACCCAAGCCACCGTCGTCCAGGTGTCCCAGGCCACGGACTTCACCTTGACCCGGCCGGTCAGGGCCACGGTCAGCGGCCTGATCGACCAGCGGGAGTACCGCCACCAGACGGTGCCGCTATGCGCGTGCCGCCACGCCGCGGGTGCAGGCACGCAGATCGGCTTCGCCGCGGGCTCCCCGGTCCCCACCAGCCTGGCCATGGCGCCAGCGCCCGGGGTCTCGTGGGACTCCCCGCTGTCGGCCGCGGGTACCGACGGCGCCCACCCGCTCGCGTCGACCTACGGCATCATCATCGCCACGTTCTTCGGCGCGGTCGGGCTGCCGCACATTCTCGTGCGCTTCTACACCAACCCCGACGGCGAGGCGGCCCGGCGGACGACCCTGATCGTGGTGCTCATGCTGAGCACGTTCTACATGTTCCCGGCGCTACTGGCCGTCCTGACCAGGCTGCACGCGCCGCAGCTGTACCTGGCCGGGGACCCCGATGACGTCATCTTGGCCCTGCCGTCGCTGCTGCTGCCCGGGCTGCCGGGCGCGCTGCTGGCGTCGCTGGTCGCCGCGGGGGCGTTCGCCGCGTTCCTGTCCACCTCGTCCGGCCTGCTGGTCAGCGTCGCCGGCGCGCTGTCGCACGACTTCATGAACCGCGGCGTGACGTCGTTCCGCTGGTGCGCGATCGCCGCGGGCGCGGTGGCGACGACCGCCTCCCTGCTGATCGGCCGCTTCTCGCTGGCGCTGCTCGTCGGGTGGGCCTTCGCCATCGCGGCGTCGTCGTTCTGCCCGCTGCTGGTGCTGGGGATCTGGTGGCGTCAGCTCACCCGGGCGGGCGCGGCCGCGGGCATCGTGGTGGGCGGCGGCGCCTGCCTGACCGCGATCGTCGCTTCGATGGTCGGCGCGGCGACCAGCGGCTGGAGCGCCGTGCTCCTGGGACAGCCGGCGATCTGGACGGTGCCGCTCGCCTTCAGCGTGATGATCGTGACCTCGCTGCTCACCCAGCGAACCCTGCCCGGCAACGTCGGGCAGGTCATGCTGCGCATGCATCTGCCCGAGGCGCTGAGCCGGCAGGACTACCGTTCCCTCCCGCTGGAGCGCGCCCGCCGATCGACTGGCCGGTGACCGCACCAAGCGCGGGCCGACCGGCACCGCACCAAGAGCGGGGCCGCGCTACTTGTCGCGGTCTTGGCGCAGGCGGTCCAGGACCTGGTCGGGATCGTCCGCGGTGACCCGGATCATGGCCCGCACCGCGTCGGCCAGCGACACCCGCGGCACGCCGAGCGCGATCGCGGCCTGGTCGGCCCACCCGGTCAGCTCCCGGTACAGCTCGGGGCTCAGGTCCAGGGTGATCCGGACCGGCTTGGACCGGATCGCGGTCCGGCCCGCGGGCCCGGCGTCGGGCTCGGCCCGCCGGCCCGCCGCGGCCGCCATCTGCGCCTTGCGCAGCTCCCTGTCTTTCTGCGCGGTCATGACCGGACGCCGCAGAGCGGGGCGCAGCGCTCGATGAGGTCGCGGGCCACCTGGCGCCACACGTCGCAGCCGGCCTGCTTGATCGGCACCCCGAAGCTCTGGGCGTAGACCTCGCGCCGGGGTACCACGGTGTTCAGCACGTCGTAGCCGAGATCGACCAGTGCCTCCCGGGCGTCGGTGGTGGAGTGCGCCCGCGCCACGCAGCGGTTCAGCAGGACGGCCGATCGCAGCGGTTTGTCGCGGACCTCGCGGACCTCGGCGATCTCGTCCCGGACCGGAGTGGTCCGGTTGATCTCGATCGGGCTGGGCGCGCACGGGATCAAGATCTCGTCGGCGTATCGCAGCGCCGACCGGGCGATGCCGGCGTGGTCCTCGATCTGCGGCGTATCGATGATCACCACGTCGTCGTGCTTGGCGATCTCGGGCAGGCGACGGTGCAGCTCGCGCGAGGGCAGCGCCACGATACGGAACGGGAACGCCGCCTGCTCCGGCGCGAGCCCGGGGTACATGGCGGCCAGGTCGGACCATTCCAGCGCGCTGCCCGACGGGTCGGCGTCGACTAGAAGCACGCTGTTGCCGGCCTGAGCGAACACATGGGCCAGCCAGACCGCGGATGTGGTCTTGCCCGTGCCCGGCTT
>PLIQ01000336.1:199-8248 GCA_003140115.1 Actinomycetota bacterium | reverse complement strand
TCCGGGCCGTCGGCACCGGCACCAGGGGGTGTCCCGGGACCAGCCAGGGCGCGGGAACGTGCACCCAGCCTCGCCGCCGCCGGCCCGCCACCGTGACCCGGACCAAGGGCTCGAAGGCGCTGCCCGGGATGCCGTCGTACTCGTGCTGCACGATGGACCAGTAGATGTCCTCCGAGACGACCAAGACCAGGGGTGTCATCACCTGGCGCAGGCGGTCCTTCACGCGCGGGGCGTCGAGCAACCGGAAGGCGAAGTCAAGCTCCTCGCCGAAGTAGCCCTTGCCGTCGTCGTGGATCTCGCCCGCGTGGATCACTACCCGCAGCCGAAGCTCGCGGCGGCGCCGCTCCATGGCGCCCAGGCTGGCGTTGCGCTCGGCCAGCAGCGTGACCAGGGCCGGGATCAGCGGGTTGAGCAGCAGTGTCTTCGGGACCTCATCAGCCGGGTGAATCAGGACCAGGACGCCGTCGCCCCGGTCGGCCAGGGGATCACAGTATCCGTCGGTGATGCCCGCCGTTCGCAGGGCGGTACCGAGCATGCGGTACGCCTCATGCCGCAGTTCCTCGCGGATGGGGTTGGTCCGTTCCGGGCTGGTGGATCGTTCGATGTCGATCGCGACGATGCTCCGGTGGCGCGGGACACTACGCATGACTTCCTCCAGCTCAGCAGGGTTCGGCCTGCTGCCTCGGTCGTCGGGTAGGGATGGGTGCCCTACCAACTTGATTGTCCGACAGCGGAGGTTCTGGTGCAAGTTGCAGCGGATGATCTGATGGATAAATTTATGTACCCTCCAGCGTATCTACCTGTGGTCGGTACGCTAGGATTAACGCTGCAGGATCCAGGGGATACTTACGTATCGCGCCGGAAGGTGGACAGGTGCCTGAACCGGCCAGTCCGACCGTCCGTCGACGTCGGCTCGCAGCTGAGCTGCGTCGGCTGCGCGAGCGTGCCGAAATGACCGGCGATCAGGTGGCCAAGCGGCTGAAGTGGTCCGCCTCCAAGCTTTCCAGGATCGAGAACGCGCACACTATCCCGCGTCCCGTGGAGATCAGGAAGTTGCTGGCCCTGTACGACGTCGAGGGAAGCTACGCGGACGATCTGCTGGCGCTCGCGCGGGAGGCGGCTGGCAAGGGCTGGTGGGAGACCTTCTCATCGACGCTCCCGCCGGAGTACGCCGCGCTGATCGGGATGGAGGCCGAAGCGCAGTCCGCGCTGAGCTGGGAGCCCTTGATTGTTCCCGGACTGCTCCAGACCGGCGACTATGCGCGCGAGGTGACCAACGGGTACCTCGAGCGGATCGACCCGGTGCCGCCCAGTGAGACCCAGCGGCGGGTGGAAGCCCGGCTGGCCCGGCAGCAGGTGCTGATCCGGGATAACCCGCTGCGGCTCTCCGCCGTGCTCGACCAGTCTGTGCTGCAGCGGCGATTCGGTAACCCAAATGTAATGCGTTCGCAAATAAAGCGGCTCATCGAGCTGTCGGAGTGTGATAATATCTCGCTCCGTATTCTTCCGCTCGACGGCCGTCACCCGATCGGCACCGGCGCCTTCGCGCTTCTCCAGTTCGGCGATGTACACGACATGACTTACCAGGATGTCGTGTACATCGAGAACCTGACGGGTGGCCGGTATGTCGAGGAAGAAGACGAAGTCTTCCGATATAGGCGAGCATTCGACCGCCTGTCCGATCTTTCCCTGGATGAGCAGAAGTCGAGGGAGATGCTCGTGGCGGCCCGTGACACGTGGCTCTAGCAGAATTGTAAAACCCATTACCAGAATGCACATGAAGGGCCCTAAGATGCGCCTTGTTACGCCACAGGACATTTCCTGGAAGAAAAGCTCCTACAGTGCCGCAAATGGAAATTGCGTGGAAGTCGCGCGGCTAGGCGCTGGTTATGTCGGTGTGCGTGACAGCAAGAATGCCGCTCAGCCTGCCCTGGGCTTCACCCCGGCCAGCTGGCGGACATTTATCAGCGCGGTAAAGAGCAACCGCCAGCCGTGACCCCGCGCCCGGGAGGTCAGCTGATCGTGGCCCGGCTCGCGGCGAACCGCTGGTGGCGCGCGTGATCCCGCTGGCCGAGGAACGCCCGGAACGGCCCCAGCCGGTAGGCCGGGCCGTCGCGGCCGTCGGCCATCTCGAGCTCGAAATCCTGGCTGAGGTGGCGCAGGTGCCCCCGCACCGCCGCCGGGCTCAGCCTGGCCAGGTCGGCGATCTGCCGGACGGTCAGGAAGTCGTCGCGGGCGCGCAGCACGCGGAACACCGGATCGTGGTCGTGAGTCGCGAAATCGGGCGCCGGACCAGCCGCCTCCGCGACGTCGGCGGCGACGTCGGCGTGCTCTAGGGCGCGGCGGATGGCCGTCCCGACCGCCGCCGCAACCGGCGGCGGGAACGCATTGCCGATCTGCCGGTAGCGCGCGGTCTTGCGGCCGCTGAAGCGCCAGCCCCAGTCGTCCTGCCAGCCCTGCAGCCTGGTCACCATCTCGCAGGTCAGCCGGGGCCGCAGCGCCGGGGCCGCGTCCGGTCCCGGCGCGACATCGGCGACCCCGATGCCGTCCACGCCGAGCTCGGCCCAGGCGCGCTTGGCCCGGGTCGGACCCAGGTCGGCGCCGCCGTGCTTCTTGGAGCCGCCGACGATCGTGGGTGCGATCCGGTCGGCGCCGCGGGCCCAGGCGGCCGCGCCGCGCCAGCCTCGCGCGGCCATCAGGTCGCCCAGGGTCTCACCCACGGTGGCGGGCGGCTGGGGCGAGGGCACGGGCCAGCGGAACCACGGCGCGTCGGCCCGCTGCAGCGCGACCAGCACGGTCCGCGGCCGCAGCTGCGGTACACCGTAGTCCGACGAGTTCAGCAGCCGCCAGCCCGGCACGTAGCCCTGGTCGCGGAGCCGGTCCAGGACGTGCTGCCGGTACGCGCTGAACCGGGTGGTGCTCAGGCCCCGGACGTTCTCCAGCAGCAGGGCCCGGGGCCGGATGATCCCGCACAGCTCCACGGCCCAGGCGAACAGGTCGCGCTCGTCGGTCGCGCCGAGCTGCCGGCCCGCCACGGTGAACGGCGGGCACGGGACCCCGCCCGCCAGCAGCGCCACCCCCCGGTAGTCGCTCGGGCGCCACAGCGCCGGGTCGGCCACGTCGCCCTCGGCCACCTTCCAGCCGGGCCGGTTGGCGCGCAGCGTGGCGCACGCCGCCGTATCGAGTTCGACCGCCAGGGCGTGCTCGAAGCCGGCTTGCTCCAGCCCGAGGGCCTGCCCGCCCGCCCCGGCACAGATCTCGACTACCTCAAGATCCGTCACCCCGGCCTCCTTCGTCGATCCAGCAAGCTCCCATCCGAAGCAGCCAAACGACCTCGCCGACCTAGTTTCCCGCAGCCCAGGCGCGGCGCGCCGGAGGACGGAGCCGTGTCGCAGGACTCTAGCGGGATCCGCCGACATTCTCTGCGTCGCCCCGGGCGGACCCGTCCCCACGGGGCGAACCGGAAGCACGGGCGTGCCTGGGGGAGCGGCCGCGCATACGGGGCGCGAGCTGCTTGCGGGCCAGTTCTTCGGGCAGCGCCAGCAGCGGGTTGGACGCGCTGTCCACCACCACCTCGGCGATGTCGATGACCTTATCGCCGCGGGCCCTGGCCACGTTCCTGAGCAGGTCGAACGCCTGCCGCGGCCGGAGCCGGTGCCGCTCGGCGAGCACGCCAATGGCCTGCTCGACCCGGACCCGGGCAACCAGCGCGTGCTCAAGCTGGGCCACGGTCACGGCCAGCCGCGCCGCCTCGTCGGCCTCACTCGCCGTAGGCGACTCGGGCGACCCAGGCGCGGGCGCCACGAGCGGCACGGTCGGCGACCCGAGATCGGCAGCCAGCAGGTCGGCGAGCACCATGGCGCTGGTCAGGTCGGTGGCCTCCTCCGGCCCGACCTGCCAGCCCTGCCCGGACCGGCGCAGGACCACCGATTCGCCGCCCGTTGCGTCGGGGGCGGCGTCGCCGGCCACGCGCTGCGTCGTCTCCGCGTCCATGTCTGTCCTGTCCTGCGGCGTGCACCACGCTGCGTTCGGCAGAATTGTCTGTCCCGCGCTGACCGCGGCTATCTCGCGCTGACCGCGGCCAGCCGCTCGCGGACCTGTGCCGCCGACGGGTTGACCATGGTCGTGCCGTCCGGGAACACGATGGTGGGCACGGTCTGGTTGCCCCCGTTGACCGACATCACGAACTCGGCCGCGGCCGGGTCCTGCTCGATGTCGACCTCGGTCATCTCGATCCCGGTCCGGGCGAGCTGCTTCTTCAGGTTCCGGCAGAAGCCGCACCATGGAGTGGTGTACATAATCAGCTGGCCGGACACCCGCTGCCTCCTCGAGGTTGGTGAGAATACCGGATCGTGTAACACCGGCGAGGCTGGTTGCGTTCCCGAGAGGAGACCGAGAGGAGAATGGTGCGGTGACCGAGGTCGCGAGCGATGCGCTGCTGGCCGGGCTGGATCCCGAGCAGCGCGAGGTGGCGCTGGCCACCCGGGGCGCGGTCTGCGTGCTGGCCGGCGCGGGAACCGGCAAGACGCGCGCGATCACGCACCGGATCGCGTACGCGGCCGCCATCGGGGTGGTGGACCCGGCGCACGTGCTGGCCCTGACCTTCACCGTGCGGGCGGCCGGGGAGATGCGCGGCCGGCTGCGCCAGCTCGGCGCCGCGCGGGTCCGCGCGTCCACCTTCCACGCCGCCGCGCTGCGCCAGCTGAACTACTTCTGGCCGCGGGTGATCGGCGGCCGGCCGCCGCGGCTGATCGACGCCAAGGCCGCCCTGGTCCGCGAGGCAGCCAAGGATGCCCGGGTCCGGCTGGACGGTCCGGGGCTGGCCGACGCGGCCAGCGAGATCGAGTGGGCCAAGACGACCCAGCTCCGCCCGGACGCCTACGCCCGCGCCGCGGCCGCCGCGGGCCGCACGCCGGTGATCGGAGCGGAGGCGATGGCGTTCGTGTACGACGGCTACGAACGCCTGCGGCGCGAGCGCCACCTCATCGACTTCGAGTCGGTCCTGGAACTGACCGCCGCCATCGTGCTCGAGCACCGCGGCGCGGCGGACCAGGTACGCGACACGTTCCGGTACTTCGTGGTCGACGAGTACCAGGACGTGAACCCGCTGCAGAAGCTGCTGCTCGACGCCTGGCTCGGCGACCGCGACGAGCTGTGCGTGGTGGGGGACCCGCACCAGGTGATCTACTCCTTCACCGGCGCCACGCCGGCCTACCTGACCGGCTTCACCGCCGAGTTCCCAGGCGCCGCGCTGGTCCGGCTGGTCCGCGACTACCGGTCGACGCCGCAGGTGGTCGCGGTGGCCAACCAGCTGATGCGGTCGGGCCAGGCGCTGATCGCGCAGCAGCCGGCCGGGCCGCAGCCGGTGCTCACCCAGTACTCCGACGACGCCAGCGAGGCGGCCGGGGTGGCGGTGCAGATCCGGTCGCTGATCGCGGCGGGCGTTCCGGCCGGCCAGATCGCGGTCCTGGTCCGGATCAACGCCGACACCGAACGGTTCGAACGGGTGCTGACCGAGGCCAAGGTGCCCTACGTAGTGCGCGGCACCGAGCGATTCTACGAACGGCCGGTGGTGCGTCAGGCGTTGGTCCTGTTCCGCGGCGCGGCCCGCGGCGAGGCGGCCAGCCCCGCGGACCCGGACCCGCTGCCGGCCGCGGTCCGGCACGTGCTGAGCGGCATCGGCTTCACCGCGGGCGCGCCCGCGGGCGGTTCGGCGGCCCGTGAGCGCTGGGAGTCGCTGGCCGCCATCGCCGAGCTGGCCGACGACCTGTACGCCGCGCGGCCGCACGCCAGCCTGGGCGACTTCGCCGCCGAGCTGACCGAGCGGGCCGAGCTGGGCCACGCGCCCGCGGTCCAGGGCGTGACGCTGGCCTCGATGCACGCGGCCAAGGGCCTGGAGTGGGACGCGGTACTGCTGCCGGGCCTAGTCGAGGGGCTGATGCCGATCGTGCACGCCAAGACGCCCGAGGCGATCGACGAGGAAAGACGGCTACTGTATGTCGCGGTGACCAGGGCTCGTCAGCACCTGTACCTTTCCTGGTCCCCGGCCCGGACGCCGGCCGGCCAGGGCCGCGTCGCGGCGCGGCAGCGGTCGCGGTTCCTCGATGACCTCCGCCTGGGCCGGCGGTGAAGAGAGCCCCTGGGCACGGAGGAGGTGGGCGCGGAATGGGTGCGGCGCTGGACGCCCTGCTCGAGCTGCTCGACCTGGAGCAGATCGAGCTGAACATCTTCCGCGGCCGCAGCCCGGACGAGCAGCGGCAGCGGGTGTTCGGCGGGCAGGTGGCCGGTCAGGCGCTGGTCGCCGCCGGGCGGACCGTGCCGCCGGACCGGCCGGTGCACTCCCTGCACGCCTACTTCATCCGGCCGGGCGACACCACGATTCCGCTGGTGTACTCGGTCGACCGGACCCGGGACGGCCGGTCGTTCACCACCCGCCGGGTGTCCGCGATCCAGCACGGCCATACGATCTTCACCCTGTCCGCGTCCTTCCACCACGCCGAGCCCGGGCCCGAGCACGCCACCGCGATGCCCGATGTGCCGCCGCCCGAGAACGTCGAGCGGAACTCGGACCGGTGGACCCGGGTTCTGGGCCCGGGCCATCCCCGGGTGTTCGACGGCCCCTTCGACCTGCGCTCGATCGGCCCGATCTCGGTGGAGGCCGAGCGCGATCCGTCGCTGCGTACCACCGAGAACCTGGTCTGGCTGCGGGTGGACGGGGACCTGCCCGACGACCCGCTGCTGCACGTGTGCCTGATGACCTACGTCTCGGACGTGACGCTGCTCGACACGGTGCTGCTCGGGCACGGCCTGTCCTGGTCGGACGGCCACACCACGGGCGCGAGCCTGGACCACGCGATGTGGTTCCACCGGCCGTTCCGGGCCGACCGCTGGCTGCTGTACGCCCAGGAGTCACCGGTGGCCTCCGGTGGCCGGGGCCTGGCCCGCGGTCAGGTCTTCACCGCCGAGGGCGAACTCGTGGTGTCCGTGATGCAAGAGGGCCTGATCCGCACTGCCCCTCGCCGTAGTTGAAAACCGCAGCTTAAAAAACTGTTGCCCCCTCCAGGGCGCATTACATAGGCTGCCCTCATGTCCGTGGGCTAGTTACCGACGCTCCTGGAAGGGAGGTGCCCATTGTGACCATCAACTCTGACGTCCTNNGAGCCGTGGCGTGCGCAGCTGGGTGCCTTCTGCCCGCGTTCGGCGTTCCCGGGGACGAGTGTGCCTGGTGCCGGCGGCGGCACTGGGCTGGCCGTTGTCGTGCAGTCGGTTCCGCGCGTCCGGGACAAGGCCGCCCTGGCCTTCCCGGTCCCGCAGTCCGCCCTCATGGCGCAGCTCGGGCAGATCAATAACTCCAACCACATGACCAGCGTTTACGCCGACGGCGAAGGCGCATCGGGTCCGCCTCCAGATAGGGAACCGGCCTAGAAAGGCCGGGAGCACATCCCCTTGAGGCCGCGGATCCGCACACAGGGTCCGCGGCCTTAGCTATCAAAGGCCTAGGTCCCAGGAACGGGCGAGAAATCGCATGGGCGATAACTAGGACCGGCAAGCGAGAGGGGATGGCACCGATGCAGTGGCGCGCTGCCACCGTCGGAGGCGAGGACACGACGGGGTTCGAGGCGTTCGGCTCTTCGATACGGCACGAGTCGGACGTCAGGCAGGTCCAGGTCGGAAACATCGGCCGGGCCAGCGAGGTCAGTGTGGCAAGTCAGCTCATGGTGGCCGGGCCTGTTATGGGCACCGGCACCGCATTCCCGGTGGGCCTGGATCTTCCGTGCACGGAGGACCCAGAGCTGTTCTTCGCCGAGTCTCCGCAGGACGTGGAGCAGGCGAAGGCNNTCGCGGCCGACCAGGGCCGCGCGGCCGGCCGAGCACATCATGCACACAACGGAGTGATCAGCATGTATTTGGTAATGGTAGAAGAGCTGGCGGCCGAGGAAAGCCGCAGCAAAATGGAGAGCGCCGAGCAACGGCGCCCGTCGCGCCGGCTGCTCACCCTGCGCCGGACACGCCGGATGGAGCGCAAGGCCGAGCGCCAGCTGATCGAGG
>PLIQ01000336.1:0-150 GCA_003140115.1 Actinomycetota bacterium | reverse complement strand
GGTCGCCGGGGTCTGCGTCATCGTCCCGGCGCTCACCGGCGCGCGCAGCGCGACCCCGGCGCCAGCCACGCCGACGGGTACGCCGATCGTGTACGTCGCGAATAGGCCGTCCAGCACGGGGTGGGTGACCCCGATCTCGACGGCCACGAA
>PLIQ01000185.1 GCA_003140115.1 Actinomycetota bacterium | reverse complement strand
GGTTCGAGCCCCACCCGCCCCACATAGCTTGCCTAGCACATATGTTTGAAACATTCCGGTTAGCAAGGACCGACGGTGTGGTTCCTGGGAATATCCAGGCGTCCCTTGACCATCGAAGCGCCCTGCCCTCTCTGATGGACTGGTCTGAGTCACATTGCGCGACAACGTCCCGCGAATGGACCAGGCGATCGAGCACTGGCGCCAGACCCAAGCTTGATTGTGCCGAACCTAAATAAGGCCTCCCCCTCAGTCAAGCTGGCCTGGGCCGACGGTCAGAGACTACGACCAACCGCCCGTACACGATGAACTGCATTTACTGGTCGATTATCATCGTCATGACCTGTCACCCGGCCTGCAAGTCCGGGCTGCCAGCGGCTCAGCACACTTCCCGCGACGAGGTACGCTTCGCCCGGTCCGCGATACGCGGCGCTGGGGCCCTGCACAGGCGATCCCGCCTGTGCATGGCCGACGAAGGGGTCGCGTACCGGTGGCGAGGTTGCTGCAGGAGGAATACGGGGCCGGCGAGCAAACCCGCTGACCCGTTGCAGCCATGCGAGTCTGGTATGACGGCGAGGTCGCGACCTTCCTGGGTAGCCTTCGTTAGCAGAACGACCGGCGGATAATCTTCCGCAGAGCGATACTTGCGTTATGGTGGCCATCCTCAAGTGCGTGGGCGATGAAAAGAGCCTGCTTGATTCGAATGAGAGGTTCTACGGCAAACTTGGCGAGGAATGGGCATGGAAGCCTGTCCGCCATCGGGAGAACTGGGGGAGAGACAGAGGGAGTGGTCTCACCCTTATCATCGCTGACGATGAGATTATCAAGCTTGGCTGGACCTCGCGCCGCGGATGGGAAGGGGCTAGCGGCCAGAAACTGGAAGTTTCTCGCATCGAATCTGTCGTTCCCCCGGTCCCTTACGCCAGAGTGACACGACGGCTCGCCCCCCGTTTTGTCGCACATCTGACAGATGAGGGCAGGCTAGGCGCTGGAACCGGACGGGCTCTTGTGGAAGCGCTAACCCAGGAGCGTTCTGATCTTGGTGGGGTTATCGCCAGGATCGAGGGAGTGGCAGACAAATACCCCATCGGGGATTCGCCCGCCGCCCAGGTTATGGCGTTGCAGCGTGACGCAAGCATCGTGGCAGTGCGTATGGCAGGCATGGACGTGTCCGACTTTGCCCGCTGGGACCGTCCCACTGACAGGCTGGCCATTGAAGATGTTCCGCCCACCTTCGTCGGCAGGACCCAGGGCGATCGACAGCTCGAAGAGAGGCTGATCCAGCACGACGGGGAGACCATGCTCGGCTGGCTGACGCAAAAGACGCACCACACGTCATGGCGAGCGTTCAGCGGATTCGGTCAGCGGCTGCTCGTCGCCAATGCGAACAACGACACTGCAGAACACACGCTCGGCGTCGATCTCATCTACTACAGCGTAAGTCGTGGAAGCATGATCCTTGTCCAGTACAAGAAACTCGACGCTAAGAACAACGGATCCTTCTACCCGGACAGTGACAGCAACCTGGCCGACGAAATTCGGCGAATGCAGAAGCTGGACGAGCACGTCACCGCCAACAGGAGCCCTGATGACGACTTCCGGCTAGAGCCAAGTCCATGCTGGATGAAGCTGTGCCAGGATCAGGCGTACATCCCGCAGACGGCTGACATGATCCCAGGCATGTACTTCTCCCTCGCTCACTTCCAGCAATTGCGCGAGGACCCGAGGCTCAGGGGCCCGCAGGGAGCGGTTCGGTTCGCGTACGACAACGTGCCCAGTTATCTGGACAACACCATGTTCGCGAGGCTTGTGGAGACCGGGCTTGTCGGCACCAGCGGCACCGCCACCGAATTCGTGCACCGGCAAGTCGTTGAGAGCTTCAACGGGAACAAGGCCCTCGTGCTCGCAGCCCTGTTCGGTGAAAACCTGCCTCAGTCGAGACGCAACACCGAAAAGCGCGACTTGCAACGACGCGGCTGACCTGGCTTCGTAGCGCGAAGGGGACGCGCCCGTAGTCCACACCGCCCGCGCCTGATCGGCCGTTATCCAGGCGATCGCCTCCTGGTCCCCTTCCTCTTCGGTTAGCTTTGCCTCGTCGGCGGCGGCGCGTTGCGGTCAGGGCCTGCAGAAGTTACTTTCTATATGGAAGTCGCTACTAACCGTCAACAGGTGGGCGATGACGCGCGGGTCAGGTTCTTCGGGCGGTTCCTACCGGCAGTGGGCTGCTGCTGAACGTGCCGCGCAGCGGGAACGCGAACAGAGGAAGAAGCAAGCTGAGAAAGACCGCCTCGCGGCTGAGGCGGCGGCGCGCGATGATGAAGCCATAGCCAAGACCGAGGCTGTTGAACAGCGGATCACCGAACTGGAAAGCCTCCTGCGATCCTCCCTAGGACGGGATCCCCGTATTCGCTTCGACTCACTGAAAATCTCCGCGGCCGTTCCTCCTCTCGATCTCGGACCGCTGGCGAATCCTGTTCCTGCACCGCAATGGGCAGACTTCGCGCCTGAGCGGCCGACCGTACTGGGGCGGATGTTCGGCGGCCAGCGCTATCAGGCTTCGTGTGCGGCGGCCGAGCGGGCGTTCGCCGACGCTCAGGCCGACTATCAGCGAGGAGAAGCTGCCAGGCAGCGCGGCATCGTGGCGGCTCGTGCAGAGTGGACCAAAGCAGCGGCCGAGGCGGAACGCCAGGCAGACGCACACAACGCGCACGTCGCCGAGATCGCCGCGGGCTTCCGGACACGTGACAGGTTCGCCGTCAGCGAGTACGTGCAGGCGGCGCTGGACAGGTCTCCCTATCCAGAAGGTTTCCCCGCCGAGCGGCAAGCCGGGTACGTACCGGAGTCGCTGTTGCTGGCAGTGGAATGGTTCCTGCCGACCTTCGACATCATCCCCGAGCACAAGGCGTTCAAGCACGTCAAGATGCGCAAGACGGTCGAGCCTGTCGCCATGCCCTCGGCCGAGGCGCAGCGGCTTTACAACGCCGTGATCGCCCAGATCGCGGTCCGCACGGTCCGCGAGGTATTCGCGATCATGTCACCGGACATGGTCAGCACGGTGGTCTTCAATGGGCATGTCGACACCGTCGACCCGGCCACCGGACGGAAGATCCAGCCACCGCTCATCTCAATGCGTGCCACGAGAGACAAGTTCGACGAACTGGTGCTCACCGAACCACGCTTCGACCCGGTGGCGTCTATCAAACGGCACTTTTTCGCTGCCATCTCCCAGCACCCGGAGGAACTCCAGCCGGTAGAGCCGGTGATGCCGTTCAGCCGGGCGGATCCGCGCATTGTCGAGGCCATCGACGTGGTCTCTACCCTTGACCAGCGGCCCAACCTCCTCGACCTCAGCCCGAAGGCGTTCGAGTCGTTCGTCCAGAACCTGTTCACGAAGATGGGCTACACCACCGACCAGTACCGCTCAAGCAATGACGGCGGCATCGACTGCATGGCCTTTAAAAGTGACCCCGTTGCCCCCATGAAAATCGCTGTCCAGGCCA
>PLIQ01000089.1:13389-14359 GCA_003140115.1 Actinomycetota bacterium | reverse complement strand
CCAGTAGGTGCGCCCGTCGAGGACTCGCGGGTGCCGGTCCGGCTGGCCCGCCACGCGGATCGGCGGCCCCGCGCCGGTGATCACCACGCCGTCGGCCATGATCGCCTCGCCGGGCTCCACCGTCACCCGCCACCGCTCGCCATCGGCCTCCAGGCCGACCACCTCGGCCGCGATGATCTCGGCCCGCGCTTTCTCGGCGACCTCGCGCAGGTACCAGCTCCACTGCCGGTGCGTAGGCCGAAGCCGGCCTCGGTCCACCCAGTCGGCGTACACGCCGTGTGCGATCAGATGCCGCTGCCAGGTGTAATCGGCCATCGCCGCGGTGACCGCCGCGGACGCCGGTCCCCAGCTATCGGCGTACGGGAACCCGACGTCCTTCTCCGGGGGCGTGCCCAGTGGCAGCAGGCCGCTGGTGTAGCCTTGGTCGCCGCTCCAGTTCCCGGCGACCGCACCCCGGTCGATGAGCACCACCCTGAGCGCCCCGAGCCCCGCCGCTTCCAGGGCGCGCGCCTTGGCCGCGATGGCGATTCCCTTCGGCCCCGCGCCCACCACAGCCAATGTCGGCATGATCGCGAGGATAACCCGGCCCGGTCGCCGGAACGTCGAAACCAAGGCTTGAACATGCGGTGGCCTGGAAGGAAGAGTAAGGGGGGTCACCCAACCGAAGGAGAGTCGATGAAGACCAATGCAGCCGTGGTCTACGAGCCGGGCAAGCGCATCGAGATCGAGGAGCTCGACCTGGACNNATCTGCCGCTACTGCGCCACCGGACGCCAGTCGATCTGCGACTGGGGCGCGACGATCCTAGAGGGCTACCTGCCCGGCGAGCACTTCCCGTTCACCGGCCCTCGCGGCCAGTACGGCGCCATGTGCATCCTCGGCACCTTCAGCCAGTACGCCGTCATCCACCAGAACTCGGCGGTCAAGGTCGACGACGACCTGCCGCTGGACAAGGCCGTACTCGTCGGCTG
>PLIQ01000089.1:11487-13376 GCA_003140115.1 Actinomycetota bacterium | reverse complement strand
ATGGAGCTCGGCGCGACTCACGCGTTCGCCACCGCGGAGGAGGCGCAGGAGGCCATTACTCAGATGACCAGGGGCCAGGGCGCCGACTCGGCCATCCTCACCGTCGGCCTCATGACCGCCGAGGTTGTGGGGGCGGGGTTCAACGCGGTCGGCAAGGACGGCATCGTCGTGCTGACCGGGCTGAACAAGCTGCTGGAGCCCAGCATCCAGCTACCCGGGACCATCTTGACGCTGTTCCGTAAGACGGTGAAGGGCAGCCTGTTCGGTGACTGCAACCCGACCACCGACATCCCCAAGATCCTTGGCCTGTACCAGGCCGGCGACCTCAAGCTCGACGAGATCATCACCAGGACCTACACGCTGGATCAGATCAACGAGGGCTATGAGGACCTGCTGGCCGGCAAGAACATCCGCGGCATCGTGGTCCACGAGCACTGACCACCTCATGCCGATCCAGGTTGTCGGGCGCCGGCGCGAGCTGGAGCTGGTCCAAGCCGCGCTCGCTTCCGGCGCCCACATCCTGATCGAGGGACCGCCCGGCACGGGCAAGTCCACCCTGCTCCGGCAGCTCGCCGAGTCCCGGCACGCCGAGTTCGTCCTGGTCGAGGGGAGCGCCGAGCTGACCCCGGCTCGCCTGATCGGATCCTTCGACCCGGCGCTAGTCCTGGAGCAGGGCTACCGGCCTGAGAACTTCTCCGACGGCCCGCTGGTCCGGGCCATGCGCGNNCCGAGCTTCCGGCTCGTCGCGGCGATGAACCCGTACGACTCGGTGGGGACGTCGCGGCTGTCGATGGCGCTCTACGACCGGACCTGCCGTATCTCGGTCGGGTACCAGGACGCCGAGCAGGAACGTCAGATCGTGCGGCTCTCGGCCGAGCACGCCAAGCCGGCCTTGGTCGCCGAGGCCGTGACGCTCGCCCGTGCCACCCGCGAGCACCCCGACCTGCGTTCGGGCGCCTCGGTCCGCGGCGCCATCGACTACGCCCGGTTGGTCCCGGAGCTGGCCGACATCCGCGCCGTCCCGGCCGACGACTGGCAGGCCGGGCTGGACGCTGCGCTGACCACCTTGTCTGGCCGCGTCCGCCGGCACGAATCCTGTCGGCGGCCCGCCGACCAGGTTATCGAGGAGATCTTCCGGAGCGTGCGGGCCGCCGACCCTGACTCGGCGGGAGGCGACGCCAGCCCGGGGGAATGACCGGCCCGCCGACCGCTCCGGCGGTCGGCGGGCCGCGCCGGCCGCCCCCCAAGTCGGGACGGCGTACAGGCCAGACCGTGGGGCGGCATGAGCTGGCCCGTCACCCCCGCTTCGCCGAGCTCAGCCCCGAGGTCGGAGTGCTCGACCAGGAAGCCATGAGCCGGGCGCTGGCCGGGGACCCGAGCGCGTTCGAGTTGCTTGCGCTCATGACCACGGCCACGGACGAACGCTTGCGGGCCGCCGCGATCAGGCTTAGCTCGCAGATCGTACTCGACCGGGCCCGGGCCGGGCGACCCTCGATGCGCGGGATCTCACGGCTGCGGCCCGCTCGCGGTGCTCTCGACGGTGACCTGGACATCGACGCCTCGATCGACGGCGTTTCAGCCGCGCGGGCCGAAGCCCGGCCGGTCGGGCACGACGACCTGACCACCGTGCACTGGGCTCGGCCGCGCACCGCCTTCGCGGTCGTGGTCGACCGGTCCGGCTCGATGAGCGGCGCGCGGCTGGCGGCCGCGGCGACCGTCGCCGCCGCCTGCGCGCTGCGTGCCCCGCAGGAGCACGCCGTCCTGTCTTTCGCCGCGACCGTCGAGGTCATCAAGCCTCTGGCCAGCGATACCGCGCCCGCGGTGGTGGCCGAGCGGCTGCTCGGGCTCCGTGGCCACGGCGTGACCAGGCTGGCGGGCGCGCTGAAGGC
>PLIQ01000089.1:0-11433 GCA_003140115.1 Actinomycetota bacterium | reverse complement strand
CGTCCTCGGCCAGCTCCTGGAAGCCCGGTCGGCCGCTCAGGACGTCCCCACCTGAACCGCTTTCTCTTACCGAGATGGCAGCCCGGCCGATCAGAACTTAGGGTTCTAGCATGGATCTTGCGTACCAGCCCGAGCTGAAGGTGAACCCCAGCGTTCTCATCGAGGCGCTGAGCCGCGGGCTCCCAGTCGAACGTCTCGTGGTCGACCCCGACGTACTCGCCGCCATCTCGCTCGACCACGCAGAGTGGGCACCGGCCGGGCAGGCCGCCGTCGGTGTCCGGGCCCGCTCGGAGGCCGAGGTCCAGCACGTGGTGCGCGTCTGCGCCGAACTCGGTGCCCCGGTCGTCCCGCGCGGGGCGGGCACCGGCTTGTCAGGTGGCGCCAACGCGGTCGGCGGCTGCGTCATCCTCGACCTGTCCGCGATGAACCAGATCCTCGAAATCGACCCGGACAACCTGGTGGCCGTCGTGCAGCCGGGCGTGATCAACAATGACCTCAAGGCCGCCGTGGCCGAGCGCGGCCTGTGGTACCCGCCGGACCCGGCCAGCGCCGAGTGGTCCACGATCGGCGGCAACGTCGCCACCAACGCGGGCGGCCTGTGCTGCCTGAAGTACGGCGTGACTCGCGACTACGTGCTGGGCCTGCGCGCCGTCGTAGGCGGCCCCGTCGCGTACGGCGAGGCGGTACGCCTCGGGCGGCGCACCACCAAGGGCGTCGCAGGCCTCGACCTGGTCGGGCTGTTCGTCGGATCCGAGGGCACGCTCGGCGTGGTGACCGAGGTGACGCTGCGGCTGCGGCCCGCCCGGGCCGGCACGCCGCGCACCGTGGTCGGCGCCTTCGCCGATCTGGTCACGTCCGGTCAGGCCGGAGCTCAGATCGCCCGGCGCGGGCTGACCCCCGCGGTCCTCGAGCTCCTCGACCGGGCCTGCCTGGAGGCAGTGGAGGAGTGGAAGCACATGGGCATCGGGGCGGACGCCGCGGCGCTGCTGCTGGCCCGTGTCGACACGCCGGGGGAGTCGGGTGCCGCCGAGGCGGCGGACATCGCCGCCGCCATGACCGACGCCGGAGCGATGTGGGTGGAGCAGTCGACCGACGACACGGAAGCCGAGGCGCTGTTCGAGGCCCGGCGGCTGGCCTACCCGGCGCTCGAACGGCTCGGCCCGGTACTCACCGAGGATGTCTGCGTCCCGCGCTCCCAGGTTCCCGCGATGCTGGAACAGGTCAACCAGATCGGCGCGCGGCACGGAGTGCGGATCGCGACGATCGCGCACGCCGGGGACGGGAACCTGCATCCGCTGCTGGTCACCCAGGCTGGTGACGAAGCCGCCCGGCTCGCGGCCCAGGCGGCGTTCGAGGAACTGCTCGACGCGGCGATCGCCCTCGGCGGCACGGTCACCGGCGAGCACGGCATCGGGATCCTCAAGCGCGATGGCATGCGTCGTGAGCTCGACCCGGGAGCGCTGGCGCTGCAGTCGGCCGTCCGCCACGCGCTGGATCCGCGCGAGATCTTCAACCCAGGCAAAGGTTAGTCGGCTGCTGACGGAGCGATCGGAGGAGAAACACGATGGCCGACGCCGATGACGTGCGGCGTCTCGCGCTGGCCCTGCCCAACGTGGAGGAGATCGACAGTGACGGCTTCGACTTCCGGGTCGGCGGCAAGGGCTTCGTCTGGTCCTACCCCGAACGCCGCCATGGCCAGCGCCGGGTCATCCGGACCGACATCGCGGTGCTGTTCGTCGGCGACGAGGCCGAGAAGCAGGCTCTGCTCCTAGGGGAGCCCGAGGTCTTCTTCACCGTGTCCGGGTACGACGGCTGGCCGCTGGTGATGCTGCGCCTGGCGGAGGTGGATGTCGAACGCCTGACCGAGCTCGTGACCGACGCGTGGCGGATGCGCGTCCCGCACGGCCTGCCTGATGAGCGCGAGACGGATCCTGGCCCGAGGCGTCACTAGCCGCCGTCGGCCGGCGCTACCGGCGCGGTGAGCTCCAGCTGGATGCCGTCGGGGTCTTCGAAAGACAGGACGTCGATACCGAACGACGGCAGGCGCGTGATCACGCCATGAGTCACGCCGCGCTCATCGAACAGCGTGGCCGCCTGCTCGAGATCCTCCCGGCTGGCCACGCCCAAGCTGAGATGGTCAAGACCGACCCGGTCCGGGTCGAAATGGTCTCCGGCGGGCGCCATCGGCCGCAGCCCCATAATCAGGTTGCCGCGGACCATCACCACGCCGCCGAACAAGATGGCGAACACCTGGTCCGCCGCCGGGTCGTCGGGCGGGGGCGACTCCGCCGCCACCTGAAAGCCGAGCAGGCTCGTATAGAACTCCCGGCTGCGCCGGACGTCAGTCACCGTAAGCCGTAGGTGATGGATGTCACCGGCTGGAATCTGCCCTGGCATTGTGCTCTCCTCCCACGCGGGACACTGTCCGCACCCTCATACCATCCCAGCCTCCGTGTCGGCCGCGCGCCCCCTGAATCCCGTTGACGCGATCTGGCGCGCTTGGCCATGCTCAGGTCTGGGAACGGTGCCCAGATGAGCATCCCGGCGCATATCGTGCGGCTGCGGGCGGCCGTCGGACACGACCTGCTGCTGCTCCCGGCGGTCTCGGTGCTCCCCGTTGACCAGGCCGGGCGGCTGCTACTCGTCCGGCACGCTGGTCACGACGACGGATGGGCCGTGCTCGGCGGTGCCGTTGAGCCCGGCGAGTCCCCGGCCCAGGCGGCGGTCCGCGAGACCCGTGAAGAGATCGGCGTCGACGTCCGGCTGAGGCGCCTGCTGGACGTCCTCGGCGGCCCCGACTACCAGGTCAGCTATCCGAACGGGGACCGTACCGCCTACGTCACCGCGGTGTACGAGGCCGCGATCATCGATGGTTCCCCGGCCGTCAGCGACGACGAGCTCACCGACATCGCCTGGTTCGCCCCCGAACAACTTCCCCGGCTGGAGCTCAGCCGATTCTCCCGCGCTCTGCTCTCAGCGACCGGGTATCTCTGAGCCGGGCCAGCAACCCGAGCCCGGGCTGGCCACCGGCGATGGGTTCGGAGACAAACCTGGTGATTGTCTCCGCCGCCGCGCGCTTACGCGACTGGTCCTTCATCGCTCGTTCTTTCAGTCGGTGCCGGAGCCGGTCATTGGCGGGTCGGATCGTCTGGCATCAGCCCTTTCCCTGGTGGCGGTTGGTGTTGGTCCGTCTCGTCCGGTATCGGCGAGCTGCCCTAGCCGTTCATAGACCCTGGTGCGGCCCTTGCCCCGGCTTAGCTGCCCTCACGGGTGCTGGCCAGGACGCGGTTGATCCAACTGATGAGCTCGCCGATGATCTGGTCCCGGTTGGTCTCGTTCAGCACCTCGTGGCGGGCGCCGGGATAGGTACGGACCGTCACGTCGGTCAGGCCCGCGGCCGCGTACCGGTCGGTCAGCGGGGTGAGCAGCCCTAGGCCGCCGTTGACCGGGTCGGCCTCGCCGACGGCGATGTAGAGCGGCAGGCCCGGTGTGATGGCCGCGACCTGGGCCGGGTCGGCGACCCGGCGGGCGCCGAGGAACATCAGCTTGGCGGACGCGGGATCGATCCCGAAGCCGCAGTACGGATCGGCGACGTAGGCGTCGACGATCGTCTCGTCGCGGGATAGCCAGTCGTAGTCGGTACGGGCGGGCTGGAACGCCGCGTTGAAGATGGCCAGGTCCAGTGGCTGGTCTAGGTCCAGGGCCGGCTCCAGCACGTCGATCGCCGCGGTGCCGGTCAGCACGGCGCCGTCGACATCGGCGCTGTGATCGAGCAGGTACTGCTGCACGGCGAACGACCCCATGCTGTGTCCGAGCAGGATCAGCGGCAGGCCGGGGTGTTCTGCTCGGATGTGGGCGGAGAGCAGGCCGACGTCGTCGACCAAAGCCGGCCAGCTGCCCGGGCCCATGTCACCGAGTGCCTCGGGGTCGGCGCTGCCCCCGTGCCCGCGGTGATCCTGGGCGTAGACGGCGAAACCGGCGTCGTTCAGGGCCCGGGCCACGTAGTCGTAGCGCCGCGCGTGCTCGCCCATCCCGTGGGTGAGCTGGATCACCGCCCGGGGCTCATCCGCCGGGGCCCACCGGTAGGCGGCGATCTGCGCGCCATCGGACGACGGATAACGGAACGTGCTCGCTGGCATCTGGCCGTCCTCTCGAGGCGACTGGGATCCGGTAAAACTAATCTAAATTAAAAGAATCCTCTATGACAACAGCGCTCGGACCTGGGCAGACGAGGCCGTGCGCAATGAAGCGAGACGAGGGACCTCAGCTGGTCACGGGCCGTCGCCGGGTGCGCGACTTCCGCGCCGTAGACCCGGGAACCCCGGCCGGGTCGTCGCCCGCGGCGGGGACGGGTCCTAGCCCGTGCCGGACCAGGGATTGCGCGGTCCGCACCACGGCGTCGAGCGAGCCTCGCCGCGGATTCCACCACTCGGCCGCCCAGTTGAGCGCGCCCAGGACCAGCATCCGGGCCGCCATCGGGTCCAGATCGGGCCGTAGCAAGCCCGCGTTCTCCGCGTCCTGCAGCAGCTTGCGCCACATGTCGCCGTACTGGGACGCCTCGGCCGTGTGCCTGACCGCGATGGCTTCCGGGACCTGCCCCGCATTCCGGATCGACGCGGTCGTGTAGTCGGAGATCTCCAGTGCGTACCGCAGGTGCGCCTCGACCGCGGCGTCGATGCGGTCAAGCGGATCGGCGTCGGGCGGCAGCGCGGCCATCACCTGGGCCAGGTGCTCGCGCATGTGCGCGATGCCCGACCATATGACCTCCTCGATCAGGTCATCGCGGGACGGGAAGTAGTAGTAGATCGCCGGGGCCTGGATCTCGGCCTGATCGGCCACGTCGCTCAGCCGCGTGCCCGCGTACCCCTTGCGGCTCAGTACGTGCGCGGCGGCGTCGAGGATCCGCTCCCGGGTCCTCACCGACTTCGAGCCGGCGTCCCCGGAGCCTTTGCCCTCGACGGCATTCGCGTCCGGTTTTCTAGGCACGAGTCAATGATAAGTTCCGGTGCATGACCACGCAGTCTCCGCCCGTCGAGGGGCCGTATTTCGACGAGCTGGTCATCGGGCAGCAGTTCGGCGGCGCGCCGGGCCTCACGCTGACCTCGGGGCTGGCCGCCGCGCACCAGGCCATCATCGGGAACCGGCTCGCACTGGCCACCGACCACGAGCTGTGCCGCGAGGTCACCGGAGGAGACCCGCTCGCGTCACCGAGCCTGGTCTGGGATGTGGCCATCGGGCAATCCACGGTGGTCACCCAGCACGTCAAGGCCAACCTCTTCTACCGCGGGCTGACCTTTCAACGCGCTCCCCGGCTGGGCGACACGCTGCGGACTTCCACCCAGGTCGTCGCGCTCAGGCAGAACCAGCCGCGGGCAGGCCGGGCGCCGACCGGGCTCGCGGTCCTGCGGATCACCACGGTGGACCAGGAGCAGCGGCCGGTGCTGGACTTCTGGCGTTGTGCCATGCTGCCGCTGCGCGACCACGACCGGCAGACCGGGCACGCCGACGAGCTGTCCTCGGTCGGTCAGCCTGCTGACGCCCGCGATCCAGCCGACCTGATCGGCGGCTGGCGGCTTGACCGGTTCGCCCGGCGGGCTGCGGGCCCTCGCCTGGCCGAGCTGGCGGCCGGGCAGACCTGGGCCGTACCGGGCGGCGACGTGGTCTCCAGCGCGCCGGAGCTGGCCCGGTTGACCCTCAACGTGGCGATGGTGCACCACGACGCGTCGGCGGCCGGAGGCCGGCGGCTCGTGTACGGCGGACACGCCATCGGGCTGGCGCTGGCCCAGGCGGCCCGAACGCTGCCGTCCCTGGTCACGGTGGCGGCCTGGCACAGCTGCGACCACCTCGGCCCGGTGCACGAGGGGGATACGCTACGCAGCACGATCTCCGTTGAGCGGGTTGATCCGCTGCCGGGCGGCGGCGGGCTGGTCCACCTGCGTTCCCTGGTCCGGGCCGAGGCGCCCGGGGGAGACGGCGGGCTGGGCTGGCCCCGCGGGGCCGTCTCGCCCAGCGGGCTCGGCTGGCCTGGCGCGGCCGACCGGCCCGAAGGATCGGCGCCGCGCGACGTCCTGGACTGGCGCTACATCGGCGTCGTGGCCTGATTCCGGGTGCGCCGAACCACGGACCGTTCGGCAAAAGAGATCTTTAATTCCAAGGAAGGAACGGATATGGCGGACAGTGTTCCGGGCGGAACCCTCACGCTCGCGGGCGACCTGAACCCCATAACCCTCAGCCGCATGGGCTACGGGGCCATGCAACTGGCCGGACCGGGCGTCTTCGGGCCGCCCGCGGATCGGGACCAGGCCCTGGCCGTACTGCGCGAAGCGGTCGAGCTGGGCGTTACCCACATCGACACCAGCGACTACTACGGGCCGGTGGTGGTCAACGAGCTCATCAAGGAGGCCCTGTACCCCTACCCCGCCGGTCTGCGCATCGTGACCAAGGTAGGCGCGCGGCGCGGCCCGGACGGCAGCTGGCGGCCCTCGCTCTCGCGGCCGGACCTTCAAGCCGCGGTCCACGAGAACCTCGAGCACCTCGCCCTGGACGCCCTCGACGTCGTCAACCTGCGCCTGCCGGGGGACGGCAGCGAGGAGTCCCTGGCCGAGCAGTTCGGCACCCTGGCCGAACTGCAGAAGGAGGGCCTGATCCGGCACCTCGGCCTCAGCGCCGTGTCCGCGGCTCAGCTCGCTCAGGCGCAGGCCATCGCGCCGGTCGTCACCGTGCAGAACCTGTACAACGTGGCTGCCAGGCAGGACGACGCCCTGGTTGACCAGTGCGCGGCCGAGCGCATCGCCTACGCCCCGTTCTTCCCGCTTGGCGGCTTCAGCCCGCTTCAGTCGCGAGTGCTGGCCGACGTCGCTGCCCGGCTCGGCGCCTCGGCCCATCAGGTCGCCCTGGCCTGGCTGCTCCAGCGCTCGCCGACGATCGTCCTCATCCCGGGTACCTCGTCCGTGGCGCACCTGCGCGAGAACGTCGCCGCGGCGGACCTGGTCCTTCCCGCCGACGCGGTGGCCGAACTGGACAGCATCGGGCGGTAGCCACCGATAATGGGCGGGGATGCGCGGAGGGCGGTGATCTATGTATCCAGGCACGTACGCGGCGCAGACGCCGGACCGGATCGCCGCGGTCATGGCCGGGACCGGCGAGACCGTCAGTTACGGGGAACTCGAGCGGCGCTCGGCGCAGTTGGCTCATGTGCTGCGCGACGGCGGGCTGCGGCCGGGCGACGTGGTGGCGCTGCTGACCGAGAACAGCCTGCGGGCCCTGGAGGTCTACTGGGCCGCGCTGCGTTCGGGCCTGTATATCACCGCGGTCAATTACCGGCTCAAGCCGGAGGAGGTCGCCTACATCGTCAACGACAGCGGCGCCGCCGCGCTGATCGTCTCTGCTGAGCAGGCCGCGACCGCGACGGCGCTCCGGGTCCCGGCGGTCACCTTGCGGCTGGCCTTCGGCGGTGCGGTGCCCGGGTACGACCGCTACGAGGAGACCATCGCCGCCGCCCCTGACACGCCCCTCGACGATCAGCCGCACGGCGCCACCATGCTCTACTCCTCTGGCACCACCGGACGGCCCAAGGGCGTGCGGCCGCCGCTGCCCGGCGTCCAGGTGGGCGAGTCCGCCGAGGGCCTAGTCGAACTGGCCCGCCTCGCGTTCGGCTTCAACACCGGCACGGTCTACCTGTCGCCCGGGCCGATCTACCACGCGGCGCCGCTACGCTTCTGCGGCGCGGTCCAGGCCCTGGGCGGCACCGTGGTCATGATGAAACGGTTCGACGCCGAGCAGGCCGTGGCGGCCATCGGTGATCACCGCGCCACGCACGCGCAGTTCGTCCCGACCATGTTCGTCCGCATGCTGCAGCTCCCGCCAGAGGTCCGCGGGCAGTACGACATTTCCAGCCTGCGGGTCGCGATCCACGCCGCGGCGCCCTGCCCGGTTGAGGTCAAGCAGAAGATGATCGAGTGGTGGGGCCCCATCCTGGTCGAGTACTACGCGGGCACCGAGGGCAACGGCATGACGGCCATCGATAGCGGCACCTGGCTCACCAAGCCGGGCACCGTCGGCCGCCCGATCCTGGGCACGGTGCGGATTTGCGCCGACGACGGGACCGAACTCCCCGCGGGCCAGATCGGCGGGGTCTACTTCGAGCGGGACGAGGTCCCGTTCACCTACCACAACGACCCGGCCAAGACCCAGGCCTCGCAGCACCCGGCCCATCCGACCTGGACCACGCTGGGCGACATCGGCTACCTCGACGAGGACGGCTTCTTGTTCCTCACCGACCGCAAGGCGTTCACGATCATCTCCGGCGGGGTCAACATCTACCCGCAGGAGACCGAGAACGTGCTCGCGCTGCACCCGGCGGTCCACGACGTCGCGGTGATCGGCGTCCCCGACGCGGAGATGGGGGAGGCGGTCGCGGCCTTCGTCCAGCCCGCCGCCGGGGCGATGCCCGGACCCGAGCTTGAGCAGGAGATCATCGCGTTCGTAAAGTCGAAGATCGCTAGCTTCAAGGCGCCCCGGACCGTGTACTTCGTCGATGACCTGCCGCGCAGCGAGGCGGGCAAGCTGATGAAGGCCGACCTCAAGGCCAGGTACGCGCGATAACCTACGCCGGATCGTCGGTGAACAGGGTCACCTGCGGCGCGTCGTTCACCCGTTCAGTGCCGCCCTCCACCTCATCTGCAGATCCGGCCTGTACCATCACGGCCATGAACCCACTGTCGGGCGTTTTTGACGAAGCATGGCGGATGTACAAGACGTTCGCCAGGCACTTTCTCGCGATCGCCTTTGTTATCTATGTGGTCGCGGCCATTATCGTCGCACTCCTGGCTCTGGCCGGGCGCTTCGGCCTCCTGCTTGGCCTGCTCATGGTCCTCATCGCGGGCTTCGTACTTCAGGCGACGCTGGTCAAGGCCGTACAGGACGTGCGGGATGGCCGGGTCGACCTGTCCATCGGCGAGACCATATCCGCCGTCACGCCGTCGCTCTCGGCCGTCATAGGGGCTTCCATCCTGGCCAGTATCGGGATCTGGATCGGCTTTTGGTTCGTCATCGTTCCAGGTTTGTACCTGATGACCATCTGGGCCGTGATCGTTCCCGTCATCGTCATCGAGAGGCCCGGGACACTGGCGTCGTTCAGCCGGAGTCGCGACCTCGTGCGTAGTCACGGCTGGCACGTGTTCGCCACGCTGGTGCTGCTTTTCATCGTTCAGATCGTCGTAGAAGTCCTGCTGCGCGTCATCTTCTCGGCCCTGCCGCACGTGCTCGGCGACGGTCTGAGCTCGGTCATCTCGGGTACCCTGATCGCCCCGTTCCTCGCCATCGTCGTCACGCTCGTGTACTACCGGCTGATTGGCAGCTCGACGCCCGCGGACGGCGACCAGTACGGCGGATACCAGCAGGGCAGCGCGGGCTACGGCGGGTTCGGCCAGCCGCCGCAGGGCGGCGACCCCTACGGCGGCTACAACCAGCCACCCCAGGGCGGCGGCAATTACGGCGGCGGCTGGAACCCGCCGCCACCGCAGGGCGGCGGTTACGGCGGGTACGCCCAGCCGCCCCAGGCCGGTTCGGAACCGCCTACGCAGCAGGTTCCGCGGTGGGGACCACCGCCGGAGGAGCCGCGCTAAGGGCGTCGGAGAGCAATAACGAGGACGTGAGGCGGGCTACGGCACGGCCCGCCTCACGGCCGCTGAACAGGCAGCCGCCCAGGAAGGACCCTTCCAGCGAACGGTAGCCGTGCAGGCCGCCGCCGCCGAACCCGGCGACCTCCCCGGCGGCGAACAGGCCGGGCACCGGACGGGTCGGCGTGCTCCGGCTGAGCACCCGGCCGGACAGGTCGGTCTGCAGGCCGCCCAGGGTCTTGCGGGTCAAGATGTTGAGCCGGACGGCAATCAGCGGCCCGGCCTTGGGATCCAGGATCTTATGCGGCGCGGCGGTCCGGGCCAGCCGGTCGCCGCGGAACCGGCGGGCGTTGCGGATCGCCATGACCTGCATGTCCTTGGTGAACGGGTTGTCGATCTCCCGGTCGCGCGCGACGATCTGCCGCTCTAGGTCGGTCAGGTCGATCAGCGTCTCGCCGGTCAGCTTGTTCATGCCCGCGACCAATTCGGGCAGGGTCCTGGCCACCACGAAATCGGCCCCGTGCTGCTTGAACGCCTCGACGGGGGCGGGGGCGCCGGGCCGGACCCGGGACAAGGTGAGCCGGATATCCTTGCCGGTCAGGTCGGGATTCTGCTCCGAGCCTGACAACGCGAACTCCTTCTCGATGATCTTCTGGGTCAGGACGAACCACGAGTAGTCATAGCCGCTCTCCCGGATGGCGCCGAGCGTGCCCAGGGTGTCGAAGCCAGGGAAGTTCGGCGCTGGGAACCGTTGGCCTCGGGCGTCGAACCACATCGACGAGGGCCCGGCCAGGATCCTGATGCCGTGCCGCGCCCAGATCGGATCCCAGTTTTCGATGCCCTCGGTGTAGTGCCACATCCGGTCCCGGTTGACCAGCCGCCCGCCGGCCCGTTCGGCGATGGCCAGCATCCGCCCGTCGACGTACTCGGGTACCCCGCAGATCATCCGTTCCGGCGGCGGGCCGAGCCGGGCCGGCCAGTGCTCCCGGATCAGGTCGGCGTTGCCGCCGATCCCGCCGGACGTCACGACGACCGCCTGCGCGTGCAGCTCGAACTGGCCGACCGCAGTGCGCGAGCTGCGTGTCCCGCGGGCCGCCGAGCTGGCTTCGAGCACCGCCCCTCGCACGCCGTCGACCGCCCCGCCGGTGACGGTGAGCTCGTCCACCCGGTGCCGGAACCGGAACCCAACCCGACCGGACGCCTCGGCGTCCCGGACCCGCCGCTCAAACGGCGCCAGTACCCCGGGCCCGGTGCCCCAGGTGATGTGGAAACGCGGCACCGAGTTGCCGTGTCCGTCGGCCAGGTAACCACCCCGCTCGGCCCAGCCCACCAGCGGGAACCAGCGCATCCCCATCGCGTGCAGCCAGGAGCGCTTCTCCCCGGCGGCGAAGTCGACGTAGGCCTGCGCCCACCGGTAGGCCCAGTAGTCCTCCCCGGCCGGGTCGTCGATGCCGCGGTCGAAATACGCGCTGCCCGTCCAGTCCTGCCAGGCCAGCTCGCGAGAGTCCTTGATCCCCAGCCGGCGCTGCTCGGGCGAGTCGACCAGCAGCAGGCCGCCGAACGACCAGAATGCCTGGCCGCCCAGGTTCGACTCGGGCTCCTGGTCCAACAGCAGCACGCGCCGTCCGGCGCTAGCCAGCTCGGCGGTGGCGGCCAGCCCGGCCAGCCCGGCGCCCACTACGATCACGTCCGCGTCCACGAGGTCATCCAATCGCATCGGCTCCTGCCGCGACCAGGGCTGGATCGCGGCCGTGACCGGGAGGAGCCGCGGCAATCCGTTAAGTCGCCTAGTGCTGGACGGCGAGTCGCCGCG
>PLIQ01000429.1 GCA_003140115.1 Actinomycetota bacterium | reverse complement strand
GCCGCGCAGCGGGAGCGCACGGCCGCGCTGTCCGCCATGGTGGAAAGAGAACGTGTGACTGGTGACCTGGATGCGCTGCTCCGGCTCAATCTCGACCGGATCTCCGCCGCGGCCAGGAACGGCCACCACGCCACCGCTTCTCCCGATAGGCCCGCCGACCCGGAGCTGGCGCGTGCCGCGTTCACCGAGATCGAGGCGTGCGGGCGGGATAGCCTCTCGATGATCCGTGCGCTGATCCAGGACCTGCGGCACCAGACGGCTGCTGGCCCCTAGGCCTGGCAATGGAGTACCTGGCCCTGCTCCTGCCGGTGTGCCTGTGCTGGCGGACCCGTCATCTCCTCGCCGCGACGACAGCGGCCGCGCTGATCATCGCCGCCGCGGGATCGCGCGGCGGCACCGCCAGCCTGGTCTATCTCATTCCGGTTCTGGCCGTGACGTTCGTGCTCAGCTACCGCCTGGGTGACGCGGGGGGGTGGCGGCGCACGATCGCGGGGCCAGCGCTGCTGGCGGCTACGGCCGAGGTCGTCAATCGCGGCTTCAACCCGTTCTTGCTGATGGTCACGTTCGGTCCCTGGGCGGCCGGAGAGTTCGTCCGCTCACGCCGCCGGCTAGCTGCGGAGCTGGCTGAGGCGGGAAAGCTGCTTGAGGCAGAACGATCGCGGTACGCGGAGGAGGCGGTCCGCTACGAGCGGGTTCACCTCGCGCGAGAACTCCATGACACCGTGGCCCACTGGCTGACGGCCGTGGTGATCCAGGCCAGGGCCGGTCAGGTGCGCAGCCTGACGCAACCAGAGTCGATGGCAGCCACGTTCGCCGACATCGTGACCGCGGCGGGCCGGGCTGACGAGGAGATCACCCGGGCCGCGACGCTCCTCGGCCGCGACGGCACTTCGCCTGACTCACTGCTCGAGCTCGCCGATCACCTGGTTGACGCGGTCAGGGTGACCGGAACTGATGTCACCTTCCGCCGGGCCGGACACCACGCGCTCGCGCCTGCCGTGGCTGACGACGCCCTGCGCATCATCCAGGAAGGGCTTACCAATTCCATGAAGCACGCTCCGGGCGCATCCGTATCGGTGACCCTGGAGGTGACAGCCACCGGCCTGAACGTCGACATCATCAACGGGCCAGCCAGATCCGCGCCTCTCGAACTTGACGGCTGCGGCGGTGCCGGGCTGCTCGGGATGATCGAACGGGTCAAGGCTCATGGCGGCCAGCTGAGCGCCGGGCCCGTGCCGGGCGGAGGCTGGCGGGTAGCCGCCAGCCTGCCCTCAGGCACTCACCCGGGGTAACAATGTTTTCTCAAGCATCTCGACACGCCGCGGGGTCCGTGGTCCGTGCTTGACCTGGGCGAACCTATGTTCGATAATCGACGGAATGGGGATCGCTTCTACGGAAATCAAGCGGATATCATCTGCCCGGCCTCGGCTATCCGTGGCCGCGGAGGTATCCAGATCCCCGGTTTCCCAGGCCGCCGATCCGCTCAGGGACGGCACGTTGCCCGTCCTGCCCGCACTGCGCGACGGGACGTTGCCGGTCCTGCCCGCACTGCGCGAGCTGCTTCCGCGGGGCGGGCTGGCCCGTGGCTCGGTGGTGACGGTGGCGGAGTTCGGCCTGCTGATACTGGCCCTCGCGGCCGGCGCCTCGGCGGACGGGGCCTGGTGCGGGATCGCCGGGGTGCCCGAGGCGGGCATGCTGGCCGCGGCGGGACTGGGCCTGGACGCCGAACGGACCCTGCTGGTCCCCGATCCGGGGCACGCCTGGCCGCAAGTGGTGGCGTCGCTGCTCGACGGGTGCGAGCTCGTCCTGCTCCGGCCGCCCGCGCAGGCCCCGGCCCAGGTCCGGCAGCGCCTGGAGGCCACGCTGCGGCGCGGGCGGGGCGTGCTGCTGGTCGTCGGCGACTGGCCGGGGGCGCAGGTCCGCCTCCGGATCCTCACCCAGGGGTGGACCGGGCTGGGCGACGGGCACGGTCGGCTCCGGGCGTGCTGTGCCCAGGTGACGGCCGACGGCCGTGGCGAGGCGGCCGTCACGCGCACCCGCTGGCTCTGGCTGCCGGCCGAAGACGGGAACGTCAGCGCGGCCGAGCCGCCCGACATCCCGGTGCCGGAGCGCCACCTCCAGGTGGTGCGGGCCGGATGAGCGCGCCCGAACCCCGGGTCATGGTCCTGTACTGCCCCGGTCTGGCCGGGCCCAGGACGGCACGGGCGTTCGATCAGGTGCTCACCGCCGTGACCGCGTTCTGCCCGGCGGTCGAGGCGGTTGAGCCAGGGGTTTGCGCGTTCGGAGCGCGCGGCCCGGCCCGTTACTTCGGCGGCGAGACGGCGCTCGCCGCCCGGATCACCGCCGCGATCGCCGATCTCGGCGTCGAATCCCAGGCCGGCGTCGCCGACGGGCTGTTCGCCGCATACCTAGCCGCCCGCGCCGTCGGCGCCCCCCGCGCCGACACCGCTAGTGGCATCTGCCCGGTCCTGGTCATCCCGCCGGGCCGGACGCCGGAGTTCCTGGCCCGGCAGCCGGTAAGCGTCCTGGCCCGGCAGCCGGTAAGTGCCCTGGCCGGCCAGGACGCGGCCGGGGATCTGGCCGGCCAGGATTTCGCGGCCCTGCTGAGCCGGCTCGGCCTGCACACGCTGGGGGATCTGGCCGCGCTGTCGCCCGACGACGTGGCCAGCAGGTTCGGTGCCGCGGGGGAGACCGCGCACCGGCTGGCGCGCGGCCTGGGTTCCCGCCCGCTGGCGGTGCGCCCGCCGGCCGAGGACCTGTCCGTAGCCCAGGAGTTCGACCCGCCGGAACCGCTGTCCGAGCCGGTGGTGTTCGCGGCCAAGGCGCTCGCCGAGCGGATGCACGAGGGACTCGCGGCCCGTGGGCTGACCTGCGTCCGGGTCCAGGTCCGGGCCGTCTGCGCCGACGGGCGAGAGAACCGCAGGCTCTGGCGGCACGACGGGCTGCTGTCCGCGGCCGCCCTCGCCGACCGGGTCCGCTGGCAGCTCGACGGCTGGCAGGTACCCGCCCCGCCCGTCGGCACTATCGACGGCACTACCGGCAGCACCCCCGACGGCACGACCGACGGGGGCATCGTGGTGCTGCGACTGGTCCCGGACCAGGTAGTCCACGCCACCGGGCACCAGCTCGCGCTCTGGGGGGAGACCGTGGTCAGCGACCGGGTGGCGCGGGCCGCCATGCGCGTGCAGGCCATGCTCGGGCACGAGGCCGTGCTGCGCCCGGTCTTGGGTGGCGGCCGAGACGTGGCCGAGCAGGTGAACGACGTTCCGTTCGGTGAGAAAAGGCAGCCCCGACTGGCCGTGGGCGCGCCGTGGCCCGGGCGGATCATGGGTGCGGTGCCGGGCGTGGTGTACCCCTTCGCCCGTGAGGCGGACGTGACCGACGATGCCGGAGACGCGGTCACGGTCACCGGACGGTGCGTGATCTCGGCCGCGCCGGCCTGGCTGGCGGCCGACGGCGTGCCGCCGCTGCGGATCACCGGCTGGGCCGGGCCGTGGCCGCTGTCCGAACGCTGGTGGGACCCGGCCGCCGCGCGCCGCCGGGCCCGGTTCCAGCTGCTAACCGACGACGGGCGCGCCTGGCTGGCCGCGGTTCAGGACGGCCGCTGGCTGATCGAAGGGGGGTACTGTTGACTTTCCTCCCCGCCTTGGTAGACCAGCCCGGCGGCAAGGATGTTCCGCGCGGCGTTGATGTCCCGGTCGTGCCGGGTGCCACAGGCCGGACACGTCCAGCGGCGTGTCCCCAGACTCAGCGAGGCGAGCAGGTGCCCGCACGCCGAGCAGGTCTTGGAGCTGGGATACCAGCGATCCGCCACGGCGACATGGCGGCCGCGGCGCCGCGCCTTGTACTCCAGCATGGACCGGAACTCTCCCCAGCCGGAACAGCTGATGGCACGGGCCAGACGCCGGTTACGGATCATGCCGGCCACGTTCAGGTCCTCCACGGCGATCACGTCGAACCGGCGCACCAGGCTCGTGCTGGCCTTGTGCAGGAAGTCCCGGCGAGCGTCGGCCACCCTAGCGTGCGCGCGTGCGACCTTGATGGCCCGCCTGGTCCGGTTCGCCGATCCGCGCTTGGTCCGGGCCAGCCTGCGCTGCCAGCGCTTGAGCCGCCGCTCATGTCGCTCCCAGTGCTTGGGGTGCGGGATCTTCTCGCCGGTGGACAGGGTGGCGAAGTGGGCCAGCCCCACGTCCACCCCGGCGCGGCGGCCAGCAGGCGGAAGAGGCGCGGGATGGGGCACGTCGGCGTGGAAGGTCACGAACCAGCGCCCGGCCGGATCCCTAGCCACGGTCACCGATGTGGGATCAAGGCCGGTCACGTCCACGCCTGGCCAGGTCCACACGAACCGCAGCGGCTCGCTCATCTTCGCCAGCCGCAGCTCGCCGCCGCGCAGGCAGAATGCGTTGCGGGTATAGGTAGCGGACTGGCGGCCGCACCGGGATTTGAACCGCGGGTAGCGGGCGCGGCGAGCGAAGAACGCCTGGAACGCAGAGTGCTGATGCCGCAGCGCCTGCTGGAGCGGCACGCTGGATACCTCATTCAGGAATGCCAGTTCCGCGTCCTTCTTCATCTGGGTCAGCGCCGCGTCAGATGCGGCGTAGGACAGGCTCTTGCCTTCGGCGTTGTAGAGCCGGGACCGCTCGGCCAGGGTCCGGTTCCACACGATGCGGACACATCCGAACGTGCGCGCGAGCATCGACTGCTGTGCCGGGTCGGGATAGGCTCGGCACCGATATGCCGTCCTCATCCTTACATGAAACCATATTCGAACATAGAAACGTGGGAGGCGCGCCGGCTGCGCTTCCCCCACCCGAACGGCGGGGACTTCCGCGTAGGAGTCGTAACGAGGACGCGTTATGGGCTGGAATAACCCGCCGGTTTCCTGGGGCGAGCTCCGGCGGCGGATGACCTGGCACGTCGGGAGTGAGCCGCCGCCCGAGAAGCCCGCCGCGGACCGGCCCGCCTCCCGGCCGCGCCCGCCACAGTCCGCGGCCGCCATCCCGTGGGCCGAGCTGCACTGCCACTCCTCCTATAGCTTCCTGGACGGGGCGGCCACCCCCGGTGAGCTCGTGACCGAGGCCGCCCGGCTCGGGCTCGAGACGCTCGCGATCACCGACCACGACGGGATGTACGGAGTCCCGCAGTTCGCGCAGGCCGCGGCCAGGCTCCGTGGCCAGGGGATCCGCCTAGGCACGGTGTTCGGCGCCGAGCTGAGCCTCGACCTGCCGTCCGGGCCGCACAAAGCGCCTGACCCGCCGGGCCGCCACCTGCTGGTCCTGGCCCGGGACGCCGAGGGCTACCGAAGGCTGTGCGCGGCGATCAGCGCCGCCCAGCTGGCGGGCGGGGAGAAGGGCCGCCCGGTTTACGACACCGGCGCGCTGGCCGGCGCGCACGGCGGCCACTGGGTGGTGCTGACCGGGTGCCGCAAGGGGCCGGTGCCCGCGGCACTGGCCGCCGACGGCCCGGGCGCGGCCTGGCGGGAGCTGGGCCGGCTGACCGAGATGTTCGGCCATGAGAACGTGATGGTCGAGCTGAACTGCCACCACGATCCGGGCGACGACGAGCGCAACGACCTGCTGGCCCGGCTGGCGGCCCTGGCCGACGTGGGCGTGGTGGCCACCGGCAACGTGCACTTCGCGGCGCCCGCGCAGGCCCGGCTGGCCCAGGCGCTGGCCGCCATCCGGGCCCGGCGGAGCCTTGAGGACCAAGACGGCTGGCTGGCCGCGGCGGGCACCGCCTACCTGCGGTCGGGCCAGGAGATGGCCGCGCTGCTGCGGCGCTACCCGGGCGTGCTGGAGCGGACCGCGGCGCTGGGCCGCGAGCTCGCGTTCGATTTCCGGGTGATAGCGCCTGACCTGCCCGGCGCTCCCGTCCCATCCGGCCACACCGAGGCGTCCTGGCTGCGCGAGCTGGTGGCGCGGAAGGCCCCGGCGCGGTACGGGCCGCCTGGTGACGAGCGCGTGCCCGGCGCGTACCGGCAGATCGCCCGGGAGCTCGAGGTCATCGAGCAACTCAGGTTCCCCGGTTACTTCCTGATCGTGCACGACATCGTGGAGTTCTGCGAGNNACCAACGTGGATCCGGTCTCGCACCACCTGCTGTTCGAGCGGTTCCTGTCCGAGGGCCGGGACGGCCCGCCGGACATCGACCTGGACATCGAGCACCGCCGCCGGGAAGAGGTCATCCAGTACGTCTACGACACCTACGGCCGGGACCGGGCCGCGCAGGTCGCCAACGTGATCACCTACCGGCCCCGGCTGGCGCTGCGGGACGCGGGCCGCGCGCTCGGTTACACCCCCCAGCAATCCGACGCCTGGGTCGCCCAGATCGGACCGGGCCCGGCCGCCGCCGGAGAACTGCTGCCCGGCGGCGATGCCGACCCCCAAAACCCCGACCCCCAAAACCCCGACCCCGAAAACCCCGAGGTCGTCCCGCCTGCCGTGGCCGAGCTGGCGGCCCGGATGCAGCGACTGCCGCGTCACCTGGGCATCCACTCAGGCGGCATGGTGATCTGCGACCGCCCGGTGGGGGAGGTGTGCCCGGTGGAATGGGCCCGGATGCCCGGTCGCACCGTGCTGCAGTGGGACAAGGACGACTGCGCCTACGCGGGCCTGGTCAAGTTCGACCTGCTGGGCCTCGGCATGCTGGCCGCCCTGCGCGACTGCTTCGACCTGGTCGAAAAGCATTACGGCCCGCGCTGGACGATGGCCTCGATTCCGCAGGAGGACCCGGTCGTCTACCAGATGCTGTCCGAGGCCGACACGGTGGGCGTGTTCCAGGTCGAGTCGCGAGCCCAGATGGCCACCTTGCCCCGGCTGCGGCCGCGGCAGTTCTACGACCTGGTCATCGAGGTCGCGCTGATCCGGCCGGGCCCGATCCAGGGCGGCTCGGTCCACCCCTACTTGCGCCGCCGCGACGGCCTGGAGGACGCCGCGATGCCGCACGAGTCGATGCGCGCGGCGCTTGGCAAGACGCTGGGCGTGCCGCTGTTCCAGGAGCAGATGATGCAGCTCGCCATCGACTGCGCGGGCTTCACCCCCGCCGAGGCCGACCGGCTGCGCCAGGCCATGAGCGCCAAGCGGGCCCCCGAGCGCATCACCGAACTCCGCCAGCGGCTGCTCGACGGGATGGCCGAGCGCGGCGTCGGCCCCGACGTGGCCTGCGACATCTACGCCAAGATCCTGGCCTTCTCCAACTACGGGTTCCCCGAGTCGCACGCGATCAGCTTCGCCTACCTGGTCTACGCGAGCGCGTGGCTGAAGTGGTACTACCCGGCCGCGTTCACCGC
>PLIQ01000295.1:13790-15726 GCA_003140115.1 Actinomycetota bacterium | reverse complement strand
CCTATCCAGTTCTTCGGATCGAGCGTGCGTAGCATGTCAGACTCGCCCAGGCAGTAGTTATCGTGGCGGCTGCCGTTCACGGGGTCGGAAATCCAGGCGAGCTTGCCGTAAATCGTGCAGGCGACCTGGACGTTCATTCCGGTTGTCTTGTGCTTCCCTGAGTAGAGTTCCTTGCATCCGGCCCATGACCAGCAGGGGAGCAGTGTCCCGTCCACGATGTACTGGACTTCCGGGTCGAGGTCGTCGGCGGTCGCAACGTGCTCGGCCAAGGCTGCGGAAAGCAGCGGTGTTATCACCGTGATCGCACGGCTGATGGTGGGCTGGGATACGCCGAGCGACTCGCCAATCTCCACCTGCGTGCGATTGTGACGCAGATAGGCAAGGGTGGCCACCACGGAATTAAGGAGCCCGAGGCATCGCGGCCAATTCGCGGCACCGGGTTCGCGATCGACGGAAGTGATGAGCACGCATATATCGATTAGCTCGTCACTGGTGAAGCCCGTGGTATGATACATGGCGATGGCCTGTTTCTTTGATTGGCGTGTGGTAACCCAATCATTTCGAGAAATAGGCCATCTTTCATGCAGGCGCGCCTGCCACTGATATAAATTACACGTAACGAATCAAACCTGTGAATAACCCTCAAGGGTCCGGTCACGTCGTGCTCTGGGTAGCTCCGAGGTTGAACGCGGGAATCACGCCGATCTGCTGGAAGAGGTCGAGGAGGTTGAGCTCGTCCCAGTGCTCCGCGAACTCGCCGTTCTCGGTTCGCCAGATGTCGATGGAGCGCATCTCGATCGCGTTCCCGGTCGGAGGCACTCCGTAGAAGGGGCCAGCGTGAGTGCCTCGGTAGGTGAATCGCCCGACGACGCGATCTCCGGCCACCACCAGATCGTCCATTGTCGCTGTGATGTCTGGAAATGCCGTGAAGAAGCTGGACCAGAAGGCGCGGTTGGCTTCTCGTCCGTCTTCCACGAACGGGTTGTGGTTGATGTAGTCGACAGCCACGAAGCCGTCGACGGCATCGGGATCGTGGTCGTTCAACAGCTTTAGGTAACGCGCCGCCAGCGTGCGTCCATCAGTTTGGCTGTCTGTCATGGAGGCCTCCTGTTGATGATGCTGTCGACGCTAGTATTTCTAGCGTCGACTGTCAAGACGCTAGTTCTTCTAGCAGTGCTAGGCTCAGGGCGTGACCAGTCAGGAACGTCGAGACCGCGAGCGAGCCCAGCGGCGCCAGGTCATCGTCAGCGCCGCTCGCGAGCTGGCCGAGGCGGAAGGCTGGGAGTCCGTAACCACCCGCCGGCTGGCCGATTGCATCGAATACAGCCAGCCTGTCCTCTATAGCCACTTCGAGGGGAAAGTCGCGATCGTAAGCGCGGTGGCCCTCGATGGGTTCGGCGAACTGTCCGCCACCTTGCGCAACGCCCGCAAGACGGCTGGTTCACCCGACGCCGAACCGCGAGCGGTCGCAAGCGCGTATCTGGAGTTCGCGCGAGCGAACCCTGCCCTCTACGAGGCCATGTTCACCCTGACGGTCGATCTGCCCTTCGCGCAATCCGACGCGCCTGCTCCGGTGCATGCGGGCTTTGTCGAGCTACGTGAGGCGCTGGCGCCGTTGGCCGGCGGCCGCGACCTGGAAACGTTCACCGAAGTCGTCTGGAGCGCTCTTCATGGCCTGGCGACGCTCTCCCAGGCCGGCAGGCTGCGCCCAGACTTCTACGACGAGCGCCTGCTCATGATGGTCGATCAGCTCGGAACAGGACGTGCTTGAGCGTACGTACTTCCGTCGGGTGCTTCAGGTATCCAGCCGTTTGCAATCGAGCGCGGCCCGGATCTGGCTGAGCCACTGTGTGCCCAGCTGGCGCCCGTTGGGGAGTTGGTCGCCTCGATCCCAGCGCCACGTGGTGATCATCGCCAGCACGAGGACGCGGCACTC
>PLIQ01000295.1:13255-13781 GCA_003140115.1 Actinomycetota bacterium | reverse complement strand
TCGCCGTGCAGCAGCTGCTCGGCGCCGCCACGCCCGCCGATCACTCGTCTCAGCCTTCGCAACGTGTCATCGAGGAGCTCCCGGTCCGCGTGGGCGAGCGCCGGAGTGCGGTCGCGGCTCGCGACGAGCTGCTGGGCCTGCTCGACTCGATCCGTGAAGTGCGGCGCAGGGATATCGAGCTTGCGCAGGCCGGCATGCAACCGCTCGAGCGCACTGGCGTAGCCGGCTGGTGAGACCTTTCGAGGTGCCGCAGGTTCGTAGTAGGTCCACAGCGTGAGCACGAAGCCATCGCGCTCATAGACACGCGGGTCCACTCGAGGCTCAAGAGCAGCCACCGGGCACCCGGATTCGGCGAGCCGCTGAGCAAGTTCGACTTCGAACTGTGCGACCTGATGCGCTACCGGTGCCACCCGGGCCAGCACGTCACAAGGCAGCAGACGCAGAGTGAGTTTGTTCGAGTCATGAAGAACGATCGCGTCGTCGACGGTCAGGTCAAGTGATGCGGCGGTCGACATGGCCGCAGCCA
>PLIQ01000295.1:0-13183 GCA_003140115.1 Actinomycetota bacterium | reverse complement strand
GGTCTCTCGACTAGGCTCGTCCGTGCGGAGACCCTTTCAGTTCAGTACCTCTTCAAGTTCAGTCCGCACGCGAACACGACATGACAAAGGAGCCGGCGGTGGCCTCCATTGAAGCAATCCATGCCAGGCAGATCCTGGATTCCCGGGGCAACCCGACCCTCGAGGTCGAGGTCGCGCTGGACGACGGGACCGTCGGGCGGGCCGGGGTACCGAGCGGGGCCTCGACCGGTGCCTTCGAGGCCGTCGAGCTCCGCGACGGCGGCGCCGAGTACGGCGGCAAGGGAGTCGACCGGGCGGTGCAGAGCGTCGTCGACGAGATCCAGCCGGAACTGCTCGGGCACGAGGCCGATGACCAGCGGCTGATCGACCAGGCGCTGATCGACCTGGACCGGACGCCGGACAAGTCGCGGCTCGGCGCGAACGCCATCGTCGGCGTCAGCATGGCCGTGGCCCGGGCCGCCGCGGACTCCAGCGGGCTGCCGCTGTTCCGCTACCTGGGCGGCCCGAACGCGCATGTGCTGCCCGTTCCGCAGATGAACATCATGAACGGCGGCGCGCACGCCGACAACAACGTGGACATCCAGGAGTTCATGATCGTCCCGATCGGCGCGGCCACGTTCAGCGAGGCGCTGCGCTGGGGGGCCGAGACCTACCACGCGCTGAAGTCCGTGATCAAGCAGCGCGGGCTGTCCACCGGGGTCGGCGACGAGGGCGGCTTCGCCCCGGACCTGGAGCACAACCGGGCGGCGCTGGACCTCATCATCGATGCGATCGGCAAGGCCGGGTTCACCCCGGGCCAGGACGTCGCGCTGGCCATCGACGCCGCCGCGTCGGAGTTCTACGCCGACGGCACGTACAACTTCGAGGGCAAGCCGCAGACCGCGGCGGAGATGACGGCCATCTACGCCGACTGGCTCGATTCCTACCCCATCGTGTCGCTCGAGGATCCGCTGGCCGAGGAAGACTGGGCGGGCTGGCAGCTGCTCACGGCCGACGTCGGCGACCGCGTCCAGGTGGTGGGCGACGACATCTTCGTCACCAACCCGGAACGGATCCGCCGCGGCATCGCCGAGCACACCGCCAACTCCCTGCTGGTCAAGCTGAACCAGATCGGCACGGTCTCCGAGACGCTGGACGCGGTGAGCCTCGCCCAGCGGGCCGGCTTCACCTGCGTGATCAGCCACCGCTCCGGCGAGACCGACGACACCACGATCTCCGACCTGGCCGTCGGCACCAACAGCGGCCAGATCAAGACCGGGGCGCCCGCGCGCGGCGAGCGGGTGGCGAAGTACAACCAGCTGCTGCGCATCGAGGAACTGCTGGGCGACGCCGCCAGCTACGCCGGGGCCGGTGCCTACCCGCGCTTCACGGCGCTGGCCGGCAGGGGCTAGCGCGGGCAGCAAGGCTCCATGTCTCATCCCCCCGGTGCTCCCCGGCCGACCCGGCTGACCAGCCGGGCTGCGGTGCTGGCCGTCGTGATGTGCGCGATCGCCCTGAGCCTGGCCTACCCGGTCCGCGCATACATGGCCCAGCGCCAGCAGATCGACCAGCTCGTGGCCCAGCAGCAGACCATGCTGACCCAGGTCAAGAACCTGCAAGCGGAGCAGGCCAAGCTGTCGGACAAGTCCTACATCGAGCAGCTGGCCCGGCAGGAGCTCGACATGTGCTTCCCCGGCACCCAGTGCTACGTCATCGAGGGCAGCGAACCCCAGATCAGTGCCGCCCGGGCCCAGCCGTCCGGGCCCGCGCCCTGGTACGCGAAGCTGTGGCAGTCGGTGCAGCAGGCCGACGCGACCCCGGCCAAGTGAGCGTTCCAAAGGAAGGCGGGTATGCGGAGTGTCGGCACGCCTGACCTGGTCGATGACGCATCGTACAAGTAAGAGCAGGTACGAGGTGACATCGGCCAGGCAACCGAGACGCTCAGCTCAGCCAGGAAAGCCGCAAAACCGACAAATCGTCATCGGCGGCAGCCCAGGCGGGACCGNNTGAGCGGGGAGAGGTCGTGATCACCGCCCGGGACGCGGCGGTCATCGCCGCCCAGCTCGGGCGGGCGCCGCGGGGGCTGCTCGCCGTCGCGCACCGCTGCCCGTGCGGCCTGCCCGATGTGGCGGAAACCGCGCCCCGGCTGCCCGACGGCAGCCCGTTTCCCACCTTGTACTACCTGACCTGCCCCCGCGCCTGTGCCGCGGTGAGCACGCTGGAAGCCAGCGGGATGATGCGGGAGATGACCGCCCGGCTCTGCGACGGCGCTCTGCGCGGCCGGTATGAGTCCGCGCATCGCGACTACCTGGCCCGGCGGGACGCGGCGGCGCGGTCAGCGGGCGTCGAGCCGCTGCCGCCCGGCACTCAGTCGGCCGGCGGCATGCCGGACCGGGTAAAGTGCCTGCATGCCCTGGTCGCCCACGAGCTCGCGGCGGGCGACGTGAATCCCTTCGGCCGTGAAGTGCTCGACGCCGTCGGCCCATGGTGGCAAGCGGGACCGTGCGTATCCGAGACAGTAGCCGAGACGGCGCCCGAGGCAGTTCCCGAGGCATCACTCGAGGCAGCACCCGAGACACGCTCATGACCCGCCGGGTGGCCGCCGTGGACTGCGGCACGAACTCGCTGCGGCTGCTGGTCGCGGACGTCGACCTGGCCCGGGCCGAGCTGACCGACGTGGCGCGCCGGATGGAGATCGTCCGGCTGGGCCAGGGGGTCGACCAGACCGGGCGGCTGGCGCCCGAGGCGCTCGCCAGGACCACCGCCGCGCTGCGCGACTACGCGGACGTCATCGCGGGCACGGCGGCCGCAGCGGTGCGCATGGTAGCCACCAGCGCCACCCGGGACGCGAGCAACACGGCGGAGTTCACCCGCCAGGTCAAGGAGATCCTGGGGGTCGCGCCCGAGGTGCTGACCGGATCGCAGGAGGCCGTGCTGTCGTTCACCGGGGCCACCGCCGAGCTGGCCGCCGCGCCCGATGACGGCCCGTTCCTGGTGGTGGACATCGGCGGCGGCTCGACCGAGTTCGTGCTCGGCCAGGCGGCCCCGGCCGGCCGCGAGGNNATCGGCTGCGTCCGGATGACCGAACGGCATCTGCACGGTGACCCGCCGTCCGGTGCCGAGCTGGCCGCCGCCACCGCCGACATTGACGCGGCCCTGGACACTGTGAGCGACGCGGTTCCGGTCCGGCAGGCCCGCACGCTGGTCGGGCTCGCGGGCTCGGTCACCACCGTGGCGGGCATCGCGACGGGCCTGCCCGCCTACGACGAGGCCCGCATCCACCATTCCCGCGTCTCGGCCGCCGACGTGCACGAGGTCACCCAGAGCCTGCTGGCCCAGACCCGGGCCGCGCGCGCCGCGATCGGCGTCATGCACCCGGGCCGCGTCGACGTGATCGGCGGCGGCGCGCTCATCCTGGACCGGATCATGCAGCGCTTCGGGTTCGCCGAGGTACTGGTCAGCGAGCACGACATTCTCGACGGGATCGCCTGGTCGCTGGCGGCCGACCTTTCCGCCGACCCGCGGTCCTGAGCAGCCAAGTGGACACCGGAGCAGAGCTGGTCCCGCCCGGCGACTGGCCGGACGACCCGGCCGGGCCCGGGACGCCGGTCGCGGACAGCGCCGCGCAGGCCGCCGAGCTGGCCGCCGGGGCCGCGACCCTGGACGAGCTCACCGCGCGCGAGTCGGTGTGCCGGGCGTGCCCGCGGCTGGTCGCCTGGCGCGAGCACGTGGCCCTGACCCGTCGCCGCGCGTTCCGCGACGAGCCCTACTGGGGTCGCCCGGTGACCGGCTGGGGATCAGAGCGGCCGCGCCTGCTGATCGTCGGCCTGGCGCCCGCGGCCCACGGCGGGAACCGGACCGGCCGGGTCTTCACCGGTGACCGCAGCGGCGACTTCCTGTTCGCCTCGCTGTACCGGACCGGTTTCGCGGTCCAGCCGACCAGCGTGGCGGCCGGCGATGGCCAGCGCCTGGTGGACGCGCGGATGGCGGCCGTGGTCCGCTGCGCGCCACCAGAGAACAAGCCGACCCCGGCCGAGCGGGACACGTGCGCCCCGTGGCTGGTCGCCGAGCTCGGCCTGGTGGCCACGGACCTGCGGGTCATCGTGTGCCTGGGCGGGTTCGCCTGGCAGGCCCTGTGGCCGGTCCTGAGCAGTTGCGGCTTTGCCCTGCCGCGGCCGCGCCCGGCGTTCGGCCACGGTGCCGAGGCGCGGCTGACCGGCGCCCGGTGGCCGGACGGCGTGCTGCTCGTCGGCTGCTACCACCCGAGCCAGCAAAATACCTTCACCGGTCGGGTCACCCCGGCCATGCTCGACGCCATTTTTATCCGCGCTCGCACGGCGGCCGGCCTGGGATAGCAACCGGCCGATTACTTAGCGCTAATGTTGATCTTGTAATTAGTTACGCTCTGCACTCCTTTCCGAAAGCCGTTACTGGGTCGGCGAAAATAATGGCTCCTTCTCAGTTACTCAGCGGTCATGCAATTGCACGGGCGGTATTATTGGGACGCCCCCGTAGCCCAAGGGCAGAGGCCGGCCCCCTAAAAGGGTCCCCAGTGTCGGTTCGACTCCGACCGGGGGTACTGTGTGGCGACTATGCCATTTTTCTAAATTGGTCAAATGCTCTTACCAGCGGAAACAGTCAGCACAAAGATCAACTAAGCGCGACGGCACGGATAACCCACCCGCGAATATTGTGCTGATAAATCCGGACATTCCACTTGTGTCCGAGGATCGCCGCCGCTGGACACGAATGTCCACGATCGGCGGCCAGACGAGAACCCAAACGGCCCGCCAGAAAAATGGCGCGCCGATGACGCGGTCCGAAAATTATCGGAGAACGGCACGCGGCCGCGCCGCCGCGGACCCNNCGCTTAATACCGGCCGGGGCGCTGCCGAGGCCGGGATCGTCCGGGAGAGGGGCCGGTTAAGCTCCGTTGAGGCGCAGTCTCCTGCGCATCTCGTACTCGTGCACGATCGCGTAGGCGTAGCCGCACGAGATGCCGGCTTCGTCGGCTAGCCAATGAGCACGCTCTTCACGGCGCAGGAACGCGGGGCCAGATTCTAGGCGATGAAACCACTCATCAAGAGCACGTCCGGTAACGACCGGGATACGAGCAATCAGGCTACTGTGCAGATTCGGTGAGTGGATCAGCGACAACGGGCACCTCCAGGGAAGCTCCTCTTAGGCTGAGAGTGCCTCATCAGAGGCCACCTGGCAACCCCCTGACGGTCACCAAATGTTCAGCTGAGCCGCTCGAAGATCATCGCCATGCCCTGGCCGCCGCCTACGCACATGGTTTCCAGGCCCAGGGTCTTGTCGTGGAACTGCAGACTGTTCAGCAACGTGGTGGCGATCCGCGCCCCGGTCATGCCGAACGGATGGCCGACCGCGATGGCCCCGCCGTTCACGTTGAGCTTCGCGAGGTCCACGCCGAGATCGGTATAAGAGGGGATGACCTGCGCCGCGAACGCCTCGTTGATCTCCACCAGGTCAATGTCGGCGATGGCCATCCCGGCCCGCGCGAGCGCCTGCCGGGACGCCTCCACCGGTCCGAGCCCCATGATCTCCGGGGACAGCGCGGTCATGCCGGAGGCCACGATCCGGGCCAGCGGCGTGATGCCGAGTTCGGCCGCCTTGACGTCGCTCATCACCACGAGCGCGGCCGCGCCGTCGTTGAGCGGGCAGCAGTTCGCCGCGGTCACGGTGCCGTTGGGACGGAAGGCGGGCTGCAGCGTGGCCACCTTCTCCAGCGTGACCCCCGGGCGGGGCCCGTCGTCGGCGGTGACCACGGTGCCGTCGGGCAGGGTCACCGGGGTTATCTCACGCTGCCAGAAGCCGTCGGCGATGGCCTTCTCGGCCAGGTTCTGCGAGCGCACTCCGAACTCGTCCTGCTGCTCGCGGGTGACGCCGCGCAGCTGCGCGACGTTCTCGGCCGTCTCGCCCATCGCGATGTAGACGTCGGGCAGCAGCCCGTCCTCGCGCGGGTCGTGCCAAGGCGGGGCCTCGCCACTAGCGGCGAAGACGGCCCGGGCCTCCGCGTCGGAAAACAGGGGGTTCTTGGTGTCGGGCAGCGAATCACTGCTCCCCTTGACGAACCTGCTCACGCACTCCACCCCGGCCGAGATGTACGCGTCCCCCTCGCCGGCCCTGATCGCGTGGAACGCCATCCGGGTGGTCTGCAGCGAGGACGAGCAGTACCGGTTGACCGTGGTGCCGGGCAGGTGATCGTGGCCGAGCAGGACCGCGACCACCCGGGCCATGTTGAAGCCCTGCTCGCCGCCGGGCAGGCCGCAGCCCAGGATCAGGTCGCCGATGTCGGCCGGGTCAAGCTGCGGCACCTGGGCCAGCGCGGCCGTCACCATCTGCGCGGTCAGGTCGTCCGGCCTGATGCTGGTGAGCGAGCCCTTGAACGCCCGGCCGATGGGCGACCGCGCCGCGGCGACGATCACAGCTTCGGGCATGGCACCGGCCTCCTCGCATAGGGTTCATTCAGCCTAATGCCCTGGCTGCGGGGCCCGGAAGCCGGAGCCGCCGTCCGGGTAGGAAGAGGACAAACATGCAGGTATACGACTCCCTGAGCGAGCTGGTGGGGAACACCCCGCTGCTGCGGCTGCGCTCGGTGACCCGCGGCGTCCCCGGGTCGCAGGTGCTGGCCAAGGTGGAGTACTTCAACCCGGGCGGGTCGGTCAAGGACCGCATCGCGCTGCGGATGATCGCGGCCGCCGAGGCCTCGGGGCAGCTGCGCCCCGGCGGCACGATCGTGGAGCCCACGTCGGGCAACACCGGAGCCGGGCTGGCCATCGTGGCGGCCGAGCGGGGATACCGGTGCGTGTTCGTCTGCCCGGACAAGGTGGCGCAGGACAAGATCAGCGTGCTGCGCGCCTACGGGGCCGAGGTCGTGGTGTGCCCGGGCACGGTCGCGCCCGACCACCCAGACTCTTATTACAGTGTCGCGCGCCGGCTGGCCGCCGAGACGCCCGGCGGGTGGCAGCCCGACCAGTACGCCAACCCGGAGAACCCCGCGTCGCACTACGCGACGACCGGCCCGGAGATCTGGGCCCAGACCGACGGGACGGTGACGCACTTCGTGGCCGGGATCGGCACCGGCGGCACCATCACCGGCACCGGCCGGTACCTCAAGGAGATCTCGGGCGGCACGGTCAAGGTAATCGGCGCCGACCCGGAAGGCTCGGTTTACTCCGGCGGGTCCGGCCGCCCGTACCTGGTCGAGGGGGTGGGCGAGGACATCTGGCCGGCCACCTACGACCCGGAGGTGTGCGACGAGATCATCGCGGTCAGCGACGCGCAGTCGTTCGGCATGACCCGGCGGCTGGCCCGCGAGGAGGCCCTGCTGGTCGGCGGCTCCTCCGGCCTGGCGGTGGCCGCCGCGCTGCGGGTGGCCGAGCGGGCCGGGCCGGGCGCCGTCGTCGTCGTCCTGGTGCCCGACGGCGGCCGCGGCTACCTGTCCAAGATCTTCAACGACGAGTGGATGTCCGACTACGGCTTCTTGTCCGTGCCGACCTCGGAGCCGCTGGTCGCCGACATCCTGGCCCGCCGGGAACGCGCCCTGCCCGAGCTGGTGCACGTCCACCCGGAGGAGAGCGTCGGAGCGGCCATCGCGCTGCTGCGCGAGTACGACGTGTCGCAGCTGCCGGTGGTCAAGGAGGAACCGCCGGTCATGGCGGCCGAGGTGGTCGGGTCGGTGGTGGAGCGCGATCTCCTCGACGCCCTGGTCGCCGGGCGGGCCAAGCCGTCCGATCCGGTCGGCGGGCACATGTCGCCGCCGTTGCCCACGGTAGGCTCGGGCGAGCCGGTCTCCCGCGCGGTACTGGCCCTGGAGAAGGCGGGGGCGGCGGTGGTGCACGTGGACGGCAAGCCGTCCGGCCTGCTGACCCGCCAGGATGTGCTGACCTTCCTGGCCGCGAACAGCTGACGCGAAGAAAGGCGGTGTGGTCGTGAGCAGTAACCACGATGCGTTCGAGACATTGGCTATTCACGCGGGCCAGGAGCCCGATTCGCTGACCGGGGCGGTTGTCCCCCCGATCTACCAGGTCTCCACGTTCAAGCAGGACGCGGTGGGCAAGCCGCGCGGCGGGTATGAGTACGCCCGCACCGCCAACCCGACCCGGACCGCGCTCGAGCAGTGCCTGGCCGCGCTGGAAGGGGGTGCGGCCGCGCTGGCCTTCGCGTCCGGGATGGCCGCGGAGGACGGCCTGCTGCGGACGGTGTGCTCGCCCGGCGATCACGTGCTCATCCCCGATGACGCCTACGGCGGGACGTACCGCCTGTTCGCGCGGGTACTGGCCGGCTGGGGGCTGAGCCACAGCGTGGTTCCCATGTCCGACCTCGCGGCCGTGCGCGAGCAGCTGGCGGCGCGCCCGGTGAAGCTGATCTGGACCGAGACGCCGACCAACCCGCTGCTGAACATCGCCGACATCCGGGCCCTGGCCCAGGCCGCCCACGAGGCGGGCGCGATGCTCGTGGTGGACAACACGTTCGCCTCGCCGTACCTGCAGCAGCCGCTCGCCCTCGGCGCCGACGTCGTGGTCCACTCCACGACCAAGTACCTGGGCGGCCATTCCGACGTCATCGGCGGCGCCCTGGTGGTGGCCGACCCCGACCTGGCCGAGCGGGTCGCGTTCATCCAGAACGCGACCGGCGGCGTGCCCGGGCCGTTCGACGCCTGGCTGACGCTGCGCGGCATCAAGACCCTCGCGGCCCGGATGGACCGGCACTGCCGCAACGCGATGCGGGTCGCGCAGATGCTGGCCGAGCACCCGGCGGTGGCCCAGGTGTTCTACCCGGGCCTGCCCACCCATCCGGGCCACAAGACCGCGCAGGAGCAGATGCGGGCCTTCGGCGGGATGGTGTCGTTCCGGCTGCTGGCCGGCGAGGAGGCGGCGGTCCAGGCCTGCGCCCGGACCCGCCTGTTCACCCTGGGCGAGTCCCTCGGCGGCGTCGAGTCGCTGATCGAGCACCCAGCCCGGATGACGCACGCCTCGGTGACCGGCTCGGAACTCGAGGTCCCCGGCGACCTGATCCGCCTGTCGGTCGGCATCGAGGACTGCGACGACCTGCTCGACGACCTGCGCGAGGCCCTCCAGCCCGACTGACGCCAGGCACCGGCCCGCGCCCCGGCCGGCGGAAAGGCGCCAGCCTCGCGCCCGCGCCCACTATTTTCATGACGCCGAACGGCCGTGGTCCCCGCGCCCCCGGCCGGCCTTCCCCTTACCGGCCCAGCCGTTGCGGCGTTTGCTCAGGCGGGGCCTGATGCTGGCTGGGTGAACAGGTCTTGTTCGATGGCGGTGGTGACCCAGGATTTCCACTGGTCAAGCGGCCAGCCGCGGCCGTGGGTGAAGGCGCGGAAGGTGTCGGGACCGAGAAGGACGAACAAAACGTCGGTTGCGCTGTCGAGGGTGTGGCCTGCTGCCAGCGGTTGCTTGGCGGCGAGCAGTTCCACGATGGCCCGGTAGCCGTCCAGGCGGAGGTGCTCGGCGCTGGCCCATACCTCGGCGACTCCGGGCTCAGCTGCCGCGGCCTCGAATACCGGGCGCAGCGGTGCCACCCGCTGCAGGATCTGGCTCACGCCGCCGACTAGGTGCTGCAGCGCCGGGCGGATCGCCTGCTGCGCCCGCATCGCCTGGTACCACGGGGTTTGCGGCGGGGGGATGGGAGGGCCGTCGCCCAGCACGGCACGGTCGAGGGTTTCCTTCAGGAGCTGCGCCTTGGTGTGGAAGGTGAAGTACAGCGTCTGGACGGCCACCCCGGCCTGCCCGGCGATCTTCGCCATGGTGGTTCCGTCGTAGCCGTCGGCGGCGAAGCAGGCGATGGCGGCATCGAGCATCTTGCGGCGGGTCTCGGCTGCCCGCTCGCGGCGGCTGGGCTTGGGGGCGGAGGGCTTGACAGGGGCCACCCGGCATAGTCTACTAGTGCTCATCACTAGTGACCATCACTAGCGACCGGCACTAGCGAGGAGATCGCCATGACACGCTCGGCAACCGTCATCCATCCCGAACCGCCACCGGGGGCGCCCGGCCTGCGGCACCGGGTCTCGGCCGGCCTGCTCGGCGGGACCACGAGCATCCATGAAGGACTGCTCGCGCCCGGCGAACTCATCCCGCCGCACACCCACGCGAACGAGGACCAGTGCATCTACGTCGTCTCCGGTACCGTGCACCTGGAAATCGGCGGCGAGTTCATCCAGGCGCCCGCGGGCACCTACGTCGTCAAGCCGCGCGGTGTCCCGCACGGCTTCTGGAACCCGGGCAGCGCCCCCGCCCTGGTGCTGGAGATCACTAGCCCCGGCGGCTTCGAGCCCTACTATCACGAGATGGCGGCCGTCACCTCACCGGCGCAGGCCCTGGCTGTCCAGGCGAAATACGGCATCACCTTCCGCGGCGACCTTGCCGCGCAACTCATCAGCCGCCACCAGCTCCACGTCGGTCATATCCCGCAGAACTGGCGAGGGCGGGAACACGATGGGTGACAGCGACTCCGGCTACCAGTTCGGCAGCGGTGTCGGTGAAGACGAGGCGGGCCGCCTTGAGATCCAGGGCAGAGCGCTGGCCCCGGCGACGCGGATGATCCTCGCCGAGGCGGGCATCCGGCCCGGCATGCGGGTGCTGGATCTGGGCTGCGGGGCCGGGGACGTGGCGTTCGCGGCGGCCGGCCTGGTGGGACCTGATGGCTCCGTGGTCGGCGTCGATCGCTCGCCGGATGCGCTGGCCCGGGCCCGGCTGCGGGCTGGACAGCGCGGCTTGGCGCAGGTGCAGTTCGTGCAGGGCGACGTTAATGACCCGGCCCCGGGCGGGCCGTTCGATGCGATCGTCGAGCGGCTGGTCCTGTGGACGGTTCCGGACCCGGCCGCGCTGCTGCGGCGGCAGGCCATGGTGCTGCGCCCTGGCGGCCTGGTCGTGCCGATAGAAGTGGATCTCTCCACGATCCGGTCGCTGCCAGAGACCGCGTTTGGTACCCAGGGCAAATCCTGGGTGGTCGAAGCGTTCGCGAAGGCCGGGATGTCCATGCTCGGCCCCCGGCTGTGGGCGATCCTCCAAGAGGCGGGGCTGCGGCCGCTGGGGATGATCGGGGTCCAGCCGCACTTCGGGCCCGGCGACGAGGTCGGTATCGCCTTCCTGGTGGAGACCATGCGTGTTGCCGCGCCCCTGATCGTGGGCACCGCAGTGGCCACTGCCGAGGAGATCGGCATGGAGACGCTTGAGCAACGGCTGAGGGACGACGGGCAACGGAGCCAAGCGGTACGCGCTACTCCCATGCTGCTCAGCGCGTGGGCGACGACCGGCCCGGAGTAACGCCGCTGACCTGCTCACCTGGGCCGCTTCCAGTTATCGGCACTCACATCCTCTGGACCGCCCGTTACGCGACGCCATCCGCCGCCGCGGCACGGAATGGCCGCCGCTTGCGCCGGGTTCTAACCGCCATGACCACCACTCAGCGGGCGGGCGGCGCAAGCCCGGTCGACTTCGCGACGTTCGGCGACTACGGCGACTTCAGGCGCAAGCAGCCCCAGCCAGCGACTGGCGAGTTCGTGCGGGCCGCCTACCCGTTCCGTGACCGGATCACCGCGGACGGCTCCAGCGGGTATCCGGCTGCGGCCGGCCGGTACCATCTGTACATCTCCTGGGCCTGCCCGTGGGCGCACCGGACCGCGATCGTGCGCAAGCTGCTCGGCCTGGAGGAGGCCATCTCGCTATCAGCGGTTGATCCCGTGAGGGACGGTCGCGGCTGGGCGTTCCGCGAGGGCCCCGGGCACTCGCTGGATGGGGTCAACGGGTTCTCGCTGCTGCGCGAGGCCTACCAGGCCACCGAGCCCGGTTACGACGGGCACATCTCCGTCCCCGTGCTGTGGGACCGGGAGACCGGCCGGATCGTCAGCAACAACTTCCCCGACATCACGATCGACCTGGACACCGAGTTCGGAGCGTTCTCCGATGGCACGGACCTGTACCCGGAGGCCCTGCGCCCCGAGATCGACGCGATCAACGCGGTCATCTACGAGACCGTGAACAACGGCGTGTACCGCTCCGGCATGGCCACCTCCCAGGAGGCCTACCACCACGCGGTGTCCAGGGTCTTCACCACCCTGGATGACCTGGAGCAGCGCCTGGCCGACCGCCGGTACCTGCTCGGTGACGCGATCACCGAGGCCGACGTCAGGCTTTGGGTGACCCTGGCCCGGTTTGACGCGGTCTACCACTACCACTTCAAGGTCAACCTGCGCCGGCTGACGGACTACCCGAACCTGTGGGGCTATGCACGCGACCTGTACTCGCTGCCTGCCTTCCGGGACACAACGAACTTCGACCACATCAAGCGGCATTACTACACCACGCATCCGCATATCAACCCGGCCCGGATCGTCCCCGACGGCCCGCTGCTGGACTGGGCCACGCCGGATGACCGCGCCTTGTCCTGATCCGGACCGCCTCTGCCGCCGTGTCAGTCCTGAGCCGCCACTTCCGCAAGGAGGCGGGCAAGTTCGTTCGGCTTGCTGAACATCGGCCAGTGGCCTGAGTCGATGTCGGCGAACTCGAGGTGCTTGGCCTTGGCCAGTTCAGGTACGTCACCGGCGCCGATCCACTCCCGGGCCTCGGCGGGGGTGAATTCGGGGCACACGATGACGACCGGGACGTCGAATCGCCGCTCGTCCGTTAGGTGTACTACGGCCTTGGTCACGCCTTCGGGGACGGGGATCGCCGCAGCCGCGATTCTGCGCTTGGTGTCCTCGTCGAGGTCAGCGGAGTCTGGTCCCTCGAACGGGCCCCAGCCGGGGAAGGGCAAAACGCCGTCCGTGGTCTCGAAGCCACCGAAGTAGGGTTGCCCGCCGGAGGACGGGAAGCCGCCGATGAGGGCGACCTTTGCCACCTTCTCCGGGCGCGCGTCAGCGGCCAGCCAAGCCAGGGTGCAGGCGGCGGAATGCCCTACCACCAGCGGCTTTCCCGGTGATGCGTCGATCGCGGCGAGCACCGCCGCGACCTGCTCGCCGAGCGTGGCGGACCGTCTTCCGTCGCCCTGACCCGGCAGGGTGAGCGGCACGGGGCGATGACCCAGCGTCTCGAGCGCGGGCACGACGGCGTCCCATGCGGATCCGTCGAGCCATAGACCGGCCACAAGCACGATGTCCACGTTCGGTTCTCCTTCGCTCCGGTGATGTCAGATCACGTTCAACAGGGTATGTGTGAGGAAT
>PLIQ01000494.1 GCA_003140115.1 Actinomycetota bacterium | reverse complement strand
TCGGCGGCTCCGGCAGCCCCGCCCGCGTGCTGGCGCTGGTGGAGCGATCCTGATGCGCGTGACCGCCGCCGTCGCGAGGGCGCTGACGGGCCTGGGCGTGGACACGGTCTTCGGCGTCGTCGGCAGCGGCAACTTCCACCTGGTGAATGCACTGACCGAGCGCGGCGCGCGGTATATCGCAGCCCGCCACGAGTGCGGCGCGGCGAGCATGGCCGACGCGTGGGCTCGGCTGACCGGCCAGCCTGGCGTGCTGACAGTGCACCAGGGTCCGGGCATCACCAACGCGCTGACCGGGATCACGGAGGCTGCCAAGAGCCGGACGCCGCTGCTCGTGCTGGCCGCCGACGTGAGCTCCGGCGCCGTGACGTCGAACTTCCGGCTGGACGTGGCAGCGATCGCGGCCGGCACCGGGGCAACACCGGCCCGGCTGCACTCCGCGGCCTTCGCGATCGACGATGCGGTCCGCGCCTACCGGACCGCGCGGGACGAGCGGCGCACCGTCGTTCTCGCGCTGCCGCTCGACGTGCAGGCAGGCGAGTGCACATGGCCGGGCGACCCGGATCCGCGCGCGGCCGAGCCGGTCCCGCCGGACGCCAGCCAGGCCGCTGCGCTCGCTGCGCTCCTCGCTACCGCGGCCAGGCCCGTGTTTATCGCCGGGCGGGGCGCGCGGAGCCTGGCCGCCAGGACCGCACTTGAGAAGCTGGCTGATGGCTGCGGCGCCCTGCTGGCGACCTCGGCTGCCGCGAAGGGCCTGTTCCGCGGAAGTCCGTGGGAACTGGACTTCAGCGGCGGATTCGCCTCGCCGCTGGCCGCCGAGCTGATCAGCGCTGCCGACGTCCTCGTCGCCTGGGGCTGCTCGCTCAACATGTGGACGACGCGGCACGGCAGGCTGATCGGGACGGGCGCCACGCTCATCCAGGTCGATGACGACGACACGGCGCTCGGCGCACACCGGCCGGTCCACCTGGGCGTGCTCGGGGACGTGGCCGAGACCGCGCGCGCCGTGGCCGACGCGCTGGCCGGAGACGGGGCGGGTGAGCCACGGCCCGTTCGGCATAAAAATGGTTACCGGTCACCTGAGCTGCGCGAGCGGATCGCGCGGGAGGTGCGGTGGCGGGACGTGCCGTTCACCGACGACAGCGACGGGCAGCGGATCGACNNGGGTTTCTGCTTCACCCAGGCGTTCCAGTCGATCGGGCTCGGCCTGGCCTCGGCCATCGGCGCCGCGGTCGCGCGGCCGGACCGGCTGGCGGTCGCCGCGCTCGGTGACGGAGGCGCGCTGATGGGCGTCAGCGAACTCGAGACCGTGGTACGGCTGGGGATCCCGATGGTGGTCGTGGTCTACGACGACGAGGCGTACGGCGCCGAGGTCCACCACTTCGGGCCGGACGGCGACCCGCTGGATACGGTCCGGTTCCCGCCCGCCGACATCGCCGCGATCGCCCGGGGCTTCGGATTCGAGGGCGTCACCGTGCGGTCGGCCGGTGATCTCGGCCCGGTCCGCGACTGGCTGGCCGGCCCGCGGGAGGGCGCGCTGCTCATCGACGCCAAGGTCACCTCCTCCCACGGGTCCTGGTGGCTGGAGGAAGCGTTCCGGGGCCACTAACGCCAGGACGCACCCGGGCACCGCGTCAGCTCGGTGCCCAGGTGCGTCCCTGGTTACGCTACGACCGCACGTAGCGCACAACTTTCTCCCTAGGAGTCGTCCTGCGGGGCGGTGACCGCCACCTTCCCGTCCACTGCGGACACCTCGTCGGCCCTCGAGCTGGCGCCCACGCTGATCAGCTCGTCGGACGGGTACGCCTCCTCGCCGTGCACCGCCACGTCGCCGATCTCCAGATCCGCCTCGGGCAGCCTGAGGTTCATGAACAGCCCGATGCCCTTCAGCAGCAAGAACGTGACCAACGCGTCCCAGACGATGATCGTGAGCGCGGCCTCGAACTGGACGAGCAACTGGTGCGGGTGCCCGTAGAACAGGCCGGCGCCGGAGATCGAGGAGATCTTGCCCAGGCCGATGTACTCGATCATCTTCGGGTCGGCGAACAGGCCGACCATCAGGCCGCCGAACAGGCCCGCGATGCCGTGGGTGTAGACCACCCCCAGCGCATCATCGACCTTCTTGAACGGCCACACGTATTTCGGCAGGTAGGCCCAGGCTACCCAGACGATCGCGGAGTCGATCACCCCGATGGCGATCGCGCCGAGGCCGTTCACGTAGCCGGCCGCCGGGGTGATACCCACCAGGCCGCAGATCATGCCGTTGACGCCGCCGAGGAAGGTCGCTTTCTTCTCGCTGCTCAAGAACAGGTCCATGAAGATCCAGGTCATCATGGCGCAGGCNNCCACAAGATGCCGGCGCCGACCGCGATGAACAGCAGGTTGTTCGGGATGGCCCGCTCGCGGTCCCGCTTGAGCCTGGGCCCGATCACCCATGCGGCGGTAAAGCCGGAGACGCCGGCCGCTAGGTGGATGACATAACCGCCGGAGAAGTCCAGGGCGCCATTGGCCGCCCAGTAGCCGCCGCCCCAGAGCAGGAACGCGTTGACCGCGTAGGCGAACGTGATCCACAGCGGCACGAAAATCAGCCAGACCTTGAAGCTGATCCGGCCGATGACGCTGCCGATGAACAGGATCGGGGTGATTGCCGCGAACACGAACTGGAAGTAGGCCAGCGACGACTCCGGGAACCGGAAGGCCGGCATCAGGCCGTCCAGCAACGGGATGTTCGCCTGCCCCGTTTCTGCGGCGGCCCCGAGGATGGTCCGCGGGTCGCCGACGATCCCGAGGTAGGTACCACCGAGGGTCACGTGGAGCAACGGCGTGCCGAAGCCCATCTTGAAGGCCCACAGGACCCAGGTGATCAGGGTCAGGCAGAAGGTGCAGAACACCATCATCATGGTGTTCATGGCCCACTTCTTCTGCACGAGACCGCCGTACAGAACGGCCAGGGCCGGAATCGACATCAACCCGACCAGCGTGGCTGCTGTCAGCTGCCAGGCATTATCCCCAGCACTCAGCCAGCTAGGATAAGGAACCACTACGCCTCCAGGGGCTATCGGGGCCTTCTGGGGGCCAACCCTGCGCTGGCTCTACCCCGGCCGCTCCGTGTACCTGCAAAGGCATGTGTCCCATGCGCGAGTTTCGGTCGTATTACTCGGTTGTTACGCGGGCGGTAACGAGTGCGGCCGAGGTTTCCTCGATGTATCACGGCTGATCACCTGGTCAGCGGCACTCTGCCGGTGGACCCGCCGTCCGGCCCGGTGGGTTCGGGTTTTCCGGGCACGTCACGTTCCCGTAATAGTGGCGGCGATTGCTCATGAGATAAATCACCCGATAGCCGGACCCGGCGGGCATACGCGCCTTGTGAAAGAATTCACAAGGCGTCGCCGCGGAAACGCTGGCCGACGATGGCCCCTTAGCCGAGCTCGATCGTGGCGGTGAGCGGGAGCGAGGCGGAGGAGGGGCCAGCGGACAGGACGAACGAGCCGGGTTCGGTGGACCAGCCGTCGCCGGTCCAGTGCTGGAAGGCGCGCTCGGGGATCAGGACGCCGGCCGTGACCGTCTCACCGGGGTCCGCGTCGACGGTGGCGAAGCCGGCCAGCCACTTGGCCGGGCGCTCGATCGCCGAGTCCGGCCGGGAGGCGTAGACCTGGATGACCTCGCGGCCCCGGCGCGAGCCGGTGTTCCGCACCTGGACGCAGACCGCGACGCCCGCAGCGCCCGCCGGGGCCTGGTCCAGCGTGACCGACTCATGGGCCCAGGTGGTGTAGCCGGTGCCGTGGCCGAACGGGAACAGCGGTTCCCGGCCGTCGCGGTCATATGCGCGGTAGCCGATGAACAGGCCCTCGTGGTAGGTCAGTACGCCGTCGACGGGCTGGGTGGACGGCAGGCCTTCCTCGGTGGCGGGCCACGTCACGGGCAGCCGCCCGCCGGGCTCGACGTCGCCGAGCAGCACGTCGGCCAGCGCGTTGCCGTACTCCTGGCCGCCGAACCAGGACAGCAGCACCGCCGCCGCGTCCTGGGCCCACGGCAGCAGGACCGGGGCGCCCGAGTTCACCACCACCACGGTCCGGGGATTAGCCGCGAGAACCTGACGGACCAGCTCATCCTGACGGCCCGGCAGCGCCAGCGTGGTGCGGTCGAAGCCCTCGCTCTCCACCTCGGCGGTGGTGCCGACCACCACCACGGCCGCGTCGCTGGCGGCGGCCAGGGCGACCGCCGCCGCGATCTCCTCGTCGTCGGTGCCGTGTGGCGTTACGAGGTTGAGCTGCACGAACGTGCCGAGCCCGGCGAACGGCGAGGAGGCCACGTCGTGCTCCACCACCACGTCGACCGACTGGCCTTCGGCCAGCTGGACCGGGGTCAGCTGCTGGGGCGGCCGCATCAGGGCCTCGGCGATGTCCGCGCCGTCGGCCAGGGCCAAGGTGGCGTCGAAGACCTCCGCGCCGTCGACCAGCAGGCGGTAGCGGCCGAGGCCGGAGACGCCCAGCCGGTATTCGCCGCCCGCGGTGGCCCGGATCACGCAGCGGACCTCCAGCCGGGCCACCGGCTCGGTGATGCCGGACGTCGCGAAGCCGCTCAGCCAGGTGAACGTGGCTCCGTCGCGCAGCTCCGACCCGGCTAGCTCGCCGGTTTCGGACAGGAAGCGGACCTCGGCGCCGGTGCCGGGGTCCGCGCTCTGGTCCGGCCGCAGCAGCCAGGGAGCCCGGGCCACCCCGCCGCGCAGGTCCGAGGTCACGCCCAGCGCGTACGTCACGTGCAGACCGGCGGTACGCAGGCCTTCCAGCGGCGAGATCGTGTAGGGCGGGAACACCGTGGCGCTGCCGCCGCCCATGGTGCGTGCGACCTCGGCGTTCGGCCCGATGACGGCCACGCGCAGCCGCCGGCCGAACCCTGTTCCCTCCCCGGGGCTGGACCGCGGCAGCGGCAGGAGGCCGTCGTTGCGGGCCAGTACGAAGCCGGCCGCCGCGGCGGCTCGCAGCTCCTGAGCGACCGCCACCGAATCCGGTGCTTCGAGGGCCAGCTCAACCGGGGCGGGGCCGTCAGCCAGGGCGCCGACCCGCGCGGCCAGGCGGAGGATGCGGACCACCTTGTCGTCGATGAGCGCCTCCTCCACCGCGCCCTTCCCGACCGCGTCGACCAGCGCCTCGCCCCAGGGACCGTACACGCTGGCGGGTCCGGGCATGGCTAGGTCGAGGGCGGCCCGGGCGGCGGCCTCGGTGGTGTGGGTGGCGGTCCAGTCCGACATCACCAGGCCGTCGTAGCCCCACTCGCCATCCAGGATGTCGCGCAGCAGCGGGCTCTCGGTCATCGGCGACCCGTTGACCCCGTTGTAGGAAGCCATCACCGCCCAGGCGCCCTCGTCCCGGACGATGGCTTCGAACGGCGCCAGGTATAGCTCCCGTAGGGTCCGGTCGTCGATGCGGACGTCGACCGTCATCCGCTGCGTCTCGGAGTCGTTGCCGACGAAGTGCTTGACCGTGGCGCCGACACCGCAGCGCTGCAGGCCCCGGACGTAGGCCCCGCCGATCCGCGCGGTCAGCAGCGGGTCCTCGGAGAAGCACTCGAAGCTCCGGCCCCCGTACGGGGTCCGGTGCAGGTTCACGGTGGGGGCGAGCAGGACGTCGACGCCTTTGCGTCGCGCCTCGCGGGCGAGCAGCGCGCCGACCGCCTCGACCCGTCCGGTGTCCCACGTGGCGGCCAGCGCCGTCGCCGACGGCACGTTCGCGGAGCTGTCCCGCTCGTCCCAGGACTCGCCGCGGACCCCGGCCGGCCCGTCGGACGTCACGAGCCGGCGCAGCCCAGCCGCCGGTTCGGAGTACAGCGCCCAGAAGTCGGCCCCGGTCAGCAGCCGGACCTTCCGTTCCAGCGAAAGACGGCCGACCCGGCGTCGCAGTTCGGCCTCGTCGGGGATCACCACACCGGTCACGGCGTCCACGGTCAGGACGCGGGCAGGTTGATCAGCGGGGCGAGCGCGGCCCGGTGCGCGTCGGGGGTGCCGAAGCCGACGGAATCCGCCTTGGCCCGCTTGAGGTACAAGTGCGCGGGGTGTTCCCAGGTGAAACCGATGCCGCCGTGCAACTGCACGCACTCCTGCGCGGCGTGGACGGCGGCCTCCGAGCAGTACGCCTTGGCGATCGCCACCGCGACCTTGGCGTCCGGGTCGCCGGAGGCCAGGCAGGCCGCCGCGTACCGGGACGCCGCGCGAGCCTGGCTGACCGCGACCCAGACGTCGGCCAGCCGGTGCTTGAGCGCCTGGAACGACCCGACCGGCCGGGCGAACTGACGACGTTCCTTCACGTAGGCCAGCGTCATGTCCAGGCAACGCTGCGCCACCCCGACCTGCTCGGCGGCTAGCACGCCCGCGCCCGCGGTCAGCGCCGCGTCGACCGCCTGCGAGGCGGCCGCGCCGGACGCGATCAGCCGGCCGGGGGCGTCGTCGAAGGACAGGTCGCACAGCTGCCGGGTCATGTCCAGCGACACGACCGGCGCCTTGGCCACGCCGGGGTCCGACATGTCGACCAGGTACAGGGCCTGCGGCACGCCGTCGGCCGGGACCAGCAGCACGGTGGCGGGCAGCGCGTCGGCGACCCCGCGGACCGTCCCGCGCAGCCGCGCGATCCCGGTCTGGGCGTCGCCGGGCTTGGGCCCCGCCACCCGGACCGAGGCCGGGAACGGGCCGCCCGGCGCGCCGGCGAACGGCACGGCCAGGGTCGCGGTCACGCTGCCGTCCGCCATCCGGCGCAGCAGATCCGGGACACCGGACGCCACGCTCAGCAGTGCGGCGGTGGCGACGACGGCGCTGCCGAGAAACGGAACCGGGGCGACCGAACTGCCCAGCGCCTCGGCGGCCGAGCACACCTCGCGGTACGAGGCGCCGGCGCCGCCGTCGCGCTCCGGGATGAGCAGCCCGGCCAGGCCCAGGTCGCCGGCGACGGTCTGCCATAGGCCGTCGTCGTAGGTCTCGGCCGACTCGGTGCGGGCCAGCACCTTGTCCAGGCTGCCACGGTCGGCGAGCAGGGAGCTGAGGCTGTCCGCCAGGGCCCGTTCGGTATCTGAGTAAAGGAGATCGGGGAGGTCCGCCTTATCGCTCATCGCGGCAGGTCCTTCCATGGGATGTCCTTGTCGACGCGCGGCTCGGGCGGCAGGCCAAGGACGCGCTCGGCGATGATGTTGCGCAGGATCTCCGAGGTGCCGCCCTCGATGGAGTTGCCGCGCGCGCGCAGGTACCGGTAGCCGGGCCCGCGGCCGAAGAAGGTGGAGTGCTCCGGGCGGCGCATGGTCCACTCGTCGTAGCGCAGGCCGTCACCGGCATTGAGCTCGACGTCGAATCCGGAGATCTCCTGGTTCAGCCGGGCGAAGACCAGTTTGGCGGCCGAACCCTCAGGGCCGGGCTTGCCCGCCGCCAGTTGCTGGCGCATCCGCTCCGCGGCCAGCCGGGCCACCTCGGCCTCGGTCCAGAGCTTGAGCAGCCGGTCGTGCAGGCCGGGGGTACGCAGCTCGGGGCGGTTCCGCCAGGTGGCGGCGACCGGGCCGATGGCGCCGGACTCGCGGGGCGCGGCCTGGGAGGCGCCGATGTTGACCCGCTCGCTCATCAGCGTGGCGTTGGCCACCTTCCAGCCCTCGCCGACCGGGCCGATCCGGTCGGCATCGGGGATCCGCACCTCGGTCAGGAACACCTCGTTGAACTCGGCCTCGCCGGTGATCTGCCGCAGCGGGCGGACCTCCACGCCGGGGTCGGTCATGTCCACTGAGAAGTAGGTCAGACCCTGGTGCTTCGGCACGTCGGGATCGGAGCGCGCGAGTAGCAGCCCGCGCCTGGCCACCTGCGCCAGCGAGGTCCACACCTTCTGACCGGTGGCCACCCAGTGGTCACCGTCCCGCACGGCCCGGGTGGCCAGCGCGGCCAGGTCGCTGCCCGCGCCGGGCTCGCTGAACAGCTGGCACCAGATCTCCCGGCCCGTCCAGAGCTCGCGCAGCCAGCGTTTCTGCTGCTCGTCAGTGCCGTAGGCGAGGATGGTCGGCGCGGCCATGCCCAGGCCGATCGCGTTGCGTTCGGCGTCGTGGCCCGGGGAGCCGACCGCGGCGAACTCGGCGTCGACGATCTGCTGCAGCGAGCGCGACAGGCCCAGCCCGCCCAGCCCCTCGGGGTAGTGCACCCAGGCCAGGCCCGCGTCGAACCGGGCGTTCAGGAAGTCCTGCTTGGCCATCTCGCGCGGGTCATGCTCCGTCAGGAACGCGCGGACCCGCTCGCGGAGCTCTTCGGGCGTCAGCACGGTGTTGTCCTAAGCACAGTGTCTTCCTTAGCACAGTTTCCTTACGGTTAGCAGAGAGGACCGCCGGCCACGTAGACGATCTGCCCGGACACGAAGCCCGCGCCCTCGCTGGCCAGGAAGGAGATCACGTTCGCCACGTCGGCGGGCTGCCCCACCCGGCGCACCGGTATCTCCTGGGCCCTGGCCTTCTGGAAGTCCTCGAAGGAGACGCCGATCCGGGCCGCGGTGGCCGCGGTCATGTCGGTGGCGATGAAGCCCGGCGCGACCGCGTTCGCCGTGACTCCGAACGGCCCGAGCTCGATCGCGAGCGTCTTGGTGAAACCTTGCATGCCGGCCTTGGCCGCGGAGTAGTTGACCTGGCCGCGGTTGCCGAGCGCGGACGACGAGGACAGGTTGACGATGCGCCCGTAATGTTGCTCAACCATGTACTTCTGCACCGCGCGGCTCATCAGGAACGCCCCGCGCAGGTGCACCCCGAGCACCGTATCCCAGTCGTCGTCGGTCATCTTGAACAGCAGGTTGTCGCGGATCACGCCGGCGTTGTTGACCAGCACGGTAGGCCCGCCGAACTCGCTGGCCACCCGCTCGACCGCGGCGTCGACCTGGTCCCGCTGGCTGACGTCGGCGCCCACCGCGACCGCACGCCCGCCGGCGTCGGCGATCTCCTTCACGGTCCCGGCACAGCCGGCCTCGTCCAGGTCGAGGACCCCGACGGCCATCCCGTCCGCGGCCAGCCTGCGCGCCGTCGCGGCACCGATGCCACGGGCCGAACCCGTCACGATCGCGACTGTCTGTGTCACTGAGTGTCTCCTTCTTTGTCCCGTTCTTTGTCCCGAACGGGCCGTGGCACGTGCTGCAGTTTCTTTATTCCGGACCGGCCGTGGTGCGCGCTGCCGTCTTCCTCAGCTCGCGGCGGGCCAGCGACCTCTTGTGTACCTCGTCGGGGCCGTCGGCGAACCGCAGCGAACGCGCGCTCGCCCACAGGTGGGCCAGCGGGAACTCCTGACTCACCCCTCCCCCGCCGTGAGCCTGGATCGCCTTGTCGATGACCCACTCGGCCATGGCGGGGGTCACGATCTTGATCGCCTGGATCTCGGTGTGCGCGCCCTTGTTGCCCACGGTGTCCATCAGCCACGCGGTCTTGAGCACGAGCAGCCGGGCCTGCTCGATCCGGACCCGGGACTCGGCGATCCAGTCCTGGATGACGCCCTGCTCGGCCAGCGGCTTGCCGAACGCGGTCCGGTCCAGGACGCGCTGGCACATGAGCTCCAGGGCCCGCTCGGCGGCGCCGATCTGCCGCATGCAGTGGTGGATGCGCCCCGGTCCCAGCCGCGCCTGCGCGATGGCGAACCCGTCGCCCTCGCCGGCGATGAGGTTCTCGCGGGGGACGTGCACGTCGGTGAAGTCGATCTCGGCGTGGCCGCCATGCGTCCCGTCGGTGTAGCCGAACACCCGCATGCCCCGCCTGACCTGGACCCCGGGGGCATCGGAGGGGACCAGGATCATGGCGTGCCGCCGGTGACCGCCGGCGGCCTCGCCGGTCACGCCCATCACGATGAAGACCTTGCAGTCCGAGCTGAGCGCACCAGATGACCACCATTTGCGGCCGTTGATCGCGTAGCCGTCCCTGGTGCCGCTGATCGTGGTGGCGATGTTCGACGCGTCGCTGGACGCGACGGCGGGCTCGGTCATGCAGAACGCCGACCTGATCGTCCCCTCGAGCAACGGGCGCAGCCAGCGTTCCTGCTGGTCCGGCGAGCCGAACTCGGCGAGCAGTTCCATGTTGCCGGTGTCCGGCGCGGCGCAGTTCAGTGCCTCGGGCGCCAGCGCGGGGCTCCAGCCGGTGATCTCGGCCAGCGGCGCGTACTGCAGGTTGGTCAGCGGCGGGTCGGGCAGGATCTCCGGGTCCAGCGAGCCGACCGCCTTGGCGGCCTTGCCGGTCAGGAAGAGATTCCACAGCCCGCGGCGGCGCGCCTCGGCCTTCAGGTCCGCGGTGACGGGCACCCGCTCCCAGCCGCGGCCGGCGGCCTCGGCTGCCTCCTCCTGCGCCGTGAACACCGGCTCGGCCGGGTACACCTGCTCGTCCATGAACCCGAGCAGACGTTCGCGCAGGTCCTGTGTCCGGTCGTCGAAAGCGAAATCCATGGAGCACAACCTTCCGTCCGGGTCGCGTTCCAGCCTATCTACTGACCAGTAAGCCCACCACAGCGCCCACCGGCCGCCGCTCCCGCAGCCAGCAGCTGGGCACCCCAAGCGGGGTACGTGCGCCACCGGCCCCAACTTGCGGGGCCAGGGTGCCTCGCGCCCCATCGGGTTGTGCGCCGTGGGTGGGGCGCGTGCGCCACCGGCCCGGTCTTGGGGATCGGGGTGCCACCATGCCCGGATCGCGCGTGCATCATGGCGTCGCCAGGTTCGCTTCCGCGCGCTTGGTGACCCCGCAGACCCCAGCCGCCCCGCAGACCTCCGCAGCCCCACCCCGGCCAGGACCGCAGCGGCACCAATGTTC
>PLIQ01000498.1 GCA_003140115.1 Actinomycetota bacterium | reverse complement strand
CCTCGGCGCCCGGCGCTGGAAATGCCTATGCCGCCGATTCCCAGAAGGAGAGACCGGGTAACCATGCCTAGCTTCACCGTGAAAGACGGCACTCACATCTTCTATAAGGACTGGGCATCCGGCCAGCCGGTCGTGTTCAGCCACGGCTGGCCGCTGAACGCTGACTCGTGGGATGTCCAGGCGAACCTCGTCGCTTCTCACGGCTTCCGGGCCATCGCCCATGATCGCCGCGGGCACGGGCGCTCTACGCAGACATGGCACGGCAATGACATGGACACCTACGCCAGCGACCTCGCCGAGCTGATCGAGGCACTGCGGCTCACCGAGGTGATCCTGGTGGGCCACTCGGCCGGCGGCGGCGAGATCACCCGCTACATGGGCAGCTACGGAACCGCCCGGATCGCCAAGGCCGTGCTCGTCGGCGCGGTCGCGCCCTTGATGCTGCGGACAGACGCCAACCCGGAGGGGACACCGATCGAGGCCTTCGACGCGATCCGGGCAGGTGTGGCAGCTGACCGGTCGCAGTTCTACCAGGACCTGAGCGCATCCTTCTACGGCGCCAACCGGCCAGGGTCGACCGTATCGGCGGGGATCCGCGACTGGTTCTGGCTGATGGGCATGCAGGCCGGCCTCAAAGGCGCGCTGGACTGCGTCAAGGCCTTCTCCGAGACCGACCTGACCGGCGATCTCAAGCGCATCCGCATTCCGGTATTCGTCGCCCACGGCGACGACGACCAGATCGTACCGATCCAGGCGGCGGCCATCAAGTCAGCTCAGATCCTGGCCAACCCGGCCCTGAAGGTCTACCCAGGCGCTCCGCACGGCCTGTGCGGCGCTTACCAGCAGGAGTTCAACGCTGACCTGCTGTCTTTCATCGCCAGCTGAGACGCCTGCCGTCCCGGCATCATCCCGTAAGGAGCACACGTCATGGCACACCAGTACTCGCCCAGCGCAGCCGACCTGGACAAGGTCGCCAAGGCTAACGCGTCAGGCAGGCAGCCCGTCGTCTTCGTGCACGGCCTGTGGCTGCTTGACAGCAGCTGGAACCACTGGGGCCCGTTCTTCGAGGACGCCGGCTACAGCGCAGTCACCCCGAGCTGGCCGGACGACCCGCCCACCGTCGAGCTGGCCCGCAAGGACCCCAGCGTGTTCGCCGGCAAGACCATCGGCGACATCGCCGCCTACCAGCAGGCCATCATCGAGCAACTCGACACTAAGCCCGCCGTCATCGGCCATTCCTTCGGCGGGCTGCTCGCCCAGATCCTGGCCGGCCGCGGGCTGTCCGCCGCCACCGTAGCTGTCGACCCGGCACCCTCGCGCGGCGTCCTGCCGCTGCCGCCCGCAGCGATCAAGTCCTCGGCCGCGGTGCTCACGAACCCCGCCAACCGGCACCGGGCAGTGGCGCTGACCTTCGAGCAGTTCCGCTACGGCTTCGGCAACGCCGTCAGCGAGGACGAAGCCCGGCAGCTGTATGAGCAGTATCACGTGGCGGGCTCCGGCATACCGATCTTCCAGGCTGCCTTCGCCAACTTCAACCCCCGCACCGAGGCCAAGGCCGACAAGAAGAACCCCGACCGCGGGCCCATGCTGATCATCGGCGGCGAGAAAGACCACCAGGTTCCCTGGGCGATCGCCAGCGCAACCTACAAGGAGCAAAGCGAAAACCCAGGCGTCACCGAAATCGCCGAGATCCCCGACCGCGGGCACTCGCTCACCATCGACAGCGGATGGCAGGAAGTCGCCCAAACCTGCCTGAACTTCATCCAGCGATTCGTCTAGCCCTGTCGGCCGCGAACACCAGCAGCCAGAACCCATCTCCGGTAACCGCGCGGCGCGGCGGCGCCGTCAGCACCTGGCCAGGCCACATACCAGCTCGCTCCATCCTCCGAGAGGAAGACCCATGGACATAGCCCGAATCCCCCACCCGGCCAGGCTACGCCTGGTGATGATAGCCGTCATCCTCGCCATCACAGGACTTGCCGTGACGGCAAGCCAGCTCCCCTCGGCGGGGGCCACGACCACCACCGCCGGCGGAGGCGGCCCCAGGCCAACGATCGTGCTCGAGCACGGCGCCTGGGCGGACCCCTCCAGCTGGGACGCGGTCATCCGGCGGCTGCAGCGCGCCGGCTACACCGTCGACGCCCCGCCCAACCCGCTGCGCGGCCTGGCCTACGACTCCGCCACCTTGGCTGACTTCCTCAAGACCATCAGCGGGCCGATCATCCTGGCCGGGCACTCCTACGGCGGGATGGTCATCACCAATGCCGCCACGGGCAACCCGGACGTGAAGGCCCTGGTCTACGTCGATGCCTACATCCCCGCCCAGGGCGACACCGCGTTCGGACTGACCGGCGCGCAGCCAGGCTCCTGCCTGGCCTCGGCCAACGCCTTTATCGGCGTGCCCTACCCAGGGGCGCCGGCAAATGACTTCGACACCTATCTCAAGACCGGCCCGGACCTGCCCTACCCAGGGTTCGCCCAGTGCTTCGCCAACGGCCTGCCCGCCAGCACGGCAGCCGTCCTGGCCGCCACCCAGCAGCCCATCGCCTACAGCGCCGGATCAGACCCTTCCGGCGTTCCCGCCTGGCTGACGATCCCGTCCTGGTCGCTGATCGGCACGGCCGACCACGTGATCCCGCCAGCCGAGCAGATATTCATGTCCAAGCGGGCCGGCGCGCACATCACCGAGGTCAACGCCGGGCACCTATCCCTGATCTCCGACCCCGGCGCGGTGACCAGCGTCATCATCGCCGCCGCCCTGGCCACCGGCTGATCCTGAGCAGGTGGCGGGCACGGACACCCGTCCTTCCCGCCGCGCGGCGCCCGCCCGCCACCTGCCGTCCAGCCACCACTCCGAGGCCGTGCACCGCCGGCCGCTTAGGAAGAGGAGCCATTCCGATGACCAGCACCGCATCGCCGGTCCGCGTCCGCCAGCACAGCCCCGCCTACTGGCGGGTCACCTTCGACAACCCGCCGGTCAACCTGCACGACGCCGAGATCATCGCGGGCCTGACCGCCCTCGTCGACCGGCTGGAATCCGACGCCCAAGTCCAGGTAGTTGTCTTCGACAGCGCTAACCCTGACTTCTACATGGCGCACATCGACCT
>PLIQ01000427.1:5432-5701 GCA_003140115.1 Actinomycetota bacterium | reverse complement strand
TTGGGGGTCCCGTCCTGGTTGGGGTTGGGGGTTTTGTATGGGGGTGGGCCTGGGGGAGAAACGGGCCACCCCCCTGAGTTTCCCCCACACCCCCCGACGAACCACCCCGCCCTGGTCGCCATCGTAGATGCAGCGGCGCGGGATTCGTGACGCGCCAGCATCCCATTGATTGAGCTGAGGACGGGATGATCATGTGGCAGGAACTGCAGCCTGACGACCCGGGGCGGATCGGGCCGTACCGGCTCCGCGGGATACTGGGCTCCGGTGGC
>PLIQ01000427.1:0-5406 GCA_003140115.1 Actinomycetota bacterium | reverse complement strand
AGCGCGGTGCCCTGGCTGGCCACGGCCTATGTGACCGGGCCGTCGCTGGCTGACGCGGTGACGGAACGCGGTCCGCTGGCCGTGCCGATGGTGCTGCGACTCGCGGCCGGGCTGGCGGAGGGCTTGTGCGCCATTCACGCAGCCGGAGTGGTGCACCGGGATCTGAAGCCGTCGAACGTGCTGCTGGCCCACGACGGGCCGCGGGTTATCGATTTCGGCATCTCGGTCGCGGCCGAGACCAGTCCGCTGACGCGGACCGGGCTGCTGGTCGGCTCGCCTGGTTACATGTCCCCTGAGCAGGTCGAAGGCCGGGAAGTCGGCTCCCCGAGCGACATCTTCAGCCTGGGCGCCGTTCTCGCCTTCGCCGCTACCGGCGAAGCGCCGTTCGGAAGCGGATCGGCACCTACGCTGGCCTACCGCGCGGTCTATCGCCAGGTGAACCTGGACCGCGTGCCCGCGGAGGTACGCGGGCTGATCCAGCGCTGCCTGACCAAGGACCCCGGCCAGCGGCCTACCGCCCGTGACCTGATGTTCGCGGCGGACGCAGCGGCCGTGCCACCGACCGAGCGCTGGATACCCGAGCCTGCCTCCCGCACGCTCCTCGAGCTTCCGGACCGCCAGGACCCATCGCGGACCGTCACGTCCGCGAGGCTATCGCCGGTCTCCCGGCCGGCTCCCGGTCCGTCAGGGCGGCACGAGCACCGTCGGCGGCGGCTGGCCCGGCCGCTCACGATCGCCTCAATGGTCATGGGGCTGCTGGCGGCGTCGACCGCGGGCAGCAGACGCATGGCGCGCACTCTGGGCAGGCTGTGTCCGGGCCGGTAACCTCGCCCACCACCTCCGCGCCGGCGACGTCGGCGCCGAGCACGTCACCTGCTGCCGCCCCGTCCATATCGGCAGTCCCCGCTGCCAGCATGACCGCGACGACGTCGCCGGCCATGTCCCCATCGGCATCCCCGACCGTGAGCTCAGCACCCGCACCGACCGCGTCGCCGTCGGTCAGCGTCTCGCCGACGCCGAGCGGATCGCCGTCGGTCAGCGTCTCGCCGGCGTCCTGAGGCACCCGAACTGAGGCCTCGGCTCAGTGCTTGAAGGACTGGCGCAAGGCCTGGACCTCGGGCGGCGGCTGGGTCTGCGGGTGGTGCTCCAGGATGCGCACCTGCAACCGCATGTCGTCTAGCAGCAGGTTGCCCAGGTCCATGCTGAACCCGTTCCGGATCACGATCCGCATCACCGCGGTGTCGGTCATGTCCTCGGGGAAGGTGTACGCCGGCACCTGCCAGCCGCGCTGGCGGAGCCGCTCGGACAGGTCGAACACCGAGTAGCCCGTGACGTCCTCGCGCAGCTTGAACGCGAACACCGGAAGCTCGCTGCCGTCGGTGAGCAACTCGAACGGGCCCATCTTGGCGACCTCGCTTGACAGGTACATCGCGATGTCCTGGCAGGTCTGCTGGACATGCCGGTAGCCCTGCCAGCCCAGCCGGAGAAAGTTGTAGTACTGCGCGGCGACCTGCGCGCCGGGCCGGGAGAAGTTGAGCGCGAAGGTGGGCATTTCGCCGCCCAGGTAGTTCACCTTGAAGATCAGGTCCTCCGGCAGCGCGTCCGGGGTCCGCCAGATGACCCAGCCCACCCCGGGATATACCAGGCCGTACTTGTGTCCCGAGCTGTTGATGGAGGCGACCCGCGGCACCCGGAAGTCCCACTCCAGGTCCTGGTGCAGAAACGGGGCGACGAACCCGCCCGAGGCTCCGTCTACATGCACCGGGACGTCCCAGCCTCGCTCGACCTGCAGCCGGTCCAGGGCTTGGCTGATCTCTAGCACTGGCTCGTAGCTGCCATCCATGGTCGAGCCCATGATCGCGACCACGCCGATCGTGTTCTCGTCGCACTTAGCCGCGGCTTCGGCCGGGCCCAGATGCAGCCGTCCCGGCACCATGGGCACATAGTGGGGCTCGACCTGCCAGTAGCGGCAGAACTTCTCCCAGCAGACCTGTACGTTCGAGCCCATCACCAGGTTGGGCTTGGAGGTATCCAGTCCGGCCGCCTGGCGCCGAGCCCGCCACCGCCACAGCAGCGCCATCCCGCCCAGCATGCAGGCCTCGCTCGACCCGGTGGTCGAGCAGCCGGTCGCCTGGCTGTTTTTCGGCGCGTTCCACAGGTAGCTCAGGATATTCACGCAGCGCCGCTCGAGCTCCGCGGTCTGCGGGTACTCATCCTTGTCGATCATGTTCTTGGCCGCGGTTTCGGCCATCAGCAACTCGGCCTCGGGCTCCATCCAGGTCGTGACGAACGTGGCCAGGTTGAGCCTGGCGTTACCGTCGAGGATGAGCTCGTCCCGCACGACCTGCAACGCAGTGCGCGGCAATACCCCGTGCTCCGGCAATTTGTACCGAGGGATGGCACAGCTCTTCTCGCGGAAGTAAATGGGGTTGATCTCGAGTTCTTCGTCCTGGGCGGGCTCGTGCACCTTGGTGTGCAGCGGCATTGCAGTCTCCCTGGTTGTCCCGGCAGGCGGTGACTAGACCTTCCAGAGGCCAGGCTAACGTGCCAGTCCAACGGGCGTACGGCCAGACGGAACTAGCCCGCGGGCGTCAACCCGTTACCTCAGAACCGTCCGATAGCCGGGAACCGCTTTTCGCGCTGGCCTGTGGCCTGGCCCGCGAGGATGTCACGTAGCTCGTGCGTGACGTCGTCCGGGTACTGGTCCAGCGTCGCTTCAAGATCGAACCGCTGGGCCGAGGTGGTGTAGACGGCCAGCTCACGCTCCAGCTCCGAGCGCTGCATGCGGTCCGTCTCAGGAGTGCCCGGGATCAGCGGCGCGGACAGCAGCAGCAGGAGCCCGGGCAGCAGAACCACGCTGCCGACCGTGCTGCCGCGCAGCATGACCCCGGCCGCCGTGAGGACCGTCCCGGCCAGCAAGGGCCGCCAGCGGCCGCGCACCGCGCGGGCCAGCGGCAGCAGGCGCAGGACGGTGAGCAGCATCCCGATCCGGATCCACCTGCGGATCCGCCTGGCCCGGGCGGGTCGCGTGACCCGCGAGGCCCGGTACGTGCCCCGGGACTGGCTCCATACCACCAGGTTCCGCCGCTGCGCTCGCAGTCTCATCGCAGCCTCCTGCATCCAGGCCCCGCTCTGCACGTTCTACCATGCTACGCCTCAGGCCCCGGAGCGGCCTGGGCTGTGCTGTGGGCAGGCACCACGGCCGTTCGGATCAATGCTCTTTTCTGGTGTACCGGCAGAACAGGAAGCCGTTGTCCTGCAAGACGTGGGCCAGGGTGAGCGGCTGCGCCGAGGCGGCGGGCTGCGCGCCGGCCACGATCCGGCCCGCGCCCGGGCCGGCTAGCAGCGGGCTGATGGTCAGGCACAGCTCGTCCAGCAGGCCCGCCGCGGCGATCTGGGCCAGCAGGTGCGGGCCGCCCTCGGCGAGCATCCGGCGGTGGCCGCGCTCGGCCAGCGCGCTGACAGCCGCCTTCAGGTCGACGGTTTCCTGCCCGGCCACGATCACGTCGGCCCGCTCTTCCAGGGCGGCGCGGCGGTCGGCCGGGGCCTGCGCGGTGGTGATGACGATCGTGCGGGCCGATGGCGGGGCCGAGTCGATGAGGGGGCTGGACGGCTCGAGGTCGAGCCGCGCGGTAACCACCGCGATCGGCGGGGTCGGGGGTCGGCCCGGCCGCAGGTCTGGCCAGAGCTCATGCTGGCGCACCGGCTTGTATTTCTCGGCGCGGACTGTCGCAGCGCCTACCACGATCACGTCGGCCAGCGTGCGGAGCAGCGCGAACAGGCGCCGGTCGGCCTCCGAGGACAGGCCCGAGGTGAGGTTGGCGAGGGCCCCGGCGCCGTCCGCGCTGGACACCATGTTGGCCCGCAGCCACGGCCCGGACGGGTAGGCGTACAGGGCGGCCAGGTCGGACTCGCCGAGATCGGAGGAGGCGAAGATCTGGCGCATGGTCAGTCCGTGGACCGCAGCACGACGGCCGCCCGGACGCCGACCTCGACTTCACTCTTGGGCATCAAGGTGGCTCCGTCCTCATCGTCGCTGGCCTCCGCTGCGCTGGTGTCGATCACGACCTCCCAGCCGGGCGCCACGCTGGCCTCGGGCAGGGTGAACGTGAGCGGATCGCGGTCTGCGTTGAACAGCAGGAGGAACTTGGCGTCCACTATTCTCCCGCCCCGCGGATCGGGTTCGCTGATCGCCTCGCCGTTCAGCAGGGCGGCGAGCGACTGGGCGTAGCCCGTGCCCCAATCGTCATGGGTCATTTCCTGGCCGCCCGGGGTCAGCCAGCTGATGTCGCTGGCCTCGTCGTCCGGTGCCCGTCGGCCGCGGAAGAACCGGCGCCGCCGGAACACCGGGTGGTCGCGGCGCAGCCCGGCCAGGGTCTCGGTGAACTGCAGCAGGTCCCGCTCGGTGTCGGCCAGGCTCCAGTCCAGCCAGGACATCTCATTGTCCTGGCAGTAGGCGTTGTTGTTGCCGCCCTGGGTCCGGCCCATCTCATCGCCCGCCGCCAGCATCGGGACGCCCTGGGACAGGAACAAGGTGACCAGGAGGTTCCGCTTCTGCCTGGCCCGGAGCCCGATGACCGCGGGGTCGTCCGACGGGCCCTCGACGCCGCAGTTCCAGGACCGGTTGTCGTCGGTGCCGTCCCGGTTGCCCTCGCCGTTGGCCTGGTTGTGCTTGTGGTTGTAGCTGACCAAATCTTGCAGGGTGAACCCGTCGTGACAGGTGACGAAGTTGATCGACGCGGCCGGGCGTCGTCCGCTGGTCGCGTACAGGTCACTGGATCCGGTGAGCCGGGACGCGAACTCGCCAATGGCCTCGGGGCGGCCGCGCCAGAAGTCCCGAACCGTGTCGCGGTACTTCCCGTTCCACTCGGTCCACAACGGCGGGAAGTTGCCCACCTGGTAACCACCCTCGCCGACGTCCCACGGCTCGGCGATCAACTTGACCTGGGAGACCACTGGATCCTGCTGGACCAGGTCGAAGAACGTGGACAGCCGGTCCACGTCGTGTAGCCCGCGGGCCAGTGCGGCGGCCAGGTCGAACCGGAACCCGTCGACGTGCATCTCCAGGACCCAGTACCGCAACGAGTCCATGACCAGCTGCAGCGCGTGCGGGTGACGGGCATTCAGGCTGTTCCCGCAGCCGGTGTAGTCCAGATACCGCCATCGCTCGGAGCTGTCGAGCCGGTAGTAGGCGCTGTTGTCGATGCCGCGGAAGGACAGCGTCGGTCCCATATGGTCGCCCTCGGCGGTGTGGTTGTACACCACGTCCAGGATGACCTCGATACCGGCCTCGTGGAGCGCCTTGACCATCGTCTTGAACTCGCTGACCTGCCCGCCGCGCTGCCCGGCCGAGGAGTACCGGTTGTGCGGGGCCAGGAATCCGATGGTGTTGTAGCCCCAGTAGTT
>PLIQ01000587.1:1875-3648 GCA_003140115.1 Actinomycetota bacterium | reverse complement strand
AAGGTGTACGTCCGCTACAACCCCCACATCGACAATACCGGCGGCGGCGGATCATCCAACGCCGGCGCCAACAACGCCGAAGTCGATAAAACCACGACCGCGCTGGTGGCCACCGACACCGAGCCCGCGACCGGCCCGGGACCGTTCGCGGCGACCGTCTACGGGGCACTGGCCGCGAGCAAGCCGTTCCTCGCCGAATCCGCCGGGTTCGCCGGCACCCCCAGCGACGGCCTCAGCCAGCTCGACGCCAGCCACGCGCTGACCAGCCAGTACCAGTCGGCTGACGACGGCAACGTCACCCTGACCGCGCTGGTCAACGCGACACCCGGAACGCCGTTCACCCTGGCGCTGGGTTTCGGGTCCACCGCCGTAACCGCTATTAATTCGGCCGAACGGCCCGTCCTCCAGCCGTTCGGGAACACGCTCGATCGCTACCTCGCGGGATGGCGCGGCTACGACAGCACGCTGCGCCAGCCGCCGGCCTCGCTGCCGGGACTGTCCGCCGCCGCGGACGCCGCGATGCGAAGCCAGTACTGGCTGTCCGCCAACGTACTGAAGGCGGATGAGGACAAGACCTACCCGGGCGCCTTCGTCGCCTCGCCGACCGACCCCTGGGGCCAGTCGGTCCCGGCCACCACGACACACCCGGGGTGGACCTACCGGGAGGTGTTCGCCCGGGACAGCTACGAGACCTTCACCGGGTTGCTCGCCGACGGCGACGTGGCCAGCGCCCGCGCCATGGTTCAGTTCCTGTACGACCGGACCCAGCAGCCGGACGGCAGCTTCCCGCGTGACTCGCTGCTNNGACCACATCCGCCCGGACGCCGACTTCATCGTCGACCACGGCCCGGCCTACGGCGCGGAACGCTGGGAGGAACACCCCGGCTTCTCCCCGGCCGACATCGCCGCCGAGATCGCCGGCCTGGTCGCCGCGTCTCACCTGGCCCAGGCCGCCGGCGACCCGGCCCGCGCGCGCCTGTACCTGGCCACCGCCGACTACTACCAGCGCAACGTCGAACGGTGGACGGTGACCACCACCGGTCCTTACGCCAGCCGCTACTTCATCCGGCTGTCCCCGACCGGGAACCCCAACGTGACCGAGACCTACAACCTGGGCAACGGCGGCCTGACCAACGTCGACCAGCGCGACGTGATCGACGCGAGCTTCCTCGAACTGACCCGGCTGGGCGAGCTCGCTCCCGATGACCCCGCCGTGCAGGAATCGCTGCCGGTGGTCGACTCGGTGCTGGAAAGCCAGACCGCCTCCGGCCCGGGTTGGCACCGTTACGGCGTCAAGGCGGGGCAGCTCGGCCAGCCGGCCGGCAGCACCGACGGCTACGGCGACTGCTACATCCCCGATCCGACTAGCTGCTCCCCGACCGGAGCGCCCTGGTTCCCGACCGGCACCGGCTCCGGTCACCCGTGGCCGCTGCTAGCCGGCGAACGCGCCGAACAGGACCTGCAGGCCGGCAATGTCTCCGCCGCCGCCAGCCTGGCCGAGACCATGCAGCTGATGTCGTCCGGCCTCGGCCTGGTACCGGAACAGGCCTGGGAGGACCCCGACACTCCCGCGTCCCCGTACGGCAGCGACCCGACGACCGCCTCGATCGGGTTCACCAACGGCAAGGCGGCAGGCTCGGCCGACCCGCTCATCTGGGCCCAGGCGCAGTACCTGCGGCTCGTGCTGGACCTGAAGGCCGGGCACCTGCTCGACCAGCCAGCCATTACCCGGGACCGCTACGTCACCAGCGGCCCCCCGGCGACCGTGCCGCT
>PLIQ01000587.1:0-1781 GCA_003140115.1 Actinomycetota bacterium | reverse complement strand
CCGTCACCGCCGGAGCCCACGCGACCGGCTGGGCCCAGCAGACCGTGACCGCCAGCTAGGACCATGCTCAAGCTCTCCGGCGAAGAGGTCGTCACGCTCGAACTGGTCCACCGCCCGGCCGACGGACCAGTACAGGTCGGCATCGGCCTGCTCAGCGAGGTATCCCCGAACAGCCGTTGCGCCTGCCCTGGCGAACATAAGCAGCAGGCAGTCTCGTCGCGCACAGCTATGGCCTCGAATGGGAGTACAGCGCACAGACCACAGGGCTATCAAATTACCTATCGAGTATTAAATTGTCGCTGATTTAGATCGTGTACGCACCGCCCCACGGCGGGTTGCCAGTAACTGCGCAGATAGCTGATGCCCTTGGGGTCATGGTGAGCTGATGTGTTCAAAATTGAGAAAGAAACGATCGCGACGATCTCCGAATGCACCTCGGACCGCCGCTAGGAAACATTCCGCCACGTACTTACACACTCCGGACAGCAGGTCTATCGTCATCATGGGTCGTAGAAGAAGGGAAGTCCCATGAAACGTCTGTTTGCAAGATCTGCAACAGTAATGTTCGCGGGCACACTGATTCTCCTGGTGGTGCAAAGTATCCCGGGAGGTAACAGCGCGAGCGGCACGGCACCCAGCGCCTCTGCGGTCGCTCAGGCTCGGGCCAACTTCATCAAGGTCAAGTCGGCGCACGCTCCTGAGGTCGGTCGCGGCGGCTGGGTTTCCCCCGGTGGCATGCACCACACTGCGACGGGTGCGGTCAACGGAAGCGTTACCGGTAGCCAGAGCATCAACTGGGCAGGCTATGCCGACGCCGAGAGCGGATCCAACACGGTCTCGAAGGTGAGCGGCAACTGGACCGTGCCGGCTGTTCAGTGCCCTTCGGCGCCGTATCAGAACCAGGATGCGTTCCTCGCGAACTGGGTCGGCATCGACGGCTTCAGCGATGGAACCGTTGAGCAGCTGGGCTCGGCTGCTCAGTGCTTCGAAGGCGTCAAGTACTACTACGTGTGGTACGAGATGTACCCGTCGGCCACGGTCGAGGAAGGCACCACCGCCTGCATCAACGACAACGTCGACTGCCCCCAGCCCGGTGACCGGATCAGCGCCTCGGTGACCGTGACGGCTGCCGGCTCGGGCGAGAACAACTACGCGATCACGCTCACCGACCACACGAGGCCGGACGAGAGCTTCTCCGTCACTCAGCAATGTGCCGTCACTACCTGTACAGACGCGAGCGCTGAGTGGATCGTAGAGCGTCCCGCCGCCCTCCCGCCGCCGCCTGCGCCGATCCAGATCCTGCCACTGGCCTACTTCGGGAGGACATTCTTCAGCAGCGGAGACGTGGTCTCCGGAGGAAAGCTCTCGAGCATCCAGGGATTCCAGGACGGCTCCGTCAACGACATCTCGATGATCGACGACACCGACTCCTACTACCTAGCCTGCGATGGCCAGCCAAGTCCGCCCGGAACGCTGCTGCCGCTTGGCCAGGCGAACGCTTGCCCGACGGTTGCGCCCTTCCCGGGCGGAGCCTTCGAGACGAGCTGGGACTCCAGCTTCTGACGGTATCGCTCAGGCAGTTGGCGCGGACTGGCGTGGTTGCCGGCCGCGCCAGCTGTCTGAACCGGGCCAGGACTTCCACGGCGTTCCGCCCGGACCCCTCAGCCGCTACCGCTTAGGTGATTCCGGCCCCGGCTCGTCGTTCACCGTCGCCGAACTCAACGAGCGGCTGGCCGACCTGGCCACGGTCTCGATTCCGGCCCGCTGAGCAAGGCGGTGCC
>PLIQ01000306.1 GCA_003140115.1 Actinomycetota bacterium | reverse complement strand
TCGCTGGTCAAGGAGCTGGAAGACCGGGAGATCGGCCGGCCGTCCACCTACGCCACGATCATCGGCACCATCTTGGACCGCGGCTACGTGTTCAAGAAGGGCACCGCGCTGGTCCCCTCGTACCTGGCCTTCGCCGTGGTCACGCTGCTCGAGCGGCACTTCGGCCAGCTGGTCGACTACGAGTTCACCGCGCGGATGGAGGACGTCCTGGACGCCATCGCCCGCGGTGAGACCGAGCGGGTGCCCTGGCTGCGCCGGTTCTACTTCGGCACCGAGGGCACCGACGGCGACGGCACCGGCGGGGACGGTGCTGGCGTAGCCGGTGCGGGCCGGGAACGGGGCCTGAAGTCGCTGGTCGGCGACATCGGCGAGATCGACGCCCGGGACGTCAGCTCGTTCCCGCTGGCCGACTCCGACATCGTGGTCCGGGTCGGCCGTTACGGCCCCTACCTGGAACGCGACGGGCAGCGGGTCAACGTGCCGGAGGACATGGCCCCGGACGAGCTGACCGTCCAGAAGGCGGAAGACCTGCTCAATCAGCCGAACGCCGACGTGACCCTCGGCACCGATCCCGCCACCGGCCACGTGCTGGTCGCCAAGGCGGGCCGGTTCGGCCCCTACGTGACCGAGCAGCTGCCCGAGGCTCTGCCAGCTTCATCTGGGCCCGCCTCGGCCAAGCCCCGCACCGCGTCGCTGCTGAAGTCGATGGCGCTGGACACGGTGACCCTGGACGACGCGGTCCGGCTGCTCAGCCTGCCCCGGACCCTGGGCGAGCTCGACGGCGAGCCCGTCACCGCGCAGAACGGCCGGTACGGCCCCTACGTGAAGAAGGGCACCGACAGCCGGTCGCTGGAGTCCGAGGACCAGCTGTTCACGCTGACCCTGGCCGAGGCCAAGGAGATGTTCGCCCAGCCCAAGCCGCGCGGCCGCGCCGCCGCGGCGGCCCCGCCGCTGCGGGACCTGGGCGCGGACCCCGCCACCGGCAAGCCGATGGTGATCAAGGACGGCCGGTTCGGCCCNNGTGACCGACGGCGAGACCAACGCCTCGCTGCGCAAGGACGACGAGGTGGCCTCGATCACCGTCCAGCGCGCCGCCGAGCTGCTCGCCGACCGCCGCCTCGCGCCGCCGGCCGCCCCCCGCCGCCGGGCCAGCGCTCCCCGGGCCGCCGCCACGGCGAGGAAGAAAGCAGGCACCACGGGCCGTTCGGTATCTAAGAAGGTTTAATCCGTACGAACGGGGACCAGCTGTGCCGCGGCTGGGCCCAGACCACGATCAAGGACTAACCAGTTATGCGGCCACCAGTGCCGATACGCTTACGCCGTGAACTTCCGCGCCGCGGGTAGCCAGCGTGGCGCCGACCGGGGGCAGCTCGGGCGCGGCGCGGCGCGGCGTAACCACGCGCGCGAACCCGGGGTCCTGTCGATCAAGCCGTTTCGCCGGCTGTGGATCGCGCTGTCCCTGTCCAGCCTGGGTGACTGGCTCAGCATCGTCGCGCTGACCGCGCTGGCGCCCTCGCTGGCCTCGGGCGGCCTGGCGGCCAAGGGTTCGGCCGTGAGCGGCGTGTGGCTGGCCACGCTGCTGCCCGCGTTGCTGTTCGGGCCCCTGGCCGGGGCGCTAGCGGACCGGCTGGACCGCCGGATGACGATGATCATCGGCGACGTCATCCGCGGCCTGCTGTTCCTGTCCATCCCGCTGTTCCCGCACCTGACCTGGATCTACGTGGCCAAGTTCCTGGCCGGCGTGGCCAGCCAGTTCTGGAACCCGGCCACATCGGCGTCGGTGCCCAACCTGGTGCCCAAGGACAAGCTGGAGCGGGCCAACCAGCTCAGCCTGCTCACCACCTACGGCACCGCGCCGCTGGCGGCCGGCCTGTTCAGCGTGCTGGCCCTGGTCGGCGAGGGGATCAGCCGGGTCACGCCGCTGTTCCACGTGCACGCCAGCAACGTGGACCTGGCCCTGTACTTCAACGCCGCCTCGTACTTCATCTCCGCGGTGACCGTCTACTTCATCCGCGAGATACCCAAGCGGCACGCGAGCGGGACGATCTCCGTGCCGTCGACCGCCAGGTCCATCTGGGAGGGCTGGCGGTTCATCGGGGAGACCCCGGTGGTACGCGGCCTGGTGGTCGGGATGGTGGGCGCCTTCGCCGCGGCCGGCGTGGTGGTCGGCCTGGGTTACACCTACATCACCTACACGCTGCACGGCGGCAACGCCGGCTGGGGCCTGGTCTTCGCCGCGATCTTCGTCGGCATGGCGCTCGGCATGGTCCTGGGCACGAAGGTGCNNCGGCAGCTTCAGCCGCCGGCGGCTGTTCGGGCTCACGATCGCGGCCGCCGCGGTGCCGCTCGCGCTGATCGGCCTGGTGCCGGTCCTGGGCGCGGTGGTCCTGTTCGTGGCGCTGCTCGGCGCGCTGTCCGGGGTCGCGTACTCGACCGGGTTCACCATCGTCGGGCTCGAGGTGGACGACGATACCCGCGGCCGGGTGTTCGCCTTCTTCCAGTCCACGATCCAGGTCATCTTGTTCGCCGTCATCGCCTTGGTGCCGCTCCTGTCGTTCGGCCTGACCCGGGCGATCGCGTCGCTGAACCGGACCGGGAACGTCAAGATCGGCAACGTCACCTACGCCTCGGCCGGGCAGAACGTGGTCATCTTGCTGGCCGCCGCGGTGGCCTTCCTGCTCGGCATCCGGGCCTACCGGCAGATGGACGACCGCAAGGGCGTGCCGCTGCGCGAGGACCTGCTGGCCGCGGTGCGCAACGAACAGCCGGTTTCGGCGCACCTGAACGGCCACGCCNNCTGATCGCGTTCGAGGGCGGCGAGGGCTCGGGCAAGACCACCCAGGCCCGGCTGATCTCGATCTGGCTGCGTGAGCTCGGCTACGACGTGGTGACCACGTACGAGCCCGGCGCGACCAAGGTCGGGATGCGGCTGCGCGCGCTGCTGCTGGACACCACGCACACCGGCATGTCGCCGCGCGCCGAGGCGCTGATGTACGCGGCCGACCGGGCCGAGCACGTGGCCTTGGTCATCGCGCCCGCGCTGGCCCGCGGCGCGATCGTCATCACCGACCGGTACGTCGACTCCTCGCTGGCCTACCAGGGCGCGGGCCGCAACCTGGCGGTCGAGGAGATCGCCCGGTTCAACCGGTGGGCCACCGGCGGCCGCGTCCCGGACCTGACCATCTTGCTGGACATGGACCCGATCGCCGGGCTGAGCCGCCGGACCCGCTCGGCCGACCGCCTCGAGGCCGAGCCGGCCGACTTCCACCGGCGGGTCCGGGCCGGGTTCCAGGCCCTGGCCCGCGCCGAGCCCGACCGCTACCTGGTCCTGGACGCCGACCGCCCGGGCGAGCAGATCAACGGCGAGATCCAGAAACGGATCCGCGGCAAGCTGCCCGACATGGTGCCTTCGGTGGCCGAGGCGGCCACCGGCGACTTCCCGGCCATCAAGGATGAATCCGATGCGACAGCCAGCTTCCACT
>PLIQ01000305.1 GCA_003140115.1 Actinomycetota bacterium | reverse complement strand
CGACCCCCTGGCGCCCCACCTGGGAAAACATACCGTAGAGATGGTTGGGCGTGGCGCGGATTGTGGCACGAATACGCCTAGCCGAGGAGAATCGACGCTGTGCCGCTCTTGTCGCTGACAACCTGGGACCGCGGCTGGGCATGGTTGTACGCCCGGCCGCCGCTGGTTCCCGTGGCCGACCAGTACCGGTTAGCCGATGGCGGTGCCGAACAGGAGCCCGATGCCGTAGGTGAAGGCCAGGCCGAGGGCGCCGCCGATGACGACCCGCAGCACGGCCCGGCGGATGTTGCTGCCGCCGATGCGGGCGCTGAGGGCACCCGCCAGGCCCAGGGCGATCAGCACGGCGACGAAGGTGACCGGTACCCGCGCCGGGGCCGGGGGCAGCAGGATGGCCAGCATTGGCAGTAGCGCGCCGGAGGTGAACGACAGCGCGGAGGCGGCGGCGGCCTGGACCGGGCTGGGGATGTCATCGGGGTCGATGTGCAGTTCAGCGTCGAGGTGGGCGGCCAAAGCGTCCCGGGCGGTCAGTTCGGCGGCGACGGTGCGCGCGGTGGCCGCGGACAGGCCCTTGGCCTCGTACAGGGCGGTGAGCTCGGCGAGTTCGGCCTCGGGGGTGTCGGCGAGTTCGCGTTTCTCCTGGCTTATCTCGGCGCGCTCGCTGTCCCGCTGGCTGGAGACCGACACGTACTCACCCAGCGCCATCGACACGGCCCCGGCGACCAGCCCGGCGAGCCCGGCGGTGAAGATGGGCCCGCGGGCGGACGTGGCCCCCGCCACCCCGACGACGATGCCGGCCACCGACACGATCCCGTCGTTGGCCCCCAGCACGCCGGCCCGCAGCCAGTTCAGCCGCCCCGCGGTACCGGCCGCATGCGGTTCCCCGGGATGCGTGGCCTGCCCTTCGGCGGCCGCCTGGACCTGAGCATCCGAGGGCATGACCTCATCAGCACTCATGCCGTCCACTTAACCAGCCGGCGCTGGCTGCTCATGGCCACACCCCGGGTGGGGGTTCAGGGTGAACACGACACCGCCGCACGGGCCGGTTCCCGCCCGGGCCTAGGGGGCATCCGCCTTGAAGATGACCTGCGGCTCACCGCTGGCTTGCTGCGGGGCGGGACCGGTGGGTGCCAGCCGTACGAGCACGTTGTAGGTGACCAGGGCAATGGCCAGGTGCATCATGAACAGGACGGCGACCGCGTCGGCGGGCTGGCCCTGGTACAGGATGTAGACGTCGGGCAGCCACAGAATGAGCGTAACTAGGATGGCCAGGCGGAGGAACAGCCACCGGGGGGTGGATGAGATCCGCGTGACGACAGGCCATGCTGTGCACGCGATGATGACCCCGATCACGGTCAGCTTGGCGTAGTCGTGGAACTGGAAATGCACGTATCCCCTGGTGCCGGGGAAGACGGCCTGCCCGATGACCACCAGCAGGGCGTCCGCGGCCAGGGATCCGGCGACGGCGGCAAGGGTGGCCATCACCACCCGGGAGGTTCTCGGCTGGGAGTGCCGCGGGAGGAAGTCGATCCCGTTGATGGATGCGAGCTGCTTGACCATGCCTGGAGGGTAGGCGGCACGGCCGCCGCGAACGGCCCGTTGTCATGCTTCCTTCATGATCAGGCTGCGGATCTGCGCCCGGGCATCCCGCTGACCTGGCGCTTAAGGTCTCCTTCATGATGGCCGCCTAACCTCGCCGTGCGTGTCGCCCATAAACCACAGCTCGACTATGAACGAGCTTCGCCAGCGGGTCGCAGCCCGGGAAGAAGGCCCGGCCAGGGTGGGCTCAGTCGCCACGTCTGTCGTCCTGGCCAGTGTCGTTGCCGCAGGCGCCGTGGCGGTCGCGCGGCCCGGGGCGGCCCGGGAAACCCGGATGGCGGCTCCGGGCAGCAGTTCGCCTGGGGCGGGACAGGGGGCCGCCCCTGGCTCGGGTGCCAGCAGGCTCAGCCGGCCAGCCACCTCCGCTTTCAGCTCTCCTGCCCCGGCCTGCTCCGGGTCGGACGGTTTCAGCCTGAGTCCGCTGCCGGCCCCTAGGCTCAGGCAGCGCCCGGTCACCTTTGGCGGCTCGTGACATGACCGGTTCGATCGTCTTCTGGTACGCCAGCCGGGCTACCGGCATCGTGACACTGCTGCTCACCGTGCTAGTGCTGGGCCTGGTCGTGACCAGGAACCGCCGGATCCTGGGATTGCCGCAGGAGCGGTTGCTCGGACTGGCCGTCGGCTGCGTGCTGGTCGTGGTGGCGGCCGTTGCTTGGCGGCTGCCCGCCGCGGGCCGCCCGGTATCGCGGTGCTGCCGGGTAGCCGCCGTCTTCGCGGAACACATGTCGCAGTCAAGCCGCCCTGCCCGTCTTGGCCGCCGGCCGGTGTCGCGGTGACCGCCGCCGCGTCCGAGCAGTCCCGGGACCGGGTTGCCTGGCCACCCGCCGGGCTGCCCCGCCTGCTGCCGTCCCGGCCGGAAGACCTCCGCGGTCACCTGGCTAGATTCGGTCCTGTCCCGTACAGCGGGTCCGCCGGGGTGCTGATCCCGCACATCGAAGCGTCCGGCCTTACCGGCCGGGGCGGAGCGGCCTTTCCGGCGCACCGCAAGCTGGCCATCGTGGCCGCCGCGCGGGGCCGGAAGGTCGTGGTGGCCAACGGCGCCGAAAGCGAACCCGCGAGCCGCAAGGACGAGCTCCTGCTGCAGGTCGCGCCGCACCTGGTGCTGGATGGGCTGCAGCTGGCCGGCGAGGCGGTCGGGGCCGGCGAGGCGCGCCTGTACCTGCACCGGGGTGCCGGATCCGGTGTCCGGCGCGCACTGGCCGGACGCCGGGCCCGAGGGGTGGACCGGCTCGAGGTCACCATCACCGAAACGCCACCGCGATTCCTGGCCGGCCAGGAATCAGCCGTGGTGAACCTCATCGGCGGCGGCCCGGCGCTGCCGCTCTTCACCCCGCCGCGGGTGACCGAGCGCGGCCTGCACGGTCAGCCCACCCTGGTGCAGAACGTGGAGACCCTCGCTCACCTGGCCCTGATCGCCCGCTATGGCCCGCGCTGGTTCCGGGCGATCGGCACGGCGGCCGAGCCTGGCAGCATGCTCACGACGCTGTACCCGGCAGGCGGCGGCTGCCGGGTCATCGAGACCGCGATCGGGACGCCGCTGCGGACGCTGCTCAGCTCTGACGCTGAGACGCAAGCCTGGCTGGTGGGCGGGTACCACGGCAGCTGGCTGGCGCTGCCGGACTCGGTCGGCCTCACGCTGGACAACGGGTCGCTGCGCCGGCACGGCGCCGCAGCCGGCGCGGGCGTGCTTGCCGCGCTGCCATCACATCATTGCGGCCTGACCGAGACCGCGCGGGTCGTCGCCTACCTGGCGGCGGAGTCCGCCGGCCAGTGCGGGCCGTGCCTGAATGGGCTGCCCCGCATCGCCGCCGCCCTGGCCGAGCTGGCCGGGCCCCGGCCCCGCCGGCAGACCCGCGCCGACCTCGAGCGCTGGGCCGGGCTGGTGGCCGGCCGGGGAGCGTGCAGCCATCCGGACGGCACGATCCGGTTCGTCCGCAGCGCCTTGCAGGTCTTCGAGCCTGAACTGGCGTGGCACGAACGCGGCCGTTGCACGGGCTCTAGCCGCCGGCCGTTCCTGCCGTTGCCGGACAGCGTCCCGGCTCATGAGGATGACTGGACCTGAGGCTGCCGGGCTGCCCGACCAGGTCAGCATTTGCCTGACCAGAGCATATCGGGTCAGCGCCGGGTGCCATCGCGGCGGCAGATCGTGAATCCGGACATCAATAAATGGCGGTCACCGTGCATACGAGCGCACGGAAACCGTGACCGTCGTGCCGCCCCGAGGTCAGTGGCACGGCCGTACGGGCAATCGCGTCATGGTTCCTTCATGTCGGGCCGGTAGACCCTCTTCGGGAACGCAGTCGCATTTCCGAGGAGGACAGCCAAAGTGGCCCGACCTGGATTCCGGCATGCTGGCCGTCACGACACCGGGCCGGGCGGCCCCATCCCGAACGACACCGGCCCAGGGGGGTCCCGGGGGCCGGGAGCCCGGCGTCGCCGGGGCCGGATCCGCCTGCTGCACCGCCGTGCGGTCCGGGCCGGGCTGGCCCTGATCGCCATCCTGTGCTGCTGGGCGGCTTTCTCCGTCGGGCAGGCGATGACCGCCCCAGGTGGCGGTTCGGCTTCCTCCAAGCTGGCCGAATGGGCCCGGGACCACTACCTGGGCCCGGTGGTGACGTTCGGCGAGTGGCTGACGTACTCCCCGCCCAAGGTCGGCGGCACGCCCGGCTTCTCCCTCGCCGCCCCGCCGAGTAGCCTGGCGACAGCCAAGGCCAGCAGCGCCCGCTCGCGCACGCACGGGTTCAAGCCGATCATCCCGGCCCGGCTGACCTCCCCGGCGGGCGCGCCGCTGCCGGGCGAGGGCGCCTGGCGCGTGCTGGAGAAGGTCAACGGCCAGCCCGCCATGTTCGGCACCTACCTGCGGCCGGACCGGGTGCATACCTCGTACGTGGCCGGGATCGTCTCGATGGACCAGCGGCTGGTCCGGTTCCAGCTGCGCCCCGGCGCGGAGGACCCGGGCCCGGGTAACTGGAAGGCCGAGCCGTACGTGCCCGCTGGCACCCGCACCGGCCTCCTGGCCACGTTCAACGGCGGCTTCAAGCTGAACACCGCGGGCGGCGGCTTCTACCTCAACGGCACCACCCGCGGCACGCTGACCGACGGGGCGGCGTCGGTGGTCTACTACCGCAACGGCACGATCAAGATCGGTGCCTGGGGCAGTGAGGTCCGGATGACCCCGGACGTGACCGGGGTGCGGCAGAACCTGCGGCTGATCGTGGATCAAGGCCGCGTCCCGGCATCGGTGAACCAGGACGTGATCGGCAGCTGGGGCGCCACCCTGGGCGGCGGCTACTACGTGTGGCGCTCCGGCCTGGGCGTCACCCGGGACGGCCGGGTCATCTTCGTGTACGGTCCGGCGCTGGACGTGCGCACGCTGGCCGGCCTGCTGCAGCGGGCCGGCGCGGTCGAGGCGCTCCAGCTGGACATCAACCCGTTCTGGATGTCGTTCGAGTACTACCAGGCGCATGGTCATCCATCCGACCCCCGGCCGGTGAACCTGCTGCCGACCCAGCAGCAGAGCGCCTACCGGTACTACTCGGTCTACAGCCGTGACTTCACGGTGGTGTACGCGCGGTGACCGCCGGGACGGAGGCCGGGTCACCACCGGTCCGGCTGCTACGGTGGGTCACGGCCGTCCTGACGACGGCCCGGCCGCGGCAGTGGCCGAAGAACCTGCTCGTGTTTGCGGCGCCGCTGGCCGGGGCCACGCTGGGCCGGGACGACGGGCTAGGCTACGCGCTGGTGGCCGCAGCCGCGTTCGGCTGCGCCTCGGTGGCCGTGTACCTGGCCAACGACGTCGCGGACGCCGAACGGGACCGGCGGCACCCGCGCAAGCGGCACCGGCCGGTCGCCGCCGGGGAGCTGCCCAAGTCGCACGCGATCGCGCTGAGCACGGTGAGCGCCGCGGCCGGGATCACCGCGGGGGTGGTCATCTGCGAGCCGCTGCTGACCGCGTCGGTCGGCGGCTATCTGGGCATCTCGTTTCTGTATTCCGGGCTGCTCAAGCACATCCCCGTGCTCGAGCTGTGCTTCGTGGCCTCCGGGTTCGTGCTCCGCGTGCTCGGCGGCGCGGCAGCCACCCACGTGCGGCCATCGGGGTGGTTTCTGCTGGTCTGCAGCCTGGGCGCGTTCGGCGTAGCCGTGGCCAAGCGGCACACCGAGCTGACCAGCCTGGGGCCCGATGCGATCGCGCACCGGCCGGCCATGCACCGGTACCGGGCCGGGGCGCTGCGGCTGGCCCAGCTCGCGGCCGGCACCGCGATGATCGGGTGCTACCTGGCCTGGGCGGCCGGCCAGCCGCCCGGGACCGCCCGCTGGCACCTGGCCAGCGGCCTGCCGCTGGCCGCCGCGCTGGTCCGGTTCGGCGTGCTGACCGGGCACGGCACAGCCACGCCAGTGGAGGACCTGCTGACCCGCGACGGCCCCATGGTGGCCTGCGAGCTGGCCTGGCTGGCGCTGTTCGTGGCCGGGCTCTAGGCGACCTGATGACGACGACGGCCGAACGGGCACTGTCCGGCTGGGGCCGGACAGCGCCGTCACGGGCCCTGGTGACCGGCCCGCTGGACCTGCGCCAGCTCGGCGACCTCATCGTCGGCGCCCCGGCCGGCGGCGTGCTGGCCCGCGGGGCCGGCCGCAGCTACGGCGACGCGGCCCAGAACGCCGGCGGCGTGGTGCTGCACCCCGTGACGGCCAGCCGGATCGAGCCCGACCTAGAGCACGCCGCGGTACGGGTCAGCGCCTCGGTCACCTTCACCGAGCTGCTGGCCTGCCTCGTGCCGCTCGGCCTGCTCCCGCCGGTGCTGCCCGGAACCCGGCACCTGACCGTAGGCGGCGCGGTCGCGGCCGACGTGCACGGCAAGAACCAGCACGCGGACGGCTCCATCTCCGCCTGGATCGACACGATCGAGCTGCTGGACGGCGACGGCGCCCTGCGCGCCGTCCACCCGGGCACGCCCGCGTTCCGCGCCACCGTGGGCGGCATGGGCCTGACAGGCGTCATCGTCAGCGTCCGGCTCCGCCTGCTGCAGATCCGCAGCGCCCGCCTGCGGGTCACGACCCGCAGGCTGCCAGGCCTGGACGCGCTGCTGGCCGCGCAGGACCAACCCGGCGCCCGGTACGCCGTGTCCTGGGTCGACCTATCCGCCACCGGCCGCTCGCTGGGCCGCGGCGTGCTCGATACCGGCAACCACCTGACCTATCCCGACCCTGTTCACGAGGCGGATGGCCTGCACTACCGCCCGGGACGCCCCTGGCCCGCGCCGGCGCTGCCGTTCTGCCCGGTGACCACATGGTCGGCCCGCGCGTTCAACCAGCTGTGGTTCCGGGCCTCGCCAGCCGGCCGCACCAGCGTGGCCGGCATACCGGAGTACTTCCACCGCCTGGACGCGGTCCAGGACTGGAACCGGACGCTAGGGCCTGCCGGCCTGCGCCAGTACCAGTTCGTCGTGCCCTTCGGGGCAGAGAACCTGCTGGCCCACGTGATCACCGAACTGCAACGGAACCGCGCTGCCGCCTTCCTCGGCACCCTCAAGCGATTCGGCCCGGCCAGCGGCAACTACCTGTCGTTCCCGCTCCCCGGCTGGTCGCTGGCGGTGGACATGCCAGCGGGCCGACCAAACCTGCACCGCCTGCTCGACAACCTGGATCGCCAGGTAGCCGAGGCCGGCGGCCGCGTCTACCTGTGCAAGGACAGCCGGCTGAGCCGGGACGCCTTCACCGGGATGTACGGCCGCGATCTGGACAGCTGGCGCGCGGCCCGGGCCTCGCTCGACCCCGCGTCGAGGTTCCGCTCCGACCTCGGCCGCCGACTCGGACTGGTGAACGTATGACCGCTTCGCCCGGCCGCGAGCACGCCGCGCCTTCCCGCATCCTGGTGCTCGGCGGCACCAGCGAGCTCGCCCTGGCCATCCTGGCCGCGCTGGACGCCCCGCCCGGCACCGAGGTCGTCCTGGCCGGCCGGGATGAAGCGCGGCTGGCCGCAGCCGGCCAGACGCTGCCCTACCAGACCCGCACGGCCAGGTACGACGCGCTCCAGGCGGACGGCCACCAGGGGTTTGCCGACGCCCAGTTCGCCGCGGGCCCGGTGGACCTGGTGATCTCAGCAGCCGGCGTGCTCATCCCGCAGGCCGACGTGGAGGCCGACGTCACCCGGGCCGCCACCATGATCGACACCAACTTCACCGGGCACGTCACCGCCCTGCTGGCGCTCGCGACCCGGATGCGCGAGCAGGGGCACGGCACGATCGTGATGCTGTCCTCGGTGGCCGCGGTCCGCCCGCGCAAGGCCAACTTCGTGTACGGGGCGGCCAAGGCCGGGCTGGATGCGTTCGCCCGCGGGCTGGCCGACTCGCTGCACGGCAGCGGAGTCCGGGTGGTCCTGGTCCGGCCCGGGTTCGTCACCGGCCGGATGACCGCGGGCATGCCGCCCGCGCCGCTGGCCACCACGCCCGCCAAGGTCGGCGCGGCTACCGCCGCGGCCCTGCGCGGCGGCAAGGCCGCCGTCTGGATCCCGGCGCCGCTGGCCGGCCTGGCCGTGGCGTTCCGGCTCGTCCCCCGTCCTGCCTGGCGCCGGGTCTCCCGGTGAGCGCTTCCGCTGCGGCTTCCGGCCGCGGGTAGATTCTGGGGCTGTGAGGGTACTGGTGGCAGAAGATGACGAGAATCTCGGCGAAGTCCTGGCCCGCGGGCTGCGGGAGCAGGGCTATGTCGTGGATCTGGTGCCCGATGGCGAGATCGCAGCGAACTACCTGCGCTTCTACTCCTACGAGGTGGTGGTGCTGGACTGGCGCATGCCCCGGCTGTCCGGCCTGGACCTCCTGGCCCGGCTGCGCCGGAGCGGTACCGCCCCGCCAGTGCTGATGCTGACCGCCCGGGACACGCCCGCGGACCGGATTACCGGCCTGGACGCGGGCGCCGATGACTACCTGGTCAAGCCGTTCGACTTCGGCGAGCTGCTGGCCCGGCTGCGGGCGCTGCAGCGCCGGCCCAAGGTCAGCCAGCCGCCGCGGATGGTGATCGGCGAGGTCGAGTTCGATCCGGCCACCCGCCAGGTACTGGTCCGCGGCCAGGCCCCGGCGATGACCGGTACCGAGTTCGGCATCCTGGAGATCCTGATGCGCCGGTCGCCGAACGTGGTGGACCGCCGCTCGATCGCGCAGCACGTCTGGGACAACGAGGCCGACGCCTTCGGCTCCAACACCATCGACGTCCACCTGGCCCGGCTGCGGGCCAAGCTGGCCGGCGGGGGAGTGCGGATCGAGACTGTCCGGGGCGTCGGCTACCGGATCACCCCGGCCTGAGCCAGCATGAAAGCCAGGATGCGGCCGGGCCCCGCGGTGAAGGTCGCCGCGGTGGCCACCGCGGTGCTGGCCGTGGCCTACGTGGCCGCCGTGATCGTGCTCAACGTGCTGGTAGGCGCGCACCTGACTGGGCAGACCGAAGCCCGGCTGGCCGACCGGCTCTCCGATGTCCGGAGTGACCCGTCCCAGCTCAGCCAGCCGGCCAGCGGCCCCGGCGGCCGCCGGGACCCGGATGATGACGCGGACGACGATTCGGCGCCGGTGTACCTGTGGACGGTGAACGCTGCCGGGACGGTCACCGCGCACAGCCCGGGTGCGCCGTCCCTGCCGGCGTCCCTTTCCCGCACCGGCACGGCCCGCGACGGGCAGGCGCTAACGGTTGGTATCGGGCCCCGGGATGCGCAGTTCCTGCTGAAGATGGCCCGGGACGGCAGCGGCTGGCTGATCGCCGGCCAGAGCCTGGACGGCGACGCGCACACCCGGAACCTGCTGCAGGACGCCGAGCTCATCGCCGGACCGTTCGTGCTGGCCGCCATGTTCCTCGCCTCGCTGGTAGTGGGCCTGCGTGCGCTGGCCCCGGTGGAGCAGTCGCGCCGCCGCCAGCTGGAGTTCACCGCCGACGCCTCGCACGAGCTCCGCACACCGCTGGCCGTGATCCGGGCCGAGGCCGACGTGGCGCTGTCCGCCCCGCGGGACGCCGACGGCTACCGGGACGCGCTCACCCGGATCCAGGGCGAGACCCAGCGGCTGCGCCAGCTCGTCGACGACATGCTCTGGCTGGCCCGGTTCGACTCCCAGCCGCCGCCCCCGGGCGACGAGCCGGTCGACCTGGCCACGCTGGCCCAGGCGTGCGCGGACCGGTTCCGGAGCGTCGGCCCGGTCGTCACCGCCGACACCCCGGACGGGCCGGTCCTGATCAGCGCGCCGCCGGAGTGGATCGACCGGCTGGCCGGAGTGCTGGTCGACAACGCCTGCCGCTACGCCGGCCCCGCCGGGCAGGTCCGGATCCGGGTCCTGGCCCACGGCAGCCGGGTCAGCCTGATGGTGGAGGACAGCGGTCCCGGCATCCCGGAGGCGGAACGGTCCCGTCTGTTCGACCGGTTCCACCGGACCACCGAGCACGGCTCCGGGACTGGCCTCGGCCTGGCTCTCGGCGACTCGATCGTCCGGTCCACCGGCGGCCGCTGGCAGGTCGGCGATTCCGAACTTGGCGGCGCCCTGATGTCGGTGTCCTGGCGGCACAGTCAGCCCCGGGCCATCCGGCCGGTCGAAGTGAGTGCCGAACGCCGCGGTGTGCATCCCTTCCGCGACGGGGGCACGTGACGCCGTGCGCCCCCCACTCTCGCACGAGCAGGATGTCGGCTGCGCCAATGCGTCCGGCTTGATCACAAATCGGGTGGTGTCTGCCTGGCACCGGCCTATGCGGGATGGATACGACGAGGACGATAACCGAGTGGGCAACGTCGACCTGGTCAACGGTGTTCTCCATTTGCGTTGGCGTTGGCCTCTGAGGCGCAATCACGCCGTAATCGCGGATCAATGCCGCGCTGGCACGATGCTCATAGCTCGGTAGCCACGACCGGGCTGCGCCGCTCGGCGCGCTCACCTTGCAGAGGTCATCATGTACCAGCCCGTCCTGTCCAGCGATCAGCCGGTCCGAGCCGGAGCGGCCTCCCGCTCCCGCTGGCGTGATCCAGGTGACGTTACGGAGCCCGGCATAATCCAGCCCGGCATAACCTGGTACGACGTCCTCGGCGTGTTGCCGGGCGCCGAGACGCGCAGGATCAAGCGCGAGTACGACGCCAAGGCGGCCCTGCTGCGGCCGGAACTGATCTCGGGTGCCGCGCTGAACGTGACCACGGCGGTCACGCGGGCGCAGCACATCCTCGACACGGCGTGGGAGGTGCTCGGCGATCCGGACAGCCGCAAGCGCTACGACGAGACGGTCGGCCTCCGGTGCTCGGGCGGAGGCCTGGGTCAGCCCGGGACCGGCATCGGATCGGCGGGGCGGGCGCCGGCCGATCCGGGCATCATCGGTGAGCTGGCCGCGATCGAAGCGGCGGGTGGTCTGCTGGCGCTGACCGGCCGGCTGGGGCCGCGGCGCCGGCGGAACAGTCCCGTCGCCGTCCCGGACGTTCGCGGGCTGTTCTACCAGGTGTACCTGGAGGTGGCGACCCGGCGTGGGCTCCACATCAGGGTCGTTCGGCTCACGGAGCGCCCGATGGCGGTCGACGGGCTGGTGGTCGATCAGGATCCCAGGCCGCCGAGGAAGGCGAATCGGGGCGACACGCTCACGGTACAGGTCTGGCACCCGCCCGCCCGGTCACGCTAATAGGTACCGCGCAAATGATGTCAGTCAATCACGATGCTATCGCCATTGTTGGTACGGACATATCCCGCGAATATGGGTCAATTCGAGCATGAGTCAAAATGAGGGGTTGACACCCCNNAATGCTCGTCATTGTTTGTCACGGGGCGAGAAAATGCCCCGCCGGGGGAGGGGGTAATGATGCGCGGTCTTATCCGCCGTACCGTGGTGGCGGCCGGTGCGGGAGCGCTGGCGCTGGGTTCCGCAGCAGCGGTGAGCGTCGCCACCGGGACAGCGGCCCAGGCGGCGTCTCCTTGTACGACATCGGGGACGACAGTCACGTGCACCTACACCGGCGCCGGAACGTACTCGTTTCCGGTCCCGTCCGGGGTGACCTCCCTGGATGTCACGGCAGTCGGAGCCGCCGGAGGCGACGCCACCCCCGCCAACAGCGACGGGGCCGTTAGCGCCGGCGGGCCCGGCGCCTCGGTGGAGGACATGGCCGTGCCCGTGAGCGCCTACCAGGGCCAGACGCTAACCGTGATCGTCGGCGGCGCTGGCGGTGCGGGGACTCTTGATGGCGCCGCCGGGGCGGGCGGCAGCCCCGGCGGCGGCGGGAGCGGCGGCGGCGGCGGCGACTTCCCTGGCGGTGGTGGCGGTGGCTATTCCGGGCTGCTTGACCCATCCGGGGCCATCGCGCTGGTGATCGCTGCCGGAGGCGGCGGCGGCGGATTTAGCAACTCCACGCCAGGCATCTTCACCGGCGGGGCGGGCGACGTCGGTAGCGGCGGCGGCACAGGCGGCGGCGCCGCTAGTGCTATCGGCCCTGGGACCGGGTGCCCCACTTCCGATAATTCTGACTTTGCATGCGGCGGCGGGGGCGGTACCAGCACGACGGGCGGCGAAGGCGGCGCCGGGAGCGCAGCCCAATCCTTCGCCGGGCCCCCCGAAGCGGCAGGGGCTAACGGAAGCGATGGAGCGAGCCTGGCAGGCGGCCAAGGCGCCCCCGCCAACAACTCTGACAACAATCCGAGCGGTGGCGGCGGTGGCGGCGGCGGCTACTACGGCGGAGGCGGCGGCGGTAACAGCTTCTTCGGCGCCGGTGGCGGTGGCGGCTCCAGCTTCGGGACCGGCCCCGGCCTGACCAACGAGGTGACCGCCAGCACCGCGGCAGCAGTGACGATCAGCTACCAGGCCCCGGCCGTTCCCGGGGCTCCGACCGGTGTCTCGGCCATACCGGGCAACACGCAGATCAGCGTCTCCTGGACCGCTCCCGCTAGCGACGGCGGTCCAGCTATCACCGGCTACACGGTGTCGGCGCAGGCAGACGGAACGACCATTAGCCAGACCCTGAATAATCCATCGGCCACCTCGGCCGTCATCGGCGGGCTCACCAACGGCACCGCCTATGACATCACAGTCGCCGCGATCAACTCGGTGGGGACCGGCCCCGCCGCGGCGGCCTCCGGTAACCCGGTGACGCCGACCGCATCAGCGCCGCTCATCACCTCCTCGAACAGCCTCGCGGTGGGCGTGGGCCAGAAGCTCAGCTTCAAAGTAACCGCGGCAGGGAAGCCCAAGCCCACGATCACCGCCTCCGGGCTGCCCAGCTGGCTGACGTTCACTCCCGCGGCGGGTGGCGGTGCTGGCACCTTGTCCGGCAGCCCTCCGGCCGGCTCGGGTGGCGTGTACCAGATCACCTTCGGCGCCTCCAACGGAGTCGGCTTCGCCGTCACCCAGAACGCCACCTTGTCGGTCCTGGAGTTCACCTCGGCGACATCGGCCACCTTCGCGCTGAACCAGTCAGACACCTTCACGGTGACGACCTCGCTGGCGTCCTCTTCGGTGGCGCTCTCGCTGTCGGGCACCCTGCCGCCCGACGTGTCCTTCGACGTGGGCAGCAACGGGACAGCCACGCTCAGCGGTGTTCCGACCGGGAAGGCGAAGAACTACAGCATTACCTTCAAGGCGACATACGGCACGGCGACCACCACCCAGAAGTTCACCCTCACCACCACCAGCTAACCGCCACCGCCCGGCATGCGCCCTGCTCGCTGGGCTCAGATCCGGAGATAGCCGTTCGTACGGCGACCCGGCCGACAGCGCGCCCGGAGCGCTGGGCCAGGCTACTTTTCCCATCGGTTCAGGGTTCGACCGCCTGGCGCCCACGCGGAAGTCTCACGTTTCAGTGGGGGACCATGCTGCGTGGACCATCCAGGTTGGTCATTGACCGCCAGTCGCGGCGCGTGGGACATTTACCCGGGTTATCCGACATGAGCGGATCTGGCTACCTGGAAGGACCTGTCATGTTTGCGAGAGCAGCAACGACAGCGACGGTGATCCTGCTCCTGCTGGGATCGGCGGTGACCGCGGCCCGGGCCGCGGGCGGCTCCGCCTGGTGCTCGACCGCGTCGGAGGGCACCTGGTCCGCCGGCGGGAGGTGGGTGGTCCAGAACGACGCCTGGAACCCCAGCCACGGCCCGGAGCAGATCTGCGCGGGTTCCTACCGGAGCTGGGAGGCGACATCCAATCAGGCAGCCGGGAACACCGCGGTGGAAACCTACCCGGACAGCCAGGCTAATTTCGGCCCGGCGAACGGCGATGCGGCCGACCCGATGTCCTCCTACCGGGAAATCCTCAGCCGGTTCCGCGTCACCATGCCGTCCGGGCGGGGCATCTCGGCCGAGGCCGCTTACGACGTGTGGTGGGGGAACGGCTGGAGCAACCTGACCGAGATGATGATCTGGGTCGACACCGTCAACCGGTCGATGGCCGGGGGCACGTACCTCGGCACCGCCAGGATCTTCGGCCAGGCGTTCGGCGTCTGGCGCTTCGGCAGTGAGTACATCTTCCGGCTCAATCACAACGAGACCAGCGGCACCGTGCACATCCAGGCGACCGGGCAGTGGCTGGTCCAGCATGGTTACCTGAGCCCTTCCAAGGGGCTGACCGCGGTCCCGTTCGGGTTCGAGATCTGCTCCACCGGCGGCGCGAACCTGACCTTCCACCTGGATAACCTGAGCCTGGTCACGGTCACCCGGTAGGTTAGGCCCGTTGCGGGACGGGCGCGAGCAGGCCAAGAGCGCGGGCCCGGTCGAGGGCCTCTAGGCGGCGGTGGGCGCCGAGCTTGTCGTACAGGTGCCGCATGTGCGTCCGGACGGTGTTCACCGACACGTAAAGCTCGCGGGCGATCTCCGGCGCGGACAGGCTGGTCTGCAGGAAGCGCAGGATGCGGGCCTCGGCCTGGCTGAGCGGTTCCGGCAGGTGCTCTGGCGGGCCCGCGGCGGGCGCTGCTGGCGCCTGGCCGGCGAGGATCCGCGCGGCTGGCGTCGGCGGCGGGGGGATCGCGGCTGGGGTCCGCTGCGGGGGGATCGCGGTCGGCGCGGCGGGCGTCCGGCCGGCTAGCACGCCGATGATCTTCCGGATCAGCGCGGCATGCGCGGTGCGCTGCCGGACATGGCGGTCAAGCAGCTCCGGCGCCGGGTGCAGCAGGAACGGGAAGAGCAGGCCATCAGGCTCGGCGAGATCGAGCCCTCGCTCGAGGGCACGTCCGGCCGCCTCCCGCTCACCGAGCGCGTCCCGGGCGCTCGCCTCCAGCAAGAGAGCCGAGATCAGCCACACCTGATGGGTTCCCGGGGCCGAGCCGTCGAGGACCGGCGCCAGCGCGGCGGTCGCCGCTCGCGGGTTGTCCTGGGCGAGCCGCAGCGCGGCCACAGCGGTGCGGATACCTGGCCTTTCGCGCTCGGATTCGGCCGTCTCGGTCAAGGCGGCATCGGCTCGCGCGGTCTCCCCCAGTCGCACGAGGACGTGCAGGAGGAACGCGCGCACCTCCGTCGTGAGCGGGTGCGCCGCGATGAGCAGCCCTCCGGGCAGGCGCTCGACGGCACGCAGGGCGGCTAGCGCCACCTCGGCACGGCCGCGGGCGATCTCGAGAAACGCTCGAACCAGATGGAACAGCATTCCTGTGGCCGGCTCGACTTCGGACCGGAGCGCATATTCGCCCTCCATCAGCCACCGTTCCGCCTCGTCCAGTTTTCCCTGCCAGATCAACGAGGCAGCCAGCATCGGATAGGCGATCGCGGCAGACGGCTCCCCGCCCCAGCCGTGCCGCTGCGCCAGCTCGATCGCTTGCAGGCCGCGCTGCACCGCCAGTGCGGACGACCGGGAAGCTCGCGACCAGACCCCAGTGCGCCAGGCCGTTGATCTCCAGCAGGGGCCGCCCGATCCGGCGCGCCAGCGCGATACCCCGCTCGAGGTGCCCTTCGGCTTCACAGATTCGGAACGACCATAGCTCGGCGATGCCCAGCGTCACCGCGTTGCCGAGGTCGTGGCCGACGACCTCCTGTACGAACGCCTGCCGGGCCGGGTTGTCCACCGCGCTGAGGACGCCGAACAGCACCGCGAGGACGACCACCTGCCACAGCCGGATGTCCCCGGCCAGCACGGCCACGCCGAGGGCGGCCGAAACCAGGCCGAGGCCAGCCTGCGTACCCAGCAGCACGCGCCGTTTGGGGTAGCGGTCGACCAGCAGCCCCGCGTACGGCGACAGCAGCAGGATCGGCGCGTACCTGGCCGCGGTGGTCAGACCCAGGATGGTTCCCGAGTGCGTCAGCCGCAGCACCAGCAGCGCCTGCGCGACCGTCTCCACCCAGGTGCCGATCAGGCTCAGCGACTGCCCGGACACATATCGCCGGAAGTTCGGCACGGCCAGGGCGGCGAACGTTGCCGGGTGCGCCGGGACCACCGCGGGCTGGGAGGTGGTCATGTCTGCATGTGCGTCTTCCGTGCGGATCGGCTGGTCCGATGCCCGGCAACGGCCGGGCTTCACCCAGCCTCACGCCCGGCTTGGTGAGCCGTCATCACAAACTCTGGTGACTTGACGAAGATCCAGGTCGGCGGGAAGCGCTCGCGGTGGGGCAGGACCCCGCGGCCAGTGCCGGCCCGGTGCCGCGGACGGGCGCGAATCACGCGCGCACTCACCAGGTCGGAGCCGAGGTTTAAGACCGGAAAGGATAGGCCCGGCCTCGGTCAGCCATCCTGGCTAACCGGCACGATGGAGCATTGGGACCCCGGAGTAATCCTGGCCAGCGTTGAGATCCTCCGAATAGAGCACCGTTCGGGAAAATCTCAGGCGCGGACGAATCGCGCTTTCACGGTGCCGTGTGCCGTCGCCGACGCGATGTGCAGCGGGCTCCAGGTCATGTCGAACTCGGTGCGGTCGAGTTCGAGTTCGGCGGTGAGGATCACGGCCTGCGCGGTCGCCTCCTGGATGTGCGCGGTAAAGGTGACCGGCCTGACATGACCGGCCGCTTCGAAGGTTCCCTGGCACTCCAGCTCGGCTGGGCCTGCCGCACGGGCCGAGGTCACGGTCAGGACGGCATGCGGGTGCTTGTCCACGTGGAAGAAGTCCGCCGAACGCAGGTGCTTGTCGCGCTGCTTGTTCTTGGTGTTGAGCGAGCTGGAGTCGAAACTGATCCGTCCCGTCACCGTGCCATCGGGGCTTATGGTGGCCTCGCCGGTCATGCGCTCCAGGGTGCCGCGCACGGTGATGGCGCCCCAGAAGTGCTTGACCCGGAATTCGGCGCGCGACTGCGCCGGGTCGAGCACCCAGTTGCCCGCGGCGGTCCCGTCCGCCAGCTGTGACGTAACGCCGGTCGTGGTCGACTCGGACATGGCGGCTGCTTCTTTCCTGTAGATCGTGGGCAACGGCGGCGGCTGGATTGCGCGGCGTTTCCTACCCTAGGCGGGAACACCTGGTTGTCGGGGGCTGGGGGTGGCCAAAGTGCCGCTGTCGCTGCTCGCATCCGGCCGCGGGGTGCCCGCGAAGTCCTGCTCGCCGGCCGGCGTTCGCGTGGTCTGTTCGCTCATGCCTAACCCCCAGGAAGGAGTCAGTTATAGATGGGACCCGACACGATGACAACCACGGCTGGGGTCTGGATCTTGGGGCGCTGCCAGTTGACGGTGAACGACGAGCCGTTCCCCGAAAGAGCGCCGGGCGACGCGTTCGCCTGCGCCGCCGTGGCGTACAGGCGACCGAAGCTGGGGGCCGCCTCGAGCTTGAGCGCGCTGACCTGACCGAGGCCGCTGGTGATCGAGCCGGTCCGGCCTCCCACGGACGCGCTCGCGCCGGTGAACGTGACGCTGCCGAAGTCGGCTAGGGAGAGGATGTGGCAGTCCTGGCTTGATGATGAGAGGCACCGCGACGGCGCTTCTGCGATCCACTCTGCGGAGGAGACGCTGGGGCTGCTCATCTGCAGCCGCTTGCTGAACGTGGTGTGCCGCGTCAGGTCGCTCAGGGAGATCGTGACGGTATCGCCGCTGACGGCGACGTGCGCGCTGAACCGGTCGCCGGGCTGTACCGTCATTTTGACGAGCACCTCGGCGGCCGGGACGAGCTCATACCAGGCGTAGTAGGTGACCTGTCCGCTCGCCGAGCAGTCGGCGGACGTCCCGGTCTGCTCCAGATGCTCTCCCGAGTAGCCGCCGAGACCGACCCAGAAGGCTGAGTGCGACGGGAAGCCGGCCTCGCAGTCCACGGCCGGCTGGGTCCAGCCGCCGGAGACGCTGGAGAAGCTGGTCTTGGTCGTGGCGCTGCTCGCGACGACGTAGCCGGCCCAGTTGGAGTCTTGCTGGTCCGTCACCGTGACCGCGCTGGCCGGGGGGTTCTGCGCGGGACTTGTCGTCGTTCCCGTTGAGGGGTGACTGCCTGCGCGCTACCGCAGGCCGCGAGCAGCAACGCGGCGGCTAGTGCGGCGACGGCCGGCAGCGCGTTGGCGTAGTTCTTTATCTGCTTTATCTGCATACAGCAAGCGTCGGCGCCATCTTGGTGAGCTGGCATCACATCATCGTGTGATTTGACGCCCGATGGCCACCTACGTTTACCGGAAAGACGGATAAACCTGATCAGCACGTGAGCGTTCGGAAATAAGGTGCTTTTGTGGCGCGTCCGGGCCCGTGATGTGGTTCGATGGCCTGCTGCGGTTCCGCGAGCCTGCCGCCGGTAGGTATCTCCCCCCTGTTGCGGCTTTCGTGCCGGGTGCNNGTCACCTGGTTGATGGGCCGTTGTACCAGCTCTTACTTGTACGGTGGCCCATCCACCATGTTCGGCTGGCCGCTCGCGGGTGCCGTCTGCACGGACAAACCGGGTAATAGGGATGGAACGGGCACCGTATCGCGACGCGACGCAAACTCAAAGTTATTCCGGAGCGCTCGCGCTGGCACCAAGATAATCCCCGGAAGTACAAGGGGAACAACGATGGCAGCCACGACTATCGCGGCGAGAGTTTCTCTTATTCCCTGTCGCTCTCGCATCTGGGCGAGGGTGGCCGGACACTCAGCTGGACACTCAGACGGTCAGGCGGTGGCGCGGTCTAGGGGTGTTCCTTCCGCGGCGATGGCTTCCTGGGCTTTGGCCGGCCCGCGCAGCACGTAGGCGACGCCGACGGCGATGACCGCGCCGACGGCCGGGCCGATCAGGTAAACCCACCAGGTGGACAGGTTGCCGATGGCGACGTCGGGTCCGAAGCTGCGGGCGGGGTTCATCGAGGCGCCTTCGAACGGGCCGCCCATCGTGCCCCAGGCCATGATGTACGCCCCGACGGCCAGCGGCACGAACGGCCCGTTGAGCTTGGGTCTGTTGGCCATATTCAAGATCATGAGCACCAGGCCGAAGGTGATGATCGTCTCGAAGCCGGCCGCCTGCCAGGACTGGCCGGGCTTGGGGATGGTGGCAGCCAGGTGCCCGGCCGGGCCGAAGAACCCGCGGGCCAGCAGCGACCCGCAGACCGCGGCGGCGAACTGGACCACCCAGTACGCGACGGCCATCACCCAGTGCATGTCGCGGCGCAGCGCGAACGCCAGCGTGGTGGCCGGGTTGAAGTGCGCGGAGATGTCACCGAGGAAGTAGACCGCGACGANNCAGCAGCCGCCGCAGCCGGTGATCGGGGTTGGTCCAGTCGGCGTAGCCCCGCTGGCCGCCCACGGAGGCGATCAGGGCCGCCTTGCCGGCCAGCTCCTCCTTCCGGGCCAGGTCCTCCTGGCCCGCGGCAGCCTGCTCTCCCTTCAGGGTTTGCACGTCAGGACCCAGCCGGGGCGGAGGGGGCCGAGGGGGCCGAGGGGGCGGCGGGGATGTCGGCGGAGCCGGGGCGGGTCAGGTTGATCGGGACGACGATCTTGTCGAACAGTTCCTCGGACACGCCGTTGGCCAGGGCCGCCTGCTTGAGGGTCAGGTCGTGGTCGATGGCGTAGTAGGAGATCGCCGCGGACTTGTCGTACCCGATCACCGGGGACAGCGCGGTGACCATCATCACCGAGTTATCGATGTTCGCCGTCAGCTTCTTCTCGTTCAGCTTGGTGCCCTCGATCATGAACTCCCGCAGGTGGTCGCACATGTCGGCCATGATCAGCGCCGAGTGCAGGTAGTTGCTGATCAGGATCGGGCGGAACGCGTTCAGCTCGAAGTTGCCCTCCGCGCCGCCGATGGTGACGGCCACGTCGGAGGCGATGACCTGGATGGCGACCATCAACATGGCCTCGGCCTGGGTCGGGTTGACCTTGCCCGGCATGATCGAGGACCCGGGCTCGTTAGCCGGGAAGATCAGCTCCTCGATCCCGGTCCGCGGCCCGGACCCCAGCCAGCGCAGGTCGTTGGCGATCTTGTACAACGTCACCGCCGCCGCCTTCAGGCCCGCGTGCGCGCGCATCATCCGGTCCAGGGTGCCCTGCGCGGTGAACTTGTTCGGCGCGGTGACGAACGGGAAACCGGTCATCTGCGCGATCTGCGCGGCCACCTGGTCGCCGAACCCGGCCGGGGCGTTCAGCCCGGTGCCCACCGCGGTGCCGCCCATCGCCACCTTCAGCAGCCCGGCAGTGGCGTGCTCGGTCTCCTCGATCGTGTCATCCAGCGCGCCCGCGTACCCGGACCACTCCTGGCCGACGGTCAGCGGGGTCGCGTCCTCCAGGTGGGTCCGGCCGATCTTGACCACCCCGGCCCACTTCTTCGAGTTGGCGTCGATGGCGTCCCGCAGCCGCTTCAGCGCCGGGATCGTCTTGGTCGTGGCCATCGTGTACGCCGCGATGTGCATCGCGGTCGGGAACGTGTCATTCGACGACTGCCCCATGTTCACGTGATCGTTCGGATGCACCGGCTCTTGTGAGCCCAGCGTCCCGCCGACCAGCTGGATGCACCGGTTGGAGATCACCTCGTTCACGTTCATGTTGGACTGGGTCCCCGACCCGGTCTGCCACACGTACAAGGGGAAGTCCGCGTCCAGCTTCCCGCTGATCACCTCATCGCAGACCCGCTCGATCAGCTGCCCCTTCCAGGCCGGCAACCGCCCCGCCTTGGTGTTCACCACCGCGCGGCCTTCTTCACATACCCGTATGCGTGGTACACCTCGATCGGCATCTTGTCGTGGCCGATGTTGAAATGCTCCAGGCTGCGCTGGGTCTGCGCCCCCCAGTACCGGTCCGCGGGCACCTCCACGGTGCCCAGGCTGTCGAACTCCTTGCGCATCCCGGTCGCATCCAGCCCGATCGGCAGATCGAGGATCTTCGGTGCTACGTCGTTCGTGTTGGTCGTAGTCATGCCGCAAGCGTCGGCACCATCTTGGTGAGCCGGCATCACATCATCATGTGATTTTGGCTAGCGAGATTCGCGATTTCGGCTGGTGAGTAGGGCACAGCCCGCACCTGACGTGGCGCGCCTCGACGGGCACGCATCCGGCAGGGATGTGGCCTGGGCTCGGAGCGGGGCCTGGCCACCCCGAGCCCAGACGAGAAAGGGCGAGAATCCCTCAGCCCTGACGATGTCGATCATGCCGCCAGAACCTTAACGCACGCTAGGACACAGCTGAGAACCCGCCTCATCTGGCGGGACAGCGAGACCTAGCTGCGCCATGGCCGCGCGGCAAAGCGACAAAAGCTACGCGACAAAAGCTACGTGAGAAGCTATGCGCTGGCAGGCGGCTGATCCGCGCCCGCCTGCTGGCCCGGCGGCCACGCGGCGAGCTGGTCGGTCACCTGGCCGGGAAGCTCACCGGAGTTCCAGCCGGCTAGCTCGGTGGCCATGTCACGGACCTGATCCGGCGAGTGGCGGCCGAAGCTGGTCTGCGCGCCGAGCAGCGACGCCTTGGCGTGCTCGCCGTTGCCCTCCGGCGGCGACTCGGCCCGCCGTCCCTGCTGCTGCGGAATCTGCACGCGCTGGACGCATTCGTCGCGGTCAAGGAACTCCGCGAGAAATTCAGCCTCGTCAGCGTCGATTCCGATGACGACCCGGGGTTCACCCCACGGCTCTTTGAGCGAGTAGCCCACGTAGCTGACTACGGGCTGCCCGGGCGCGACCGCGAGTCCATGCAGCGTGCGCCATTGTTCCCATGCCGATTCCAGGCGTGTCGCGGCGCGCTGAGCACGTGCGACCAGTTCTGGATCACGCATCGTGTGACCCTCCCCTGAGAGCGGACCGGCCCCGGAAGCATGCCTTCCAGATACCCGACTGGGTACTGTCGATGTGGCACGCGGCACCGGGGCCGACCCCCCATTCCATTGATCGAGTGCTGCCGTATCATCTGGGCCCGGCGCTCGAAGCGCGGGCCTGGTGAAGACGGCAGAAGCTCACTCGGAGCGCTGCTGCGGAATGCCCGCGAGCAGTGCACGAACCTCAGTCTCCCGGTAGCGCCGGTGTCCCCCCAGCGTGCGGATTGAGGTCAGTTTCCCGGCCTTTGCCCACCGTGTGACGGTCTTGGGGTCGACACGGAACATCGTGGCGACCTCCGCGGGTGTCAACAGCGGCTCGGCCTCTGGCGTACGTGCGGACATATGTTTGGCCTCTCCTCCTGGACCAGTGTTGCGATCCTGCATCTCTTGTTTGCCTGGTGCTCCGTGGGGAGCCTGTCGGGGATGTCCTAATTGGTCGACAGGGACCATATTGCCATCACCAGCCGTGACGCGTCGACCACCAGGCGCAAAGTTTTTCGTACCGGGATGCCCAGTTGTTCCGCCGAACGTTGTCACTCAGGGTGAGTGTAGCGATACTTATAGTCGCATCGCACCGGTTTCGGAAATAGTGTCCAGGAACTATTCGCCGCGCCGGCCCGGTACTCAGTTCGCCATCTCGTATTCCGCGAACGCGCGCCACCGGCTCTGCGCGCGCTTGTACATCGCTACCGCGAGCTCACGCTCGCCTTTGGTTACCCCATCGATGGCCGCCGCGATCTCGGCGGCCGACTGATCACTGCTCAGCGCGTCGTCGCTGAGCAACTGGACAAGACCTGCGTAGTCGAGCTCCACCAGCGAGTAAGGGTGGAACTCCTCCAGCCAACGGCCCACCTCCCCCAGTTCGGTCTCGGCCCGGGCCGCATCCCGGACGGCGCACGTGAAGCCGGGCGGCAGGCTGCGCAGCGCCGCCAGGCCGCGGGCCACCCGCCGGCGGGCCCGGGACATCGTGGTCATGTACAGCAGCGCCCTGGTCGCGGACGCCGTTTGCGGGACCGCCGGCCGCTTCGCGCCCGGGCCGAGGGCCAGCCACCGGTCGGTCGCGGCGAACGGGACGAACCAGGCCAGCGGCACGGTCCAGACGCTGGCCTGGATGTGCGGCCTGGTCGCCGGGCCCGGCGGCCCCTGGCCGGCCAGGCGGGCCAGGGCCGTCCTCGTCTCGTGGTCGTCGCGGGCGGGGACCGCACCCGGCAGCGCCGAACCCGCGGTCGAGAGCATCCGGCCGTACGACAGCAGGCAGCGCAGCCTGGTCTGCCAGGGGCAGACATAGGTGACGCCGTCCGCGCGACGGATGTAGGCGTGCTCGCTCTCCTGGCCGGGGACCAGCCGCTGGGGCGCCGCGATGGTACGGTACAGAGCCTCGGCGTGCTCGACGGCGAGCGACTCGCGCCGCCTCGGCCGGGCGGTGGAGGCGGCGTACGCCGTCCATCTGGAGCGCTCCGGCTCGTGGAACGCCGCCACCGGCTCGTAGATCCGGAGATACGCGGCGTAAGTTATCACTCTCGTATCGTGACATACCAGAACGCCGCAAAGACGGTACTCAAGGTAACGAGATCATCAATACTGTGAGTTACCGACTAGTACGGAAAGCATCCGGCTCCTCGCCGGGGACCGGCCCGGCTGCGTCGTTGTCCCGGCCGTCCGTGCGGGCAATACGCTGGTTCCGATCCCGGTTCAACGATTCCGGGACGGGATGAGGAGAGTCGCTACCGTGACCAACGTGTTCGCGACGTCCCACAGGGACAACGGCTCCGCCGGAGAGGCGGACCACGAGCAGGTCGTCTTCTGCCAGGACACCCCTACCGGGCTGCGGGCGATCATCGGCATCTACTCCACCGCGCTCGGCCCCGGGCTGGGCGGGACCCGCTTCTACCCGTACGCCAGCGAGGGCGAGGCCCTGGCCGACGTGCTGCGGCTGTCCAAGGCCATGGCGTACAAGAACGCGCTGGCCGGCCTCGACCTTGGCGGCGGGAAGGCCGTCATCATCGGCGACCCGGCCCGGGTTAAGACCGAGGCCCTGCTGCGCGCCTACGGCCGCTTCCTGCAGTCCCTCGGCGGACGCTATATCACCGCGTGTGACGTGGGTACCACCAGCGAGGACATGGACATCATCGCGCGGGAATGCCGCTACGTGACGGGCCGCACGCCGGCCCGCGGCGGGGCCGGGGACTCCTCGGTGCTGACCGCCCAAGGCGTCCTGTACGGGATGCAGGCGGCGGCCGAGCACGCGTGGGGCAGCCCCGCCCTGGCCGGCCGGACCGTGGGCGTCGAAGGCGTCGGAAAGGTGGGGCACCGGCTGGTCGACCACCTCATCGAGGCCGAGGCCCGCGTGGTGATCTGCGACGTCAGCGCCGAGGCGGCCGAGGCCGTCCGGGCCCGCCACCCCGAGGTCCAGGTCGTTCCCGGCCTCGGCCCGCTGCTGGCCGCGGACCTGGACATCCTGGCTCCGTGCGCGCTGGGCGGCACGCTGACCGACGAGGTGGCCAGCGAGCTGACCGCGCGGATCGTGTGCGGCGCGGCCAACAACCAGCTCGGCCACCACGGCGTGGAGAAACTGCTCGCCGACCGGGGCGTGATCTACGCGCCGGACTACGTGGTCAACGCGGGCGGCGTCATCCAGGTGGCCGATGAGCTGGGCGGGTTCAACTTCGATCGCGCCCGGGCCGCCACCGAGCAGATCTTCACCACCACCGCGAAGATCTTGTCGATCGCGGACTCCGACGGAGTGCCGCCGTCGGTAGCCGCGGATCGCCTCGCCGAGCGCCGGATGTCCGATGTGGGGCGGCTACGCGGAATCTGGGTCGGCACGATGGGATCACCGTAGGCATCACAGGCACAAAGCGGGTACGGTTGTACCTGTACGGACGCTGGTGGACGTCGCGCTCCCCGTTGCGGGGCGGCGGCGGCGTCATATGACGCACCGAAGCCAGCGAGGCGGAGATCATAGGGGCCTGACTGGCTCCGGACGTTCGAGGGGGTCGAGCCAATGGGGCGCGGCCGAGCCAAGGCCAAGCAGGTTAAGGTCGCCCGTCAGCTCAAGTACAAGAGCGACGACACCGACCTCGATCGGCTGCGTGCGGAGTTCGGCGTCGGCGCGGACTCCGGCAACGGTAATTCCGCCGGGGAATACGACGACGACGAAGAGGACGACGAGGACCCAGGGTCCGACTCCGAGGACGCCTGGAAAGACGCCGACGCGTGGCCGAGGTAGCACCCGGCTAGGAGCCGACGCCTAGGCCGTCGAGTACGTGCTTGCCGCGGTCGCCTTCGGCGACCGGGATCGGGTACTGCCCGTCGAAGCAGGCCCGGCACAACCGGCTGGCGGGCAGGCGGCTGGCCTCGGTCAGCCCCTCCAGTGACACGTAACCCAGGGAGTCGGCGCCGATCGAGGCGCAGATCTCGGCCGGGGACAGATGGCCCGCGATGAGTTCGGCGCGGGTCGCGAAGTCGATGCCGTAGAAACAGGGCCAGCTCACCGGCGGGGATGCGACGCGCACGTGGACCTGCGCGGCGCCCGCCTCCCGGAGCATGGCCACGAGCGCGCGCTGCGTGGTCCCGCGGACGATCGAGTCGTCCACCACGACCAGCCGCCGGCCCGCGATGACGTCCCGGAGCGGGTTCAGCTTCAGCTTGATGCCCCGCTCCCTGATCGTCTGGCTGGGCTGGATGAAGGTCCGGCCGACGTAAGGGTTCTTGACCAGTCCCTGGCCGAACGGGATGCCGCTGGCTTCGGCGAAGCCGATGGCGGCCGGCGTGCCCGACTCCGGGACCGGGATGACCAGGTCGGCGTCCGCGGGATGCTCGGCAGCCAGCCGCCGGCCCACGGCGACCCGGGTGGCGTGCACGCCCCGGCCGGAGATCGTCGTGTCGGGACGGGCCAGGTAGACGTACTCGAACAGGCAGCCGCTCGGCTGCGGCGCCGCGAACGTCCTGGACCGTACCCCGCGCCCGTTGATGCAGACCAGCTCGCCCGGGGCGATCTCGCGCACGAACGTCGCGCCCACGATGTCCAGCGCGGCGGTTTCGCTGGCCACCACCCAGCCGCCCTTCAGGCGGCCCAGCACCAGCGGCCGGAAGCCCTGCGGATCCCGCGCCGCGTACAGCGTCTGCTCGTCCATGAACACCAGCGAGTACGCGCCCTTGGCCAGCGGCAGGACGGCCGCCGCGGCATCTTCGACCCCGGTCGAATCGCCCGCGGGATCGCCAGCCGAAGCCCCGGGCGCCATCCGGTCGCTGACGAACAACGCGGCGAGCACGTCGGTGTCGGAGGTCGCGGCGATCCCGGCGCTGCCCTGGCCGGCCCCGCCGAGCAGCGCGGCCAGCTCGCGGGTGTTGATCAGGTTCCCGTTGTGGCCGAGCGCCAGGCTGGTGGTGGGCGTCGAGCGAAACGTCGGCTGCGCGTTGGCCCAGACCGAGGCGCCGGTGGTGGAGTACCGGCAGTGCCCGACCGCGATGTGGCCGCGCAGCGCGGTCAGGGCGGGCTCGTCGAAGACCTGGGCGACCAGGCCCATCTCCTTGTGCACCATGATCCGGCTGCCGTCGCTGACCGCGATGCCGGCCGATTCTTGCCCGCGGTGCTGCAGTGCGTACAAGCCGTAGTAGGCGAGCTTCGCGACGTCCTCACCCGGCGCCCAGACACCGAATACGCCGCAGGCCTCTCGTGGCGGCGGGTCCTCGGGAACAACTTCATCCGCCAGACCGCCGTCGGGGGGTGTCACCACGTCAGTCTATTCAATAATTCAACAAGCGGCAGGTAGGCCGCCAGGTCGGCGCGCGGGCCGCTGGCGTGGACGGCGGCCGAGCCGACCGCGTCGGCCCAGCCGAGCCGGCCGGTAGCCAGCCGGACCCAGGTGACCGGGTCGGTCTCCACCACGTTGGGCGGCGTGCCCCGGGTGTGCACCGGCCCGGGCAGGCACTGCACGGCCGCGACCGGCGGGACCCGTACCTCCAGCACCCGGCCGGGATGCCGGGTGGCGAGCAGCGCCAGCAGGTACCGGGCCGCGTCGCGCAGCTCATCCGGCTCCGGAGCACAATCGCCGTCGAGCGCCCGCAGCACCGAGGCGACCAGCTGCGGTCCCCGGGGGTCCGGGCGTCGCGTGGGCATGGCAGAACCCGAGGTCAGCCGAACAACGCGGGCAGGGCAGCGGTGTGCGCGGCGGCCAGCTCGGCCAGCGGGATCGCGAAGCAGTCCTCGACGACCAGGTCCCCGCCGCCGGTACGGCCGATGGTCTCGCCCGGCACCCCGTGCTCGGCGCGAAGGGCGTCAAAGTCGGCGAAAGCGCCGGGCCGGACCGCCACCACGGCCCGCGCGGCCGATTCGCTGAACAAAGCGGTGAACGGGTCCCCGGGCAGCCGGACCCGGCAGCCGGTCCCGCCCCGCAGGCAGGATTCGGCGAGCGCGACCGCGAGCCCGCCGTCGGACAGGTCGTGCGC
>PLIQ01000146.1 GCA_003140115.1 Actinomycetota bacterium | reverse complement strand
GAGCCGGTCGCGCCGCCGATCGAGGGCCTGTCCGACATCCCGGCCTGGACCACCGCCGAGGGCCTGTGCTCGCCCGACCTGCCGCGTCGCCTCATCGTGCTCGGCGGCGGGCCGGCCGGCTGCGAGCTGGCGCAGATCTTCGCCGCGTTCGGCTCCCAGGTGACGCTGATCGAGGCCGAGCCCGGGCTGCTCCCCGGCGAGGCCGCCTTCGCCGGGGAGATCCTGACCGCGGCGCTGCGCCGGGCCGGGGTCGAGATCTTCCTCGGCTCGCCGGCCACCAAGGCCGAGCGCACGCCGGACGGCCTCACGCTCGCGCTGCAGGACGGCACCCGCCTCGACGCGGACCGGCTGCTGCTGGCCACCGGCCGGCGGCCCCGGCTCTCCGGCCTCGGCCTGGACACCCTAGGGATCACCGTGGCGCCGGGCCAGGCTCTGCCCACCACCGCCGCCTGCCAGGTGATCGACGGGGTATGGGCCGCCGGGGACGTCACCGGGACCACCACCACCCACGCCAGCCGGTACCAGGCCGGCGTGGTCGCGGCCAACCTGCTCGGCCAGCCACGCGAGGCGGACTACAGCGCGATCCCGCGCTGCGTGTTCACCGCGCCTTCGGTCTACGCTGTGGGCGAACCGGCCCGGGCCGGGCTTTCGGTGGTGCGAGTCCTCCTCAGCGACACCACCCGGGGCGGGCTGGCCCCCGATGACCTGGGCCTAGTCGAGCTGTACGCGGCGGACGGGGTGCTGGCCGGCGCCGTCGCGGTGGGGCCGGACGCGACGACCTGGATGGCGGAGGTTACCCTCGCCATCAGGGCCAAAGTACCGGTGGCCGTGCTGGCCGACGTGGTGCATGCCTTTCCCACGTACGGGGAAGCACTGCAGGCAGCGTTCCGCGAGCTGGCCAGGACCGGACCCGCCGGGCCGAAGGAAAAGGGGATCGGACCGTTGAGCGAACTGGGCATGGAGACGCCCGAAGATGACGCCGCCGAGCAGCGCCAGGACGTCGTCTCGGACGAGGCCGTGACCGCAGCGCGGCGTGACGTCCCGTTCGACGTGGACGAGGCGGACGCGGCCGAGCAGGCCCGCGCGATCGGCTTCGACGATGACGACTACCGCTGATCGCCGCTTAGGATAGTGCGAACGCGGCATGTGGCCGCGGGCGACCACCCGGAGATCCGACTTTGACCGCACCGTCCGATGCACGGCCCCGGGGCAACCGGCTGCCCAGGCACGAGCGGCGGCGGCAGCTTCTGGACGCGGCGCTCGAGGTGTTCGTGGCGCAGGGATACCACGCCGCCGCGATGGATGAGATCGCCGACCGGGCCGGCGTCAGCAAGCCCGTGCTGTACCAGCACTTCCCCGGCAAGCTCGACCTGTACCTGGCCCTGCTCGACCAGAGCGTGGACGAGCTGGTGGGCAGGGTCCGGCACGCGCTCCGCTCGACCAGCGACAACAAGCAGCGGGTGGACGCGACGTTCCGCGCCTACTTCGAGTACATGGAGAGCGAGGGCCAGGCCTACCGGCTGGTGTTCGAGTCGGACCTGAGCAACGAGCCCGCCGTCCGCGACCGGATCGAACTGGGCCAGCGCGAGTGCGCGGAGATGATCAGCCACATCGTGCGGCAGGACGCCGGCCTGGACGAGGACGAGGCCCGCCTGGTCAGCGTGGCGATGGTGGGCCTGGCTCAGGTCACCGCCAGGTACTGGCTCAACGCCCGGGGGCACATCCCGCGGGAAGTCGCCGAGCAGCTCGTGGCCAGGCTGGCGTGGCGCGGAATCAGCGGCTGGCCGCGGAACGAGCATTGAGGGGCCCGCTATGGAAGTCAGGATCGGGATTCATTCTGTGGCGCGCGAGCTGGTGGTGGAGACGGACACGTCGCCCAGCGAAATAGAGCGCAGCCTGTCCGCCGCCCTGGAGCAGGGTGAGCACGCGGTGTTCGCGCTCTCGGTGGTCAAGGGCGGGCGGGTGCTGGTTCCGGCCGACAAGATTGCCTACGTGGAGTTCGGCGGGCCCGAGGCGCGACGGGTAGGTTTCGGCGGGTAGGTTTCGGTAACTTCGGCTCAACTCGGGCGGGCCTGACCGAGCGCCGGGCCCGTCCCTGGTATTGTGGATAACGACTGATCAAAGGAATGACATAACCAAAGGTCGTGTTATCCAGTCGGCTGCTGTTTACGCCGGGCTTCATCGTCCGGCCTCCCTGGGGGGAACGCGAGTAAACGGCAGCGTCCCAGCTACGGTAGCGGCTCCTGGGCCCGCGCCACACCGGATCACGGCGTATGGCGGACCTCGGTCGCAGCTCGCATCGTAGCGGGTCGCTGCGGGCAGCCTGCGGACATGACGGGCCCGTTTCCGGAATAGGCCGGGTGGGCCATGATGAAGGACGGCAACCCCTGACCACTCAAACTTCAAACGGAGACACGACAGACAGCAATGCGGTCCCGTTTAGCGATTTCGGCATCAGCGAGGAGATCTGCTCCGGCCTGGCGGCCGCGGGCATCCTCACCACGTTCCCCATCCAAGCGATGAGCCTTCCGATCGCGCTGCGCGGGCAGGACATCATCGGGCAGGCCAGGACCGGCACCGGAAAGACGCTGGCGTTCGGCATCCCGCTGCTGGAACTGATCGACGACGGCCCGAAGGGCGCCCCGCGGGCGCTCGTCGTGGTGCCGACCCGGGAACTGGCCATCCAGGTCGCGGACGACCTACGCACCGCCGCGGTCAACATGCGCGCCAAGGTGGTAACCGTGTACGGCGGCCGGGCCTACGAGCCGCAGATCGACGCGCTGGCCGCCGGGGTCGACATCGTCGTCGGCACCCCGGGACGGCTGCTCGACCTGGCCCAGCGCCGGCACCTGGACCTGAGCGCGGTGCGGGCCCTGGTGCTCGACGAGGCGGACAAGATGCTCGACCTCGGCTTCCTGCCCGACGTGGAGCGCATCATCCGGCTCACCCCGGACGGCCGGCAGACCATGCTGTTCTCCGCGACCATGCCGTCGGAGGTCGTCACGCTGGCCCGCCGTCATATGCGGCAGGCGACCAACGTGCGGGCCGAGGGTGACGACGAGAGCGCGCCGCCGCCCGGCACGCGACAGCACGTCTTCCGGGCCCACCAGATGGACAAGATCGAGGTGCTGGCCCGGTTGCTGCAGGCCAGGGACCGGGGCCTGACCATGGTGTTCTGCCAGACCAAGCGAGCGGCCGACCAGGTCGCGACCGCGCTGGCCAGCAGGGGTTTCGCGGTCGCGACCGTGCACGGGGACCTGGGCCAGGGCCAGCGGGAGCGCGCGCTGCGCGCGTTCCGCAGCGGCAAGGTGGACGTGCTCACCGCCACCGAGGTGGCGGCCCGCGGGCTCGACGTGGAAGACGTCACCCACGTGGTCAACTACGAATGCCCGGACGACGAGAAGACCTACGTGCACCGCATCGGCCGGACCGGCCGGGCCGGGAAGCCCGGCGTGGCGGTGACGTTCGTCGACTGGCGGGACATGCACCGCTGGAAGCTCATCAACGACGCCCTCGGCCTCGGCCAGCCCGAGCCGCAGGAGACGTACTCGACCTCCGAGCACCTGTACACCCAGCTCGACATCCCGCGCGAGGTGACCGGCACGCTGCCGAACGCGCAGCGCGACCGGGCCGGCCTGGAGGCCGAGGCGGTCGAGGACATCGGCGAGACCGGCAAGATCCGCTCACCGCGCGCCCGGCGCTCGCCGGGCCGGGCCAGCGCATCCGGCGCATCTGGTGCGTCTGGGGCGGCTGGTCGCGGTGGCGCGTCCGGTCGAGCCGGACGGGCTGGGTCTGGGCGTGGTGCCGCGCGGACCGAGGAGGACCGGCAGGCGGCTAGCCCCGCCAGCGCGGCCGCGGCTAGCCCGGCTGGCCCGGCCAGCCCGCGGCACCGGCGCCGGACCCGGGCGGGCCGGGACATCGGGCCGGCCCAGGACCAGCCGGAGGCTCCCCGGCGGAAGGCCTCCTGACCCGGCGGTCCCCAAGCCTGCTGACAGAGTCCGTTCAACGTCGCCAGGTAAGGTTCGCCCCTGTGAGCACACCCACCTCTCTTGAGCTGCCCGACGGAGTTCGGCCGACGACGGTGCGGACCAGCCGCGGGTCGTTCGCCGCGCTGGAGGCCGTTCCGGTGGCGGGGGTCTGCGAGCGAGAACCGGCTCTGCTCGTCCCCGGTTACACCGGCAGCAAGGAGGATTTCCTCGCTGTCCTCGGCCAGCTGGCCGACCATGGTCGCCAGGTGGTCGCGATAGACATGCGCGGCCAGTTCGAGACGCCGGGCCCGGACGACCCCGGCGGCTACGCGCCCTCGGCGCTGGCCGCCGATATCGCCGGTGTCCTGGCGGCCACCGGCGCGAGGCACCTGCTGGGGCACTCCTACGGCGGACTGGTGACCCGCGAGACCCTGCTGAGAACCCGGTCCCAGGACGATATCGGCTCGTTCACGCTGATGAGCTCCGGCCCGTCGGCGCTGACCGGGCCGCGGGCCGAGGACCTGCGCGGGATGCTCACCGCGCTGGGCGTGGCCGACGGCAGCCTGCCCGACCGGGACACTCTGCGGGCCGGGATCGCGGGCCTGTGGCGGGACCACCTGGAACCGCAGGCCGTCGCAGACGGGATTGCGGGCCCGATCATCGCGTTCCTCGCCCGGCGGATGCTGAGCAACGACCCGTACGGCCTGGTCCAGATGGCCCGCCACCTGCTCACCGCGCCGGACCGGACCTCCGAGCTGGCCCGGCTGGACCGGTTCGGCATCCTGGTCATCTACGGCGAGGACGACAATTCCTGGTCACCGGGCGCGCAAGAGGCGATGGCCCGGCGGCTGGGCGCCCGCCGGATCTGCATTCCCGGGGCCTCGCACTCCCCCGCCGTCGAGGCGCCCGCGACCACGGCGATCGCACTGACCAAGTTCTGGGACGCGGCCGAAGTCGCGGCGGCGCACGCCGGCAGCGCGCGGATGGCTTAGGGCTCTTTGTCGGACCCCAGCCCGTCCCAGGGGCGCCGGGTGACGGCGGCGGCCGCGCCCTCCGGGCAGTGCCGCAGGTAGTCGCACCAGCCGCACGACGCGCTGGGGCGCGGCGCGAACACCTCGTCGTACCGCTCCGCGGGCAGGCCGTCTCGCAGCCGCTCGTCGGCCGCGGCACACTCCTGCGCGATGTCCTCGGCCCGCCTCAGGTGCCTGGCCAGCGACGCCTCGGAGTGCGACCAGGCCAGCACCTGACCCGACGGCAGGTGGTGCAGCTCGACCCGGTGGCAGGGCCGCCGCAGGACGCGGCTGGCGGCCAGCGCGTACAGGGCCAGGGCCATCGAGCTGCGCGCGTCGTCCACGGTGAGCAGGTGCCGCCCGGTCTTGTAGTCGACCACGACCAGCTCGGTGCCCGCCGTTTGTTCGGCAGGCCGGGCGTCCAGCCGGTCGATCCGGCCGGAGAACACGATCACGTCCGTACGGGTGGCCACGGTCCGTTCCACCCCGACCGGCTCGTCGGCCGGATCCAGCCCGGCGACGTACCCCTCCACCATGGCGATCGCGCGCTCGCGGTACCGCGCCGACTGGGTCTGGTCGGCGAAGCCCTCATCGATCCAGCCGCGATCGGCAAGACGGCCCGCGGCCGCCACGGTGCGTTCGGCCAGCGGCAGCCGCCACCAGCCGGCCAGCGCGTTGTGAATGCTGGCCCCGAGGCTGTTGTGGGCCCAGGGCGGGCCCTTGGGCGGCGGCGGGCGGTCCAGGTAGGTCATCCGGTACCGGCGGGGGCAGTCGAGCCAGGCGGAAAGGCGCGTCGGCGTGCACGGGTACAGCCGGCGCGGCATCCCCTCGAAACCTAGCTGCTCCACTACGGTCCTGCCTCCACTAGAGTTCCCGCCTCCATGAGGGGCCCGCCTAGGGGCCCGTCGACACCCACTCGTCGAAGTGCTTCTCAACGTCGGCGATCGTGGTTTCCTCGCCGTCGCCGGGCAGGACGCGGGTGCTGCCGGGCAGGGCCAGCAGGTACTCACCGATCGCGGTCAGCTGGCGGGCGAAGTCGGGAAACTCGCCGTCGTGCGGCACCGGACCGCCGGCCGTCAGGGTGTGCCCGGTGAACACGGCACCGAGGTCCTCGCAGTACAGGCAGACCGAGCCGGGCGTGTGACCCGGGGCGTGGATGACCTCGAGCTGGACGTCGGCGATCTCGAAGATCCCGCCGTCGGCCATCTCGATCTCGACGTCATCCTCGGGGTAGGCGTCCCGCCACAGCAGCCGGTCCCGGGGGTGCAGGGCCACCGGCGCCTCGTCAGCCTCGGCCACCTCCACCGCGGCGGCCACGTGGTCCGGGTGGCCGTGCGTGCAGATCACGGCCACCACTTCGCGGTCGCCCACCGCGCCGCGGACGACGGCCGGGTCGCGGCCGGGGTCGATGACGATGACCTCCTCGTCATCGCCGATGATCCAGGCGTTGGTGTCCTTAGACGACACCTGTTCGATCCGCGCGGTCATCCGAGCACTCCTTCCTGTACGGCTGGTCCGCCGACCTTCCTACCACAGGAGCCACGGGCGGGGAACGTTACTTGAGGCGGCGGCGGAGGGCGCGGAACACGGGCAGGGCGGCGAAGTAGGTGCCGGCCAGCGAGCTGGCCCCGATGCCCAGGTCGACCGAGATCCGGCCCTGCTTGGCCCAGTAGACGTCCCGGAGGTCCAGGAGCAGCGCGAACTCATCGACGATGAGGGCGAGCCCGGTGCCGTAGGCCAGGGCCACGGCCGGGTGCCTGCTCCGGGTGTTCTCGCCGTGGACGGCGATGCCGCCGACGCCGCTGACCATGCCGATGCCCCACATGTAGTGGTGCAGGTGGGTGCCGCCGACGCTCAGGTTACGGAACGGGCCCCTGCCGTCCTTGATGGCGTAGGTGATGCCCCGGACGGCGCCGAACGTGGTGGTGAAGGCGAGCCAGCTGAGCAGCGCGGCCCGCTGCCGCGAGTTCAGCTCCTCGTGGAACACGGTACGGACGTCCTTGGCGAGCTGCGATGTGATAGCCATTAGCGAACCATACCGGCCGGTTTCAGCCGCTCCGGACCGGCCGGGATCCGGTGGCCTGGGCGATCAGGCTCTCGTACGCGCCGGCCGCCGCGGTGTGCGAGCCGATCCGGTGGCTGGTCAGACTGCCGTGATCGTCGCTGCCGCCGGTGGCGATCAGGCCGAGATCGCGGGTGAGGGCGAGCAGGCTGGCCTGTTCGGCCTCGGACTGGTCCGGGTGGAAGACCTCCACTCCGGCCAGGCCGGCGGCGGCCAGGTCGGCGATCTGCTCGTCCGTGACCAGGAGATCGCGATTCGCCCGGGGGTGGGCGACGACGGCGACGCCCCCGGCCGCGCGGACCAGGCCGATCGCGCGGGCCGGTTCGAGCGCGTACCGGTCGACGTAGGCGCGGCCGCCGTCGGCGATCCAGTCCTGGGTAAACGCCTGATCGGGGGATTCGATGGCCCCGCTGGCCGCCATCGCGCGGGCGATGTGCGGGCGGCCGATCACCGCCGCCCCGGCGATGGCGGCGACGTCATCCCAGGTGATGGGGACGCCGAGGCTGATCAGCCGGTCCACCATGGCGCGGGCGCGCAGCACGCGGTCGTCGCGGATGCGCCGCGTTTCGGCGGCCAGTTCCGGGTCGTCGGGGTCGAACAGGTAGGCCAGCAGGTGCACGCTGTGGTCGGCCAGCCGGCAGGACAGCTCCATCCCGGGCACCAGGGTCAGCGCGTCCGGCAGCGCCCGCCGGGCCTGTTCGTGGCCGGCCACCGTGTCATGATCGGTCAGCGCGACCACGTCCAGGCCGGCCTGCGCGGCGCGGCGGATGACCTCGGCCGGGGGGTCGGTCCCGTCGGAGGCGTTGCTGTGCACATGCAGGTCGGCGCGCACGGGCGTCAGCCGGCGGGCAGGCGCGGCGAGGCCGCCCCGAAGGGCAGGTCCAGGTCCTGGCCCGGGTCACGCAGGTCACGCAGGCCGATCGGCTCGATGAGCAGCGCACCCGCGGAATCCGGCCACAGCACGAACCACAGCCAGTAACCCTTGATCTCACCGGCGAAGACGGCGCG
>PLIQ01000662.1 GCA_003140115.1 Actinomycetota bacterium | reverse complement strand
CTCGCTGAGGTGGTGCTCGCTGACACAGCGACGTCCTTTCCCCTGGGACTCATATACGTCGTACCTGTATTACGTTCTTATACGTCGTACATGTACGTTGTCAAGCGTCTACCGTACGATGTACAGTTGTCAAGTGATTAACGAGAACCCGGGGTCCGAGGAGCCGGACGGCGAACGGACGCGGCTCAGCAAGCGCGCCGTGGTCGACCGCGCGCTCAAGCTCGCCGACACCCAAGGGCTGGACGCGCTGACCATCCGCAAGCTGGCCCAGGACCTGGGCGTCACCCCGATGGCGCTGTACTGGCATTTCCGCAGCAAGGAAGACCTGCTGGAGGGCGTGGCGGAACGGATCTGGAGCGAGATCGAGGTGACCGTCGACCCGTCGGTCCCGTGGTGGGCTCAGCTTCGGGGAGGCCTGGAGTCCCTGCTCAGGGCGCTACGCGCCCATCCGTCGGCCCCCGCGCTGGTGCTCGAGCACGAGAAGCGGAACGAGGCGGCGCTGCGCGCCACCGAGGGCGCCCTGGAGATCTTGGTCAGCGCCGGGTTCGATGCTCAGCACGCCGCCGAGATCGCCAGGAGCACGCTGTGGACCGGGATCACGCTGGTCATGAGCGAGGCTGGCTACCACCCGGAGCTGTCCGAGGAGGAGCGCGCCGAGTTTCACCGGCGCAACGAGATCTACCTGGCCATGCTGCCCACCGCCCGGTACCCGCGCCTGGTCCAGTGCGCCGCGCAGATGGCCGACTGCGACCCCGATTTCCACTACCGGCTGGGCGTGGAGATGTTCATCGCCGGGGTCCGGGCCATGGCCGAGCGGTACGGAAGTGGCCCGGCGGGTGCGTAACAGCGGGTACTGATAACGGATGAACCCGGTGAACTGAGCCACCTTGTCGTACAGCGCGCGGGCCCGGGCGTTGTCCTCCTGGGTGTGCCAGTAGTACCGGGTGGCGCCGTGCTCGCGGGCCGCCGCAGCCACGCCCTCGATCAGCGCCCGCGCCGCGCCGCGACCGCGCACGTCCTCGTCGACGAACAGGTCCTGCAGGTAGCATGCGTCGCCGCTCCAGAACGCGGGGTGGAAGAAGTAGTGCGCGATGCCGATCAGCCGCCCGTCGAGGCGGGCGCCAAGCNNAGCCGTCGCCAGGTCGCCTCGTACGCCTCGTCCGGGATCCAGTCCCGGTAGAACGCCTTGTAACCCCGGGCCAGCCCTTCCCAGGCGGACCGGTCGCCGGCCTGCAGTGGACCGACCTCGATGGTGGCTTCAGTCACCGGGCCAGCCTGCCACACATCCGCGGCCCTGGCCGGGCGCCCGTAACGTTCCCGGGACGCCCGGCCGGGCGGGGCGGTGCGATCAGTAGCTGTTCAGCCAGTGCGCGGTGAAGCTGGTGCCGCCGGTGAGCCCCGAGACGCTGTCCAGCGGATAGGTCTCGGTGGCATCGATGATCTCGATGCCGGTGGAGTTCGGCCCGGAGGAGATGCTTCCCTTGACCCCGTTCACCGTCTGCGAGCCGTTGGTCAGCGTCCAGTTGGCGAAGGTGGCCAGCGGCGTAATGCCGATCGAGAAGGCCGGCCGCTCGGCGATCCATTCCGCGCTCTGGTCCTCGCAGGTGGAGGCGGCGCAGGTCTGCACGGTGGAGAAGCTGTTCTGCGGGTGCTGGGGGTCGCTGACCGCCAGGGTGTACGAGGTGCCGGACCGCTTCACCGATGCGCTGATCATGTCACCCGGCCGGACCTGGGATCCGACCGTGACCGAGCCCCCGGGGTACATCTCCCACCAGCTGAAGTAGTACGGCTCGCCCTCGAAGCAGTAGGCGAGGGTACCGTCCTGCTCGACGGTCGTGTTGGAGTAGCCGTCCAGACCGACCCAGAACGCGGTCAGCCGCTGTTCGGACGTGCAGGTCGCAGCGGGCTGCACCCAGCTGCCGGAGACGGCGGTGAAGGCGCCCACCGTGGTGGTGGTGTCCGCGTAGCCGGACCAGTTGAAGCTTTCGGCTGTCCCGCCATGGAGGCCTGCGCTGGCGTTGACCGTAGAGGGCGTCACGCCGTGCGGGCCGCCGCCAGGAACGGGGATGTTCCACCCCTTGTCCTTGCTCAGGTACCGCAGCAAGGAGGTGTGGGCCTCGACCGCCAGCACCGCGTTATGCCGCGCGGTCGGCTCCGCCGCGGAATGGGTGGCGGACCCGGCGGTCAGCGCGGCCGTGCCACCCCCGGCCAGGGCCAGGGCGACGGCTACGCCAGCCACCCTGCTGCGGACTCGTGGTCCGGTTACCTTCATCGTGCGTCCACTCCTTTACTCTGCGCAACATTACCGGGACGCAAAGTTACCCTGGGCGAGCGGTCGCTACGGTGCGTACGGCGAAAATAACCAGTTTGTGGCGGGGCGGCCGGTTCTGGCGATGATCAGGGACTTCACGCGGAGTCCGCGGCCGGGAGATTCACCTCGAACTCCACCCCGACCTCGTCCTTGAGCTTGAGCGCGCCGAAAAAGCCGACGTACGGCTTGATCCCGAGCGCCGTCTGGATCACCGTCGCTGAGCCGCGGTACCGGCCGGGCTCGGACTCGGACACTTGCAGCCGGACCGGTTCGCTCTGCCCGTTGAAGGTGAGCGTGCCCTCGATGGCGCCGCCGCTGGAGCCGACGCGGACGATCTTCGAGGAGGCGAAGCTGGCCGTGCCGGTGCCAAGGATCCCGCTTATCTGCTTCTTGATGTCCGCGCGGTCCCGGTCGCTCAGCGGCTTGGCGCCGCCGGTGCCCGAGCGGACCTCCAGCGAGCCGAGGTCCAGGTCGGCCTGCACGGTCGCCGCGGTGACGCCGCCCGCTTCCTCGTCCGGCACCTGCACCTCCGCCGACCAGCGGGTGACCTCGATGGTCAGATCATGGCCGGCCCGGGAGGCGAGGCCGGCCCGGCCGGTCTTGAGTACCACGCGTCCGTTGTCCGGCCCGAGCCGGAAGTTACCCGTAATAGCAGCCACGGGCCAACCGTACGCCAGGGACCGGGGTCAGGGCAGCGGGAAGTCGCCGAACAGCTCGCGGATCCGGCGCAGGTCACGCAGCCGCGGCTCGGTGGTGCCGCCGACCCAGCGGCTGACCGTCTTGACCGAAACCCCGAGCTGGCGCGCGGCGACCTCCATGGTCATGCCCTCGCGGCGCAGCGCGGCGGCCATCCAGTCGGCGAAGGCCGTCTCGTCGTCGTTCCGGCTGGCGCCTGGCGGGTCCGCGCCGAACCTGGCGGGCTCCTGGGACTTGAGCAGCGAGGCCAGGGCGTCCAGGCCCGCGGGCGTCCCGATCTGGGCACCGGAGCGCAGCACGTCGACCTCGACGTGGTCGGGGAAGATCCGGAAGGAGACGTTGATCGCGCCGGTCTCGCCGGCCGCCTCGAGCAGGGCCTGGGCGACGGTCTCGCCCACCTCCCGGTTGTCGTCCTCGGACAGCGGTGACTGGGACAGGCAGCGGCGAACGAAGTCGCGGATGTCAGGGATGGATGACGGGCGCGCGGGGAATGTCTGCGACAGGACCACGACCGGCACTACCTCAACCTTGTCGCTGATCAAGTCGTCTCGCCCGTCCATCGCCGCCCTCCGGGTCGCCAATCGCGCCGAATCGCCCCGGGCGCCGCTGTCGCCGGGGTATGACAATGAGGGTACGTGGAATATCTCCCTGTAGACGAGTCACACCAGACAGACATATGTGTCCATTAGGGCGACTGTTCTGTCTTGAGATCTGCGCACGGCAGGAATAGGCTTGCGAGACCGGTGATGGCGCCGTTGCCGTGAGCCGGCTTTTTGTGAGCATGTGATGAGCGGTCAGCGGGCCGGCGCATCTCGCCGGCGAGCTACTGGGCCACGGCGAGCATCGGCTCCCCTGACTCAGCGATACCGCACGACCCGGATCTCGCCGCGCGGTCATGCCGGCGCCTCCGGGCCGCACCGTATACCAGCGCGATCCAGGCTTATTCAGCAAATCGGCCGACCTGGCCCGCGCTCGCGCCGCAGCGATCCGCTCGCGCGTGACCTTAACCGGGGCGCCCGCCGACGCGGGCCTTCTACCGAAGGGTGGCCGCAATGACCCAGGCCGCGGAAGAGCCGGTCGTACATATTCTGTGGATGAACGGGGGCCTCGGTTGTGACGGGGACTCGGTGGCGCTGACCGCCGCGACCCAGCCGAGCATCGAGGAGATCGTGCTCGGGGCCCTGCCGGGACTGCCCAAGGTGGCCGTGCACTGGCCGCTGATCGACTTCGAATGCGGGCCCGAGCAGGGCGCCGACAACTTCATCGAGTGGTGGCACAAGGCCGACCGGGGTGAGCTCGACCCGTTCGTCCTGGTCGTCGAGGGATCCATCCCGAACGAGGCGATCAAGTCCGAGGGTTACTGGTGCGGCTTCGGCAACAACCCGGCGACCGGGCAGCCAATGACCACCAACGAGTGGCTCGACCGGCTCGCCCCAAAGGCTATCGCCATCCTGGCCGTGGGCACGTGCGCCACCTACGGCGGCATCCACGCCATGGCGGGCAACCCGACCGGCGCCATGGGCGTGCCGGACTACCTCGGCTGGGACTACAAGTCCAAGGCCGGCCTGCCGATCGTCTGCGTGCCGGGCTGCCCGATCCAGCCGGACAACTTGTCCGAGACGATCCTGTACCTGCTCTACCAGGTGGCGGGGCAGGCGCCGATGATCCCGCTGGACGAGGCGCTGCGGCCNNGGCGGCTGCCCGAACGTGGGCGGCATCTGCATCGCCTGCACCATGCCCGGCTTCCCGGACAAGTTCATGCCGTTCATGGACAAGCCGCCGGGCGCGACGGTATCGACGACCGCCAGCGGCATGTACGGCACGGTCATCCGCAGCCTCCGGGGCTTCACCGCCAAGACGCTGGACAAGGAACCGAAGTGGCGCGTGAAGGGCTCCGAACTCCGTACCGGCTACCAGAAGACGTGGTGAACATACGATGACCTCACTTGAATACCCGCCGTCCACCGGCGCCGACGAGGCCGAACTCACCGAGATGACCTGGGATCCGATCACCCGGATCGTAGGCAGCCTGGGCATCTATACCAAGATCGACTTCAAGGCCAAGCGGGTCGCGGAGTGCCACAGCACCTCGTCGATCTTCCGCGGCTACAGCATCTTCATGAAGGGCAAGGACCCGCGGGACGCGCACTTCATCACCAGCCGGATCTGCGGGATCTGCGGTGACAACCACGCGACCTGCTCGGTCTACAACCAGAACATGGCCTACGGGGTCCGCCCGCCGCACCTGGGCGAGTGGATCATCAACCTGGGCGAGGCCGCGGAGTACATGTTCGACCACAACATCTTCCAGGAGAACCTGGTCGGGGTGGATTTCTGCGAGAAGATGGTGGCCGAGACCAACCCCGGCGTGCTGGAGATGGCCAACCACACGCAGGCGCCGCACGCGGGCGAGCACGGGTACCGCACCATCGGCGACATCATGCGCTCGCTGAACCCGCTGGAGGGCGAGTTCTACCGTGAGGCACTGCAGGTGTCGCGGTCGACGCGCGAGATGTTCTGCCTGATGGAAGGGCGCCACGTGCACCCGTCCACGCTGTACCCGGGCGGCGTCGGCACGGTCGCGACGGTGCAGCTGTTCACCGACTACCTGACCCGGCTGATGCGCTACGTGGAATTCATGAAGCGGGTCGTGCCGATGCACGATGACCTGTTCGACTTCTTCTACGAGGCGCTGCCCGGATACGAGGAAGTCGGCCGGCGGCGGGTGCTGCTCGGCTGCTGGGGCAGCCTCAACGACCCCGAGTACTGCGACTTCACCTACCGGAACATGGCCTCGTGGGGCCGGAAGATGTTCGTCTCGCCCGGCGTGGTGGTGGACGGGCAACTGGTCACCAACAGCCTGGTCGACATCAACCTGGGCATCAGGATCCTGCTCGGTCACTCGTATTACGAGGACTGGGAAGACAAGGAGATGTTCGTCACCCACGACGAGCTCGGCAACCCGGTCGACCGGCGCCACCCGTGGAACCAGCACACGATCCCGCGGCCCGCCAAGCGCGACTTCGACGACAAGTACAGCTGGACCATGTCGCCGCGCTGGTTCGACGGAAAGGACTACCTGCCGCTGGACACCGGCGGCGGTCCGATCGCCCGGCTGTGGGCCACCGCGCTGGGCGGCCTGGTCGACTTCGGTTACGTGCAGTCCACCGGGCACAGCGTGAAGATCAACCTGCCCCGGACCATGTCCCGGCCGGAAACCAGCTTCGAGTGGAAGATCCCGGTGGACAAGCAGGGCCAGCCGCTGTCCAACGCGATCGAGCGGGACCGGGCCCGGACCTACTTCCAGGCCTACGCGGCCGCGTGCGCGGTGTACTTCGTCGAGCAGGCGCTGGCCGAGATCCGGGCCGGACGGACCAAGACCTGGGAATCGTTCACCGTGCCCCAGGACGCGTTCAGCGTCGGCTTCACCGAGGCGGTGCGCGGCGTGCTGTCGCACCACATGGTGATCAGGGACGGGAAGATCGCGAACTACCACCCGTACCCGCCCACGCCGTGGAACGGCAGCGTCCGCGACACCTACGGGACGCCCGGGCCGTACGAGGACGCGGTGCAGAACACGCCGATCTTCGAGGAGAACCCGCCGGATAAGTTCAAGGGCATCGACATCATGCGCGCCGTGCGCAGCTTCGATCCGTGCCTGCCCTGCGGCGTGCACATGTACCTCGGCGGCGGCAAGGTGCTCAACACGGCGCATTCGCCCACGGGTGTGACCCTGGCCATGTAGGCCCGTAAGCACCAGCGGGACGCAGAGAGAGGGAGGGCTGATGTCCGCAGGCCACGACGCGCAAAAGGCGGGCGAGCGGGTCGAAGCGCTGCTCGCCGAGCTGGGGTCGCAGGCCGGGCCGCAGGTCGCGGCCGCCGCGGAAGAGCTCGTGAGCTGCCTGGTCGATCTGTACGGCGCCGGGCTGACCGAGATCGTCAAGATCATCGGTGCGGACGCGGAGGCCGGCCAGCGGCTGATGGGTCAGCTGGCCGGCGACCCGCTGGTGGAAAGCCTGCTGCTGCTGCATGACCTGCACCCGCTGCCGGTCGCGGACCGGGTCCAGCGCGCGATCGAGGCGGTCATGCCGCAACTCGGCGCGCACCCGGGCCAGGTGACCTTCGACGGCGTCGACGACCAGGGCGTCATCCAGCTGCGCCTGGAGCGCGGCGGCCACGGCTGCGGGTCCTCCTCCGAAGCGGTCCAGACGGCCATCGAGGAGGCGGTAGCCGTGGCGGCGCCGGAGGCGGCCGGCGTCGACATTGACGTGGTCACTCCGGAACCAGAGCTGCCGCTGCTGCAGATCACCCGGCGCCCGGCGGCGGTCCGGGGGGCCCGGTGACGGCCGAAGCCGGTCCCGTCGGGCTGCGGCGCTTCGTCAAGCAGCCGGCGGGCGCGCCCCCGGGCCCGCCGCCGGGCCTCCCGCCGTCGATCCAGGAGATCCTGGCCGCGCGGGCCGCGGCCCGCTCCGACCGCGACGCGGCGGCGGGCATCGAGCGGTGCGAGATGTGCCGCGAGGCGCTCGGCGAGCGGCACGGGCACGTCGTGGACCTGGAGAAACGATCGCTGGCCTGTACCTGCCGCGCGTGCTATCTGCTCTTCACCCACGAGGGGGCGGCAGGCGGCCAGTACCGGGCCGTGCCGGAGCACGTCTGCTACGACCCGGGCCGGCCGCTCACCGAGGCGGACTGGAACGAGTTGCAGATCCCGGTGGCTATGGCGTTCTTCTTCTGCAACTCGTCCCTAGGACGTGTGGTGGCCGGCTACCCGAGCCCGGCCGGCGTGACCGAGTGCGAGCTGGACCTGGCGGCCTGGGACCGGCTGGCCGCCGCCTACCCGCTGCTCGGGACGCTAGCCCCGGACGTGGAGGCCATCTTCGTCAACCGCGCGGAACCGGGCAGTGCTGCCCCCCCGGGATATGAGGTCTTCCTGATCCCGATCGACGAGTGCTACTCGCTGGTCGGTGAGCTGCGGATGAAATGGCAGGGGTTCGACGGCGGCGCCGAGGCCCGCGCGGCCCTGGCCACCTTCCTGGACAGCTTGCGGCGGCGCGCGGTGCCACTGGGGAGAGGGCACTGAGATGGCGGACCTCATCTTCGGCTGCACGGGCGCGACCGCGGAGCGGTACGCGGCGACGCCCACGCTCACGTTCGCGCTGACCATCACCGAACGTTCCGGCGTGCGGGTGCACGCCATCGCGCTGCGCTGCCAGATCCGCATCGAACCGCACCGCCGGCGGTACTCCGCGGCCGAGGCGCAGCGGCTGCACGACTTGTTCGGCGACCCGTCGCGGTGGGCCGAAACCGTCAAGCCAATCCAGCTCGCCACGGTGACCACGATGGTCCCCTCGTTCACCGCGGTGACCGAGACCAACGTGGAGGTGCCGGTCACCTACGACCTGGAGGTGACCTCGGCCCGTTACCTGCACGGGCTGGACGACGGCACGGTCCCGCTGCTCCTGTTGTTCAGCGGGACCGTCTTCGTGGCCAACGGCGACAGTTTCTCGGTCGAGCTCGTCCCGTGGAGCGCCGAGGCCTCCTACCGGATGCCGGTGAGCATCTGGCGGGAGCTGGTGGACGTCCACTTCCCCAACAGCGCGTGGCTGCGCTGCAGCCGCGAGACGCTGGACGAGCTGTCCGCGTTCAAGGCCAAGCGCGCCCTGCCTACCTGGGACTCCACCCTGACGGCCCTGCTGGCCGAGGCCCGCCAGGCCGAATCGGGCGTTCTGCCGACCGGATCGGGGGCCCAGGCTTTGGCGGGCGCGGACCCGGAGGACCCGGCGGAGACGAGGCAGCCATGAGCGACGCGGGCGCGAACCTCGACGCGGTGCGCCGCATCGCCGACGCCGTCCTCTACGAGGGCTACATCCTGTACCCATACCGGGCCTCGTCCCAGAAGAACCGCAGCCGCTGGCAGTTCGGCGTGGTGATGGCGCCCGAGTACGCCGCGGTCGACCCCTCGGAGAGCAGCGTCACCCAGTCCGAGTGGGTACTCGAGCACTCCGGGCAGCCCGCCGTCCAGGTCATCCTGCGGTTCCTGCAGGTGCAGCGGCGCAGCACCGAGGGCGCGGCGGGCTCCTGGGACGAGGCGGTGGAACGAGAGATCGAGTTCACCTTCGGCCCCGGCGAGCTGCTCGGCTCGGACCTGGCCAGGGAGTTCTCGGTCCCCGGCGGGGAAGACCGGGAACCCTCACCAGACGCGGGGATCGCGGTCCGGCGCCGGGAGCCCCTGGCCGGCCAGGTTTGCGTGCGCACCAGCCCGGTGCCGGGCCCGTGGCGGGCGGTCCGGCTCCAGGTCCGGGTGGAGAACCGGTCCGCGGCCGAGCCCGCGCCCGCGGTCAGGGACGACGCGCTGCCGACCGCGCTGGTCGCCGCGCACGTGATCGTGACCGTCACCGGCGGCGAGTTCATCTCGATGACCGATCCGCCCGAGTGGGCCAAGCCGGCCGTGGCGCAGTGCCAGAACCACGGCTGCTGGCCGGTCCTGGCCGACCCCGACGGCGGACGCCAGGTCATGCTGGCCTCGCCGATCATCCTGTACGACCACCCGGAACTGGCCCCGGAGAGCCCGGGTGAGCTGTACGACGGCACCGAGATCGACGAGATCCTCACCCTGCGCACGCTCGCGCTGTCGGACGAGGAAAAGCTCGAGGCCCGGGCCACCGACCCCCGGGCCGCCGCGCTGATCGACCGGGTCGAGTCGATGGACGCGCCGACCATGGAACGGCTGCACGGCACCATCCGCGGCCTGCGCTCTGGCGCCTCCGGCGCTCTGCACCCTGGCGCCTCCGGCGCGGAGCGCTCTGGCGCCTCCGGCGCGGGCGGCGGGGGGCTGGCCGACTACGATCCGGCGGTGCCCTGGTGGGATCCGGAGGCCGACGCGTCGGTGTCCCCGGATACCGACTCGGTGCTGATCGGCGGCCAGCAGGTGGCCCGCGGCAGCCTGGTCCGGCTGCGGCCGGGCGCGCGCCGCGCCGACGCGCAGGACATGTTCCTGGTCGGGCGGATCGCCGAGGTCCAGGCCGTGCTGCTCGACATCGAGGACCAGCCGTACCTGGCCGTGTCGCTGACCGATCACCCCGACCCGGACCTGAGCATCGCGCACGGGCGGTTCCTGTACTTCATGCCCGACGAGGTGGAGCCGTGCCAGGCGGAGGGTGCCCCATGACCGGACGGATCCTGGTGGCGGGCGTGGGCAACGTGTTCCTGCGCGACGACGCCTTCGGCGTCGAGGTCATCCGGCTGCTCGCCGAGCGCCCGCAGCCGCCTGGAGTGCTGATCCGCGACTACGGTATCCGCGGCGTCCACCTGGTCTACGAGCTGCTCGACGGGTACGACCTGTTCGTGCTGGTGGACGCGGCGCCGCGGGGTGAGGCACCGGGCACGGTGAGCGTGCTCGAGGTGGAACTGCCCAGCCCGGACGCCCAGCCGCTCATCGACGCGCACAGCCTGACCCCGGACGCGATCTTCGGGCTGCTGTCCTCACTGGGCGGCCGCCCGGGGCGGAGCCTGGTGGTGGCTTGCGAGCCCGCCGAGGTCGACGCGGGCATGGGCCTGTCCGATCCGGTCCTGGAGGCCCTGCCGCACGCGGTCCGGGCCGTGGAGGAGATCCTGGCCCAGGCGCTGGCGGCCGGCCCGGAACCAGACGCGCAGGGACCAGGCGTGCAAGAACCAGACGTGCAGGAAGCAGCGGACGAGCAGGGGTGCATGGCTGATTTAACCCATCCGGATAAACCGACTGAGGAAGGAGGTGCTCAGGATGCTGAGCAGGCTGATCAAGGCGATCGTCATCGCGGCGGTGCTGGCACTGGTGGTGGATTCGCTGCCTGACATCAAGCGGTACCTCGAAATTCGTGAGATGTAACCCGCGCACGCCAGGAAGGACGTGAGGGGCGTGGAAGTTGTACTCGGTTTCGCGGTCGGCTATTACATCGGCACCCGGCAGGGGCGCAAGGGCCTGCAGGAGGCGATCGACTCGGCTCAGGCGATCGCGGCCTCCCCGGAAACCCGGCGGATGCTGAGCGAGGCGATATCCATGTTCGAGACCGCGGCCGGCCCGGTCCTGGAGCGCGTGGGCGGCAAGTCCAACGGCGGCAGCCGGGCCGCGCTCTTCGGCAGCGTGGTGGACGAGCTCATCGAGCGGCGGTCCCGCCGCGCGGCGTGATCACCCACGGTCTGAGCAGCTGGGAGCGGTATGCACGAATTCGGCTTGTGCGAGGGCGTGGTGGACGCGGTGCGGCAGCGCGCCGGCGGTCGGCAGGTAACGGGAGTCCGGGTCCGGTTCGGAGTCCGGCACGCCGTCGACGAGGAGTCCCTGGTCCAGGCGTTCAGCATGCTGGCTGAGGGAACCGAGGCGGCCGGCGCCGCCGTCAAGCTCGTGACGGTGCCGGCCACCATCGACTGCCCGGACTGCGAGTACAGCGGCGAGACCACGGACCTGCTGGCCACCTGTCCGCGCTGCGCGAGTAACAACGCCAAGATCAGCGGCGGCGACGAGATGGTCCTGGAATCGATCACGTACGCGGCGCCAGCTCCGCGCCCCGTGTGACTGCGCCGTTCGTCCGGCGGGCATACCAGATGTCGTTACGGGGAACGGTGCTTACGTGAGGGCCGTTCGGACCATGACCACGCGGCGCGGGAGTGGCGCGGCGGGCAGGTGGCTGAGGCGGTCAGCGGGGATCGCCGCCGTGGCGGCACTGGCCCTGCTGGCCGCGGGCTGCACGGGCGGCGGGCACGGTACCAGCCAGGCCAGCGCCGCGGCTCATGCCGGGCCCGAAGCCAGCACTGGAGCCACCACCAGGGCCGCGGCGATGCCGCGGGTAACGATCACCCCGGCGAACGGCGCGGCGCAGGCCGACCCGTCCGCGGGCATCACGGTCACGGCCGCGGGCGGCACGCTGACCCACGTGGCCGTGCGTACCTCCGGCGACCAGGTGGCCGGCAGCCTGAGCCAAGGTGGCGCGGTCTGGCGCAGCCAGTGGGCGCTGGACGTCTCGCAGTCCTATACGGTGACGGCCACGGCGTCCGGGCACGGCGGCACGGTCACCGCGACCAGCGCGTTCCGCACGCTGACCCCGGGCCAGACGTTCAGCACCGAGATCCTGGAGGGCTCCGGGCAGGCCTACGGCGTGGGGATGCCGATCATCTTGTACTTCAGCCAGCCGATCACGGACAAGGCGGCCGTGGAGCGATCGCTGCAGGTCGCCACGTCGACGCCGGTGGTCGGCGCGTGGTACTGGGACGATCCCTGCAACATGGCAGCCACCTGCGCCTACTTCCGGCCCCGTAACTACTGGCCGGCCGGCACCACGGTCAGCTTCACGGGGCACCTCAACGGCGTGCAGGGCGCGCCGGGCGTGTACGGCTCCCACACCCTGACCCAGACCTTCCACATCGGCGCATCGCTGATCGCGGTCGGGAACACCCAGACGCACCGCACGCAGATCTACTACAACGGCAAGCTCCGTTACGACTGGCCGATCAGCTCCGGCCGGCCGGGTGACGACACCCCCGACGGGAGCTACCTGACCATCGAGAAGGAGAACCCGGTGCTGATGACCGGCCCCGGGTACAGCCTGGAGGTGCCCTGGTCGGTGCGGTTCACCTTCAGCGGGGACTACTACCACGACGCCTACTGGTCGGTGGGTGAACAGGGCTTCGAGAACGTAAGCCACGGCTGCGTCAACCTCGCCCCCGCCGACGCGCAGACGTACTACAACCTGGCCGTACCCGGTGACCCGATCACGATCGTGGGCAGCCCGCATGGCGGCACCTGGGACAACGGCTGGACCGAGTGGTTCCTGAGCTGGTCGCAATACCTGGCCGGCAGCGCGCTGCACGAGGCCGTGCAGGCCGGGCCGGGCGGCAGCACGTTCGTCAACCCGGCCACGCTGCCAGCCTCGACCGCGGCCGCGCCGCTGGGCACCGCTCCGGCCGGCAACGCGACCGCCGCGTAGGCCCGCCGGGACACAGAGGCGGCCAGCCGGGGGATACTCGCCCCCCCGGCTGGCCGCTGTCAAAAGGCGCCGCTGTTAAAGGCCGCTGCCGTAGCCGAACAGGTCAGCGTTGGTGGCCTGGCTGGACACCCCGGCGACGGTCACCGTTATCGTCACTGTCCCCGTCCCGGGCGGCGAGACCACCGCGATCTGATCCGGGTGCGCCCACTCCACCTCCGCCGAGTGCCCGCCGAACGTCACCTGCACCGTGCACGAGCCATCGTTCGGCGGGCAGGACAGGCCCGTCCCGGTGATCATCACCGGCGTGCCCCCGAAATCGGGGCCGTTGTCCGGCCGCACCGCGGTGATCACGGGCCCGCTCACCGCGATCGACAGCACCGCGCTGGCCGTCATCCTCGGGTACTCCGAGTCCTTCACCGTCACCATGAACTGATAGGTCCCGGTCACATCCGAGGTCCCGGAGATCACCCCGGTGAAGGAGTCGAGCGTCATGCCGGGCGGCAGCGACCCGGAGGTCACCGACCAGGTGTAGGGCTTGACCCCGCCGTGTGCGGTCAGCGTCGCGGAGTACGGCACGCCGCCGGTCGCGGCGGGCAGGCTGCTCGTGGTCACCTGCAGCGGCGGGGTGAAGGTGACGGTCACCCGGCCGTTGCCGCCCAGCGTGCTGGGATCGAAGGCGGTACCGCGCGGGCCGTAGCTGGCGCCGCCGCCACCTCCGCCGCCGGCTCCGCCGTTGACGCCGGCCGAGCCGCCGCCCCCACCGCCGTACAGGCCACCGCCGCCACCTCCGCCGGCGTATCCGCCGTCGACGCCGCCCGTGCTGCCGCCGCCCCCGCCGAGGGCCACGGTGCCGTCCGCCCCGGCGGATCCGTTGGTTCCCGCGCCACCGCCGACGCCGTAGGTGACTTGGGTGGCGCCGCCACCGCCGCCACCCCCGCC
>PLIQ01000198.1 GCA_003140115.1 Actinomycetota bacterium | reverse complement strand
GCAGGCGTCGCCGTACCAGTAGCGGTGAGCGGCTTGGTGTCGCGGGGGCGCAGGGGTTCGCCGCAGGCCTGGCAGATGACCTGCGCGGTCAGCTCGTGGCCGCAGTGGTGCAGGATGACCTGCGGCGGGCCGTCGTCGCCCGCCAGGTACTGGTCGCCCCAGCGCATCAGGGTGACGATGACGGGATACAGGTCGCGGCCCGCGTCGGTCAGGTAGTACTCGAAGCGGGCCGGGTGCTCGGAATACGGCCGGCGCTCGAGGATCCCGGCGCCGGTCAGGGTGCGCAGGCGGGCGGCCAGTGTGTCGCGCGGCGCCCCGGTCTGGCGCACCATCTCATCGAACTTGCGGTTGCCGAGGAAGACCTCGCGGATGGCCAGCAGGGCCCACTTCTCCCCCACGATGTCCAGGGTGCGGGCGATCGAACAGGGCCGCGGCTCGGCGGAGACGGTACTCACATTTAGCAGTTTACCTCTTCAGTTGGATTTCTGGACTTACTCTTTTGCGGCGGGTATGGTGAGTCCAGATTCCGGACTTACCCCTGAGGAGGACTCGGTGAGCTCCGCTCCCCCGGTTACCGACGCTCGCCGGGTCACCGCCGTGGTCGGCGTGCTGGCCTTTGCGGTGTTCATGTCCAGCCTGGACCTGTTCATCGTCAACCTGGCGTTCCCCTACATCAGCAAGCAGTACCCGGGTACCAGCCTGAGCTCGCTGTCCTGGGTGCTCAACGGGTACACGATCGTGTTCGCGGCGGTGCTGGTGCCCGCCGGACGGTGGGCGGACCGGATCGGGCGGCGCCGGGTGTTCGCGGCCGGGCTGGCCGCGTTCAGCGCCGGGTCGGTGCTGTGCGGGCTGGCGCCGGGAGTGGACCTGCTGATCGCGGCCCGGGTCGTCCAGGCGGTCGGGGCGGGGGCAATGGTGCCCGCATCGCTGTCGCTGCTGCTCGCCGCGGTCCCGGCTCAGGGCCGGGCGAAGGCGCTGGGTACCTGGTCGGCGCTGGGCGCGCTGGGCGCAGCGCTGGGCCCGGTGATCGGCGGGAGCCTGGTCCAGGTGAACTGGCGGCTGGTGTTCTGGGTCAACGTGCCGGTCGGGGTGGCGGCCATGGTGCTGGCCGTTCGGGTGGTGCCGGAGAGCCGGGATCCGGACTCGCGCGGCCGGCCGGACCTGCTGGGGGCTCTGCTGCTGGCGGCGTCCGTCGGGCTGGTCGCGTTCGCCCTGGTNNGTCGGTGATCTGCGGCGCCCTGATGGTGAGGCGCTCGCGGCGGCACCACTCGCCGGTCATCGAGCTGGAGCTGCTGCACTCGCGGACGTTCAGCGGCGCGTTCGCCGCCTCGATCCTGTACTACGCGGCGTTCGGCGCGTTCGTCCTCAGCGCGGTCGAGTTCCTGACCGGCGTGTGGCGGTACTCCGCGGTGGACGCCGGACTGGCCATCGCGCCCGGACCGCTCATGGTGCTGCCGTTCGCCCGGCTCGTCGCGCCGCGGCTGGCGGCGCTCCTGGGCGGGCCGGGGCGGGTCGCGGTGATCGGCTGCCTGGTCAACGCGGCCGCGCAGCTGCTGTGGCTGACCCAGATCTCGGCCACGCCGGATTACGCGACCCACCTGCTGCCCGCCCAGCTGCTGGGCGGCGCCGGGGTGGGGCTGACCATCCCCTCGCTGCTCGGGGCGGGGAGCGCGTCGCTGACGCCAGGACGGTTCGGGACCGGGAGCGGGATCCTCAACACCGCGCGGCAGGTGGGGACGGTGCTCGGGGTGGCCGGGCTGGTGGCCATCTTGTCCCGGGTGTCGTCGGCGGATCCGGTCACGGCGTACCGGCACGGGGTGATCCTGATCATCGCGTTCTTCGTCGCGGCGGGTGCGGTGTCGGCGGGCCTGCTGACCGGGCGCCCGGTGGTGGCCGCGGAGTCGGCTACCCCTGTGCCGGCTTTGGGTGCGGCTTCGGGGCCGGGCGCGGCTTCCGTGCCCGTGCCGGTCGTGGACCGGTGAGCCATCACTCGGAGTCGGATGCGCCGAGAAGCCAGGATTCCGTTACGGGCGGGGGTGGTGGCCCGGCGGTCAGCCAGGCGTGCAGCGCCATGATCAGCGGGCCGGGATTCTTCCTGGACCTCGGGAAGGCCCGACTGCTGGTGAACAGGAGCCCGCAACCGTAAGGTCCGGCCTGCAAGGCCCGCAGCATGATCGGCCTGAAGTCTTTGACGTTCTCCGTGAGCAGCCATCGCTGTTCGGTGCTGGCCCACGCGAAGACTTCCTCGTCGGACTTGGAGCGCAGATCAGGCCGGTCCGCGACCGCGATTACGTCGTGGCCGAGTGCGCGTAGCTCCGCCGCGATGACCGGTGAGAACATCTCGTCCAGCAGCAGCCCGAGGCCAGGCTGCCGATTCATGCGATCAGTTGCTGCTGGACGCGCCACGCTGCTTCGGCACGTGCCGAAGCCTCGTCAGCGTCGGTTATCTCCGCGTCGATCTCGTCGCGGTAGTCCCCGTAGTAGCTGATCGCCGCGGTGATGCGGCTGGAGTCGACGGCGAACACCTCAGCCGCGGCGTCGATCGCTGCGGGTCCGCGCTCATCGACCTCGCGGAGGAACTTGATGACCTCCCAGACGTCCGGTCCGTAAGCCAGGGCGGCCCGGCGGCCGGACGGCCCGTCCTTGAAGATCACGCCCGGGTGATCGGCCATCCGCAGGCCCTCGTCGATGAGCCGCTGTGCCAGGCCGGCGGCACTGGCACCCGGCGTGGCATTGGCGCGCTGCCGCAGCCGGGCCAGCAACGACGGTGCAAAGCGGATGGACAGCGGAGTCGTCATTACTACATTGTAGGTGTTGCGCTACATCGCTGCTCTCGACCCAGCGACCAACCAGGACCACTCACCGCGCGGCCTGGAGTTGGGCACGCTGTCCACTTGGATCCCGCCAGGCCATCGCGCCACACGCGGGTACCGCGCGTCAACTTCATGAATGTGGCACCGTAACGGCTCTTTTCGTTAGAGTGTAGCATTCATGGTGTTGACTGGATGCTGGTAGGCGAAAACTTAAGCGATCATCGGTGCTTTTGAGGTTAGGGGGGCGGGAGGGATCCGCAATCGCGGCGGGTGCCGCTGGCCTGGATGGCAGAGGGCTGCCACCGACCCCCAAAACGGATCGGGGCGCGCCGCGTCGTCTACGGGGGCCTGTAGGCCCCAAGCTCCGCCCGGCGCGGAGCGCTGGCCCGGCTGGCATCCGGCGGCCTCTAGGTAGTGATTCCCGCGGCCGCGCACGCGCGACTACTGTAAGTAGTAAGTTACTACGCGGAGTGAGTGCTGATGAGCGGGCGCGGGCTGGCGTTTCACCGTCATCGCATGATGTAGCCGACACGCGGGTCAGCGGCAGCCATCTGGCTGGCCGCGATACGCAAATTGCAATTAGTTGACTACATCGAATGATGTGGCGTGAGGGCCTGCCGTGACCGGCCTGGCCGGCTGCGGGACTAACTCCCGGACCAGAGTACGGAGACACGATCGGGGGACAGGTTATGCGCGCACAGCGGGACCACCATGCCAGCGCCGGACAGCGCAGCAGGATCTCAGCTTGGTGGCGCGGCGCCGCCGTCGCGGCGGCCGCGCTGTCGCTGACGGCTGCCGCCGGGGCGCCCGCCTCGGCCGCCCCGACGGCAGCCGGTTACGCTGTGACGGCCAGCATCCTCGTGGGTAGCTGGCCGGACGGGGTGGCGGTGGACCCCGCGGCCGGCACCGTCTACGTGGCCAACTACGGTGACACGGTCTCGGTGATTGACGCGGCGACCCGCACCGTGGCCGCCACCATCCCCGTTCCCGGGTCCCCGGACGCAATAGCGGTGGACCCCGCCGCCGGGAACATCTACGTGGCCAACCTCGGCGGCACCCTATCGGTGATCGACCCGACGACCAACACCGTGACCGCCACCATCCCCGTCGGCGACGGTCCGCACTCGATGGCAGTGGACCCCGCGGCCGGCACCGTCTACATGGTCAACGACGGCGCTGACACGATGTCGGTGATTGACGGAGCGACCAACGCCGTGACCGCCACCATCCCCTTCCCCCACTCCCCGGCCGCAGTGGCGGTGGACCCCGCGGCGGGCACCGTCTACGTGACCAACGGCGGTGCTGACACGGTGTCGGTGCTTGAGGCGGCGACCAACACCGTGATCGCCACCATCCCCTTGGGCTACACCGCGGCGGGGGTGGCAGTGGACCCCGCGGCCGGCACCGTCTACCTGGCCAACAACGGCGATAACACGGTGTCGGTGATTGACGCGGCGACGAACACCGCGACTGCCACCATCCCCGTGGGCGACGCCCCGGGGGCGATGGCGGTGGACCCCGCAGCCGGCACGGTCTACGTGACCAACGTCGCCGATAGCACGGTGTCGGTGATTGACGTGGCGACCAACACCGTGACCGCCACCATCCCCGTGGGCAACGAGCCGAGAGCGGTGGCAGTGGACCCCACCACTCACACCGCCTACGTCGCCGACTCCGGCGATGACAGGCTAACGGTGATCAGCCCGCCCCAGACCGGCCCGGTCGTATCGGGCTACCGCGCCACCCTGTGCGTCGCCGACCGCGGCGACTCCACCGTCAACGACACGCCCATCACGATCGCCACCTGCGACGGCAGCCCCGGCCAGGACTGGACCGTCACCGGCTCAGGCACCCTGCAGGTCAACGGCAAATG
>PLIQ01000557.1 GCA_003140115.1 Actinomycetota bacterium | reverse complement strand
CATTCCCGTGCACGACCTCGATGCGGCCCAGGACTTCTACGTGACCATGCTCGGCTGCAAGCTCGCCCGCCGCTATCCGGACCGGATAACGCTGGATTTCTTCGGCGACCAGCTGGTCTGCCACCTCACCGAGGCCACGGCCCCCATCGGGAAACCGGCGAGCCTTTACCCGCGGCACTTCGGCGTCACGTTCCGCGAGGCGGCGGATTTCGAGGTGCTGCACGCCTGCGCGGTCATCCGCAAGATCCCGTTCTTCCAGGACGTCTCGACCCGGTTCGAGGGCTTGGCCGAGGAGCATCGCACCTTCGTGCTGCTCGACCCGTCCGGCAACCTGCTGGAGTTCAAGCATTACCGTGATCCGCGGATGATGTACTGATGGCCGGTCGTCGGCTCGACCAGGTCGACGCCATGCGCCCGATCAAGCAGGCGGGCGTGATCAGCACGCACTCGGTCCTGTTCTTCGCGCCCGCGGCGGCCAGCGTNNCGTGCATGCTGACGTACGCCTACGCCGACCTGAGCCGGGCCGGGCTGCGCCGCTTCTACGGGCGCCGGTTCCTGTCGGTCGTCATCCCGTACGCGTGCTGGACGGTCATCTACTTCTGCTACCTGCTGCCGACATCGCACTACGCCAGCCCGGCCGCGGCGCTCGACCACCTGGCCTACGCGGCTTATACCGGGTACTACCAGCTGTATTTCCTGCTCGTGATCATGCAGTTCTACCTGGTGTTCCCGCTCGTGCTGATGCTGCTGCGGCGGACCAGAGGGCACCACGGCCTGGTTATCGCGGTCGCCGCGCTGGCCCAGGTGGCGATCGCGATCGGAATGCACTGGCACATCCTGCCGGCGCTGATGATCCGGTACGGCCAGCAGGATGCCCTGAGCTACCTGCTCTACCTGATCGGCGGCGGTGTCGTCGCCTTCCATCTGACGGAGGTGGACGAATGGGTGAGACGGCACGCGCGACTGATCGTGGCGCTGACGGCCGCCGCGGCGCTCGGCGCCGAGGGCATCTATTTCCTGGCCCAGCACGGCGTCACCACCGCGCTGGGATCGGGCAGCGACCCGTTCCAGCCCAGCGTCATCCCGTTCAATCTCGGCGCGGTCACCTGCGGTTATCTGGCGGGCGTCGCCCTGGTGCGCCCCTGGCGGTCATCGCGGACGAAGGCGGCGGTGCGGTCGGGCTCGGACAACGCCTACGGCATCTACCTGTCCCAGATGGTGTTCATCACCGCGCTGATCTGGCTGGGCTGGGGACGGCTCAGCTCGACGATCCCCTGGCCGCTGCTCTGCCTGCTGACCGTGGGCATCGTCTTCGCCGGTGGCGTCGCGCTGACCAGCGTGCTGGCCAGGACCCCGCTGGCGGTGCCGCTCACCGGGCGCACGCGGCAGCAATGGCCGGCGCTGATACCGCGGCGCGGGGCCCGCGAGCTCCCCGCACCGGAACGGGATTCCCGGACCTGGAAACCCGTCACCGTCATGAGCGTGACCAGCGATCAGAACGGAGCGTGACCGTGATAGCGGAATGGATCAAGCAGGCCGCGGCCCGGCGAGGCGACGCGCCCTACCTTGAGGACGCCGCGGGAGCCGGAACCCTGACCTACGCCGGGCTGCGGCGTTCCACCGCGGCCTGGGCCGACGGCCTGGACCGCGCCGGGGTACCCCCTGGCGGACGGGTCGCCGTCCGGCTGCCGGACCCGCTCAGCTACGCCACCGCCCTGGTCGCCATCCTCGGGGCCGGCCGGGTGGTCGTCCCGCTGGACCCGGGCGCCCCGGCCGCCGAGCTCTCCCGGGTCCTCGCGGCGGCCAGGCCGCAGGCGACGGTCTGCGACCCTGGCGAGCCAGAAAGATCAATTCGGCCGAACGGCCCTGGCGGACGCGCACCCGCCGATCATCCAGCCAGCCCGGGCGGAACCGGCGGAATCTTCCTGTGCACCAGCGGGACCACCGGCGCGCCCAAGGGCATCTTGCTGCGCGAGGATCAGCTCGGCCACGTCGCGGCCGGCGTGGCCCGCCACCACCGGCTGACCGAGGCGGACCGCGGCTACTGCTGTCTCCCGCTGTTCCACGTCAACGCCGAGGTGGTCGGATTGCTGGCCACCCTGGCCGCGGGCGCCGGCCTGGTGCTGGACCGCAAGTTCAGCCGCCGGGGATTCTGGGAGCTGATGGAACAGCAGCGGATCACCTGGATCAACGCGGTACCCGCGATCATCGCCGTGCTGGCCATGAGCCCGGCCGAGGTCCCGCCCGCCGGGCGCGTCCGCTTCGTGCGGTCGGCCTCCGCTCCGCTGGCGCCGTCGGTGCTCCGGCGGTTCGAGGCGGCGGCCGGCATCCCGGTCATCGAGACCTACGGGATGACCGAGGCGGCCAGCATGATCACCGCCAACCCGCTGGAGGGCCCGCGCAAGGCCGGCTCGGCGGGCCTGCCGGCCGGCCCGCAAGTCCGGGTCGCCCGGCTGGCCGCCGGGCGGTACGTCCCGTGCCCGGCTCGCACGGTGGGCCGGGTGCAGATCAGGGGCCGCGGCGTCATCAGGGAGTACGCGCACAACGGCCCGCCCGGCGCCATCGGTCCCGGCGGCTGGCTCGACACCGGCGACCTGGGCCACCTCGACCAGGACGGCTACCTGTTCCTGGCCGGCCGGTCCGACGACGTGATCAACCGGGGCGGCGAGAAGATCTACCCGAGGGAAATCGAGGACGTCCTGCTCGCTCAGCCCGGCGTCCGGTCCGCCGCGGTGATCGCGGCTCACGATGAGGTGCTGGGGGAGCGCCCGGTCGCCTACGTCGTCCCGGCCGAGCCGTGGCCGCGCGGGCTCGAGGATGCGTTGCGTGAGGCGTGTGAGGCGGCCTTGCCGCGGCCCAAGCGGCCAAGCGCGTTCTGCCTGGTCCGGGAGCTACCGCTGGGCCCGACGGGCAAGGTCGCGCGGCACCGCCTCCGGGAGCTAGCAGCCGGAGCTGCCTGACCTCCTGTCGTCCTGGGCGGCCTCGGTGACCAGGACGCGGCCGGGGCCGACGGTCCGGACCGGGCCGTGCAGGGTGAGCGAGCCACGCAGCGGCAGGTGGTCGGACGCACCGCCGACTCCGATACCGATCTCTCCCGGCTCGACGATCCGCTGGCCGGAGCGGCCGGCGAACGCCGTCCGGTCGGCATGGACCCGGAACGTGACCCGGCGTCGTTCGCCGGGTTCCAGTGGTACCCGGATGAAGCCGGCCAGCCAGCGCACCGGGCGCACCACGGAGGCGACCGGGTCGCTGAGGTAGAGCTGCACGACCTCGGTGCCCGCACGCGACCCGGTATTGCGGACCGAGCAGGAGATCTCCGCGACCCCGTCCGTGAGAATGCGGTCCGGCGAGATCGACAGGTCCTCATACCCGAAGCTGGTATACGACAGCCCGTGCCCGAACGCGAACAGCGGTGACGGATCCACCGAGCTGCCGTCGTGCTGGCTGGCCAGCCGGGACCGCAGGTAGGACGACGGCGAGGTGGTCGTCATGGCAGGCAGCTGGACCGGCAGCTTTCCGCTCGGCACGATCCGCCCGGACAGCAGGCCGGCGATCGCCCGGCCGCCTTCCTCACCGGGAAAGAAGGCCTGGATGATCCCGGCCAGCCGGCCGGCGACGGCACCCAGCGCGTACGGCCGTCCGGTCACCAGGACGGCGACGACCGGGGTCCGGGTGCCGGCCAGCGCCTCGAGCAGGTGCTCCTGGACGCCCGGCAGGCGCAGATCGGCCGCATCGCAGCCCTCTCCGGAGGTGCCGCGCCCGAACAGCCCCGCCTCGTCCCCGACCACGGCGACCACCAGGTCCGCGGCCTCGGCAGCGGCCACCGCCGCGGCGAACCCCGAGGTATCACGGGACCGCACCGAGCAGCCCGGCGCGTAGCTCACCGTCTCCGGTCCCGCCGCGAGTTCACCCCTGAGGGCCGCCAGGACCGTGGTCACCGGTACGCTCGCCGCGGCCTCCGGGTGGGCCTCGCCCAGGTGCCTGGGCATGCTGTAGCAGCCGAAGAACGCCAGCGGGTCGTCGGCCAGCGGCCCGACGACCGCCACCCGGGCGTCCGGCCGCACGGGGAGCAGCCCGGCCGGGTTGGCCAGCAGGACGATCGATTCCTCGGCCAGCCGCAGGGCCAGCTCCCGGTGCTCCGGCGGGTCCAGATCCGGGCCGCTCCCGGCCCCGGCCGGGAGCGGCGTCCAGTCCGGGTCGAGCAGGCCGAGCTCGCACTTGCGGGTCAGGACCCGCGCCGCCGCCCGGTCGACGGCGGCCTCGCCCGTCAGCCCGGCCGCCACGGCCTCGCGCAGTGGCGCGCCGTAGCAGCGGACGGCGGGCAGCTCGATGTCCACCCCGGCGTGCAGCGCGGCGGCCGCGGCCTCGGACTGGCTGGCGGCCACGGCGTGCTGCAGCTCAAGGAACGACACGGCGTAGTAGTCGGATACGACCAGGCCGGCAAAGCCGAGTTCGTCCCGCAGCAGCCGGCCGAGCAGGTCGCAGTCGGCCGTGGCCGGTACCCCGTCCAGAGCGGTGTAGGACGCCATCACCGCGCGGGCACCACCCAGCCGGATCGCCATCTCGAACGGCGGCAAGATCACGTCCGCGAACTCGCGCTGGCCCATCGACACCGGTGCCATGTTCCGGCCGCCGCTGGACGCCGAGTAGCCGGCGAAGTGCTTCAGCGTCGCGTCCACTCCGGCCGACTGCAGGCCCTGCACGTACGCCGTGCCGATCGTGCCGACCAGGTAGGGGTCCTCGCCGACGGTCTCCTCGGTGCGGCCCCAACGCGGGTCCCGGCCCACGTCCAGCACCGGCGCCAGGCCCTGGTGCACGCCGCTCGCCCGCATGCTGGTTCCGATCGCGGCCGCCATCTCGCGCACCAGGCCGGGGTCGAAGGACGCTCCCCAGGCCAGCGGCGCCGGAAAGATCGTCGCCTGCCAGGCGGCGAAACCGGTGAGGCACTCCTCGTGCGCGATCGCCGGGATGCCGAACCTGCTCGCGGCGACGATCCGCTGCTGCAGCCCGGCCAGGGCGAGCATGCCCGCGGCGGGCGGCACCGGGCGGGTGCCGAACACCCGGGTGAGCTGGCCCATGCCGTCCCGGAACAGGTCTTCCGCCGGCGGCAGGTCGGCACTGAACTCGTGCTGCATGGGCGCCACCCCGGCACCGTCGCCGGAGGCCCCGATCCACACGCTGCCGAGCTGCGCGACCTTCTCGGCCAGCGTCATCCGGCTCAGCAGGTCGGCGACCCGCTCCGCGACCGGCTGGGACGGGTCGCGCCACGGCTCGGCCACGGCCTGGTCCCCGGCCACCACGGTGATCTTCATGAGCCTGCTGGCCCGGGCTGCGCGGTCGACTCCCGGACGATCAGCTCGGTGGACAGCTCGACCCGGTTGGTGCGCAACGGCACACCGTCGATCACGTCGTCCAGCATCTGCGCCGCGGCCCGGCCCATCTCGGCGAGCGGCTGGCGCACGGTGGTGAGCGGGGGCGAGACCCAGCGGGCGACCGGCAGGTCGTCGAACCCGACCACCGAGAGATCCTGCGGCACCCGCAGGCCCCGCTGCCGCGCGGCCTCGTACAGGCCGAACGCCTGCTGGTCGCTGCCGGCGAAGATGGCCGACGGCGGATCGGCCAGGTCGAGCAGTTCGCCGCCGTGCAAGAAGCCGCCCTCGTGGCGGAAGTCGCCGTTGCGGACGAGTGCCGGGTCGAACCTGATGCCCGCTCGCTCCAGTGCCGACCGGTACCCGTCCGTCCTGGCCCGGCTGCACAGGTAATCGGCCGGCCCGGCGATCGCCCCGATCCGGCGGTGCCCCAGGCCCAGCAGGTGCTCCGTGGCGGCCAGCCCGCCCGCCCAATTGGTGGCGCCGACGCTCGGCAGGTCGGGCGGGGGCGGGTTCACCGGGTCGATGACCACCAGCGGGATGTTGGCTTCGCGCAGCTGCTCGAGCTGGCCGCTGGTGAACTCCGACAGGACGACGATCACTCCGTCGGTGTCGTGGCTGGCCAGCGCGCTCGTCCAGCTGGCCGGGCGGGCGTTTCCGTGCCGCACCGCGGACACCGCCACGCCCGTCTCGTGGGCCGAGCCCCACTCCTCGACGCCGCGCAGGATCTCCACCGCCCACGGGCTGTCCAGGCCGGCGAGCACCAGGTCGACCAGGCCGGAGCGGCGGTTCCTGCGGGTGCCGGCCCGCGTGTAGTGATGCTCGTCGAGCAGCCGCTCGACGAGCGCGCGGGTCGCGGGGGCGACGTCCCGGCGCCCGTTCACCACCTTCGAGACCGTCGGCAGCGACACGCCTGCCTCGGCGGCGATGGTCGCCAGGGTAGTCCGCCGCTGCCTCCCGGTGGTGCTGTCGGCCGCCGCTTTGCTGCTTGGAAGCACTGCACCAACCCTTCTGGCCGCCACACTATCCCTTCGGCAGCACGCAATCGAAATACTTTCGATCACGATATCGCAGCCGGTATCCCTGCCGACATTATCTGCACGCTGCCGCACTTGTCCACGGTTACCAGGAGAGATGACGACGCTAGAGCCGGAGAACAGCGAACCAGGATAGAACGTAACACCTTGGGAACAAAGGATTGACCTGCCGGCCCCAGCTTCTTATGATGACGGAACTTCCGAAAAATTCCCTAAACTTTCGGAGCGTCGATGCGGACGTCATTCGTCATGCGCGTCCGCCGCTTTCGGCAGCGCCAGGAGGCCCGCCAGTAGCAGACCCGGCAGTACGAGTTCCTCGGCATCGTCAGGAGATGAGAGCGCATGCGAGGTTCCAGGAAGCCTGCCATCGCCGCCGTCGCGGTGGCAGCGGCAGTCACGATCGCCGCGTGCAGTAGCAGCACCAGCACCAGCACTTCAAGTACCAGCGCGAGCTCGACCTCGAGCAGCAGCAGCACCGCCAAGGTCACCCTCACCTGGTGGAACAACGGCAACACCCAGCCCCTGCTGGGCGTCTGGCAGAGCGTGGCGGCCGCGTTCCACGCCTCGCATCCGAACGTGACGATCAGCGTCGACCCGATTCAGAGCGACCTGTTCACCACCAAGATGCCGATCGCCCTGAAGTCGGACACCCCGCCGGACATCTTCCAGCAGTGGGGCGGCGGCCAGGAGGCCACCCAGTTCACCTCGGGCAAGCTGACCAACCTCAGTTCGCTCGCGTCGAGCTGGATCACCGAGGTGGGTCCGGCCGCGGCCGGCTGGCAGGTCAACGGGCAGCAGTACGGCATCCCCTACGATCAGCACGTGGTGGGCTTCTGGTACCGCAAGGACCTGTTCGCCAAGGCCGGCATCACGTCCCCGCCGACCACGATCGCCCAGCTCGAGTCCGATGACGTCAAGCTCAAGGCGCACGGCATCACCCCGATCGCGCTGGGCGGCGGCAGCCGCTGGCCGGACGCGTTCTACTGGGAGTACTTCGCGGTCCGGGAGTGCTCCGAGTCCGTGCTGCAGTCCTCGATCAAGGCCATCAACATGACCGCGCCGTGCTTCTCCCAGGCGACCAAGGACCTGACCGCGTTCATGGCCACCAGCCCGTTCCAGGGCGGGTTCAACGCCACCCAGGCCCAGACCGGCGCGGGCAGCTCGGCCGGCCTGCTGGCCAACGGCAAGGCCGCCATGGAGCTGCAGGGCGACTGGGAGACCAGCGTGGTCCCGGCCCTCACCTCGAACAAGAACATCATCTCCGAGCTCGGCTGGTTCCCGTTCCCGCAGATTCCCGGCGGCGCGGGTGCCGCGACGGCCGTGCTGTCCGGCGGTGACGGCTTCTCCTGCACCACCGGGGCGGCCGAACCGGCCTGCGCCGAGTTCCTCCAGTACATCGACAGCACCCCGGTCCAGGAGGAGCTGGTGCAGAAGGCGGGCGTCGGGCTGCCGGCGAACAGCGCGGCCGAGTCGGTGCTGACCGACCCGGCGCTGCAGGCGGCCGCGAAGGCCCACGACACCGCCGCCTACGACGCGGAGTACTTCGACATCGCCTTCCCGACCAACCAGGGTCAGGCGCTGGACAACGCGCTCGCGGACTTCTTCGCGGGCCAGGGCAGCAACTCGACCATCATCAACTCCGTAAGCAGTAGCTCCGGCCACTGATGGCGCGCACCCAGAGCGCGGTGCGTGCCCGCCCGCCACGGTCGCGGCGCGTGGTACGCAAGCGGGTCGAGCTGATCGTGCTGCTCGTCCCGCCGATCGTCCTGTTCCTCGGGTTCGTGATCGTCCCGATGATCTTCGCCGTCTGGTACAGCCTGTACAACTGGAGCGGCTTCGGGCCGCTGAACGACTTCATCGGCACGGCGAACTACACCGGCGTGCTGACCGGCCCGGTCTTCCACCAGGCCCTGCTGCACAACGTGATCATCGCCGTGCTGTCGCTGGTGATCCAGCTTCCCATCAGCATCGGGCTGGCGTTGCTGCTGAACCGCCGGATGCGCGGCCGGACGTTCCTGCGGCTGGCCGTGTTCGCGCCGTTCGTGCTGTCCGAGGCGACGGCGGCGGTGATGTGGTACGAGCTGCTGCAGCCGGGCGGACCGCTGGACGCGCTGCTGAAGGCGGCCGGCCTCGGCGGCCTGGTGCACTACTGGCTGGCCAGCACATCGCTGGTGCTGTACTCGGTGTTCGTGGTGGCCACCTGGAAGTACATCGGCTTCGGAATCGTCCTGCTGCTGGCCGGCCTGCAGGGCATCCCGCCCGAGCTGCGCGAGGCGGCGGCCATCGACGGGGCCACCCCGTGGCAGCTGACCCGGGCGATCACGCTGCCGCTGCTGGCCCCGACGATCCGGATCTGGATCTTCCTGTCGGTCATCGGCTCGCTCCAGCTCTTCGATCTGGTCTGGATCATGACCCTGGGCGGGCCGGCGAACGCGTCGAACACCATGCTGACCTACCAGTACACCAACGGCGTCCAGCGCACGCAGTTCGGGTACGGCGCCACGGTCTCGGTGGTGCTGTTCGTCATCTCCGTCGTCTTCGCGCTGGCCTACCAGCGCTACGCGCTGCGCCGCGACACCGCCGGCGCGCTGACCCGGGCCGTCATGTGACCAGGAAGCAGGTGATCAGATGACCGCCGCCAGCGCCCGGCTGGGCCGGCGCGCCCCGCGCCGGGACGTGATCCGCGAACGCCGCACCTGGCTCTCGCTGCCCGCCAGCTACCTGGTGATCCTGCTCGTGCTGGCCATCACGATCGCGCCGATGCTGTACATGGTCGTCGGCGGGTTCAGCACCACCGCTCAGCTCAACGCCAACCCGAACGCACTCCCGCACCCGTGGGTGTGGAGCAACTACGCGGCGATCGCCACCTCGTCACTCTTCTGGCAAGCCGTGGCCAACAGCGTGGTGATCGCCGTGGTGGCGACCGGGCTGGCCGTGACGCTCGGCTCGATGGCGGCCTTCGCGCTGTCCCGCTACACGTTCCGCGGGCGCGAAGGGTTGTACGTGCTGTTCGTGGCCGGACTGCTGTTCCCGCTCAACACCGCGGCCCTGCCGCTGTTCTTGCTGCTGCAGCAGATCGGCCTGAACGACAACCTGCTCGGCGTGGCCCTGCCGGAGGCGGCGTTCGCGCTCCCGGTCACGATCGTCATCCTGCGGCCGTTCATGCGCGCCATCCCGGGCGAACTGGAGGACGCCGCGATCGTGGACGGCGCGACCCGGATCCGGTTCTTCCTGCGGATCCTGCTGCCGCTGTCCCGGCCCGCCCTGATCACCGTCGGCATCTTGGCCTTCGTCACGAGCTGGAACGCCTACCTGCTGCCGCTGGTCGTCTTCACCAGCCAGGACCACTACACGCTGCCCCTGGCCGTGGCCAACTTCCAGTCCACCTACACCCAGGACACCGCGCGGGTCTACGCGTTCACCGCCGTGTCGATGATCCCCGCGCTCGCCATCTTCGTGTTCGCCCAGCGCAGGCTCGTCGGCGGCCTGGTCGGCGCGATCAGGGGCTGAACCAGCCCGCTCAGCGGCTCGTCACCGAGGTGGCCGGGTCGTAGCGGGTGAGCAAGCCGCACATGCCGTACCCGGCCGGCCCGGCCGGGCGAGCGATCTGCCGCAGCACGCCGGCGGCGAGATAGCCGGCGTCGCCGTCAGCGAGCTGGTCCAGCTGGCGTCCGGTCGCCGCCGACGCCGCGAACGCCCCCGCCTGCCACCGCTGCCGCCACTGCGGCACCCGCCCGGCCACCAGCCGCACCGCGGCGGCGAAGAATCCCTCCAGCGCGGCGGGCCCTCGCTCCGCGAACTGGTCCCGCAGGGCCAGGTAGCCCTCGATCGCGAGGTCCCGCCGCCGCCGCGCCCCGTCCTCCAGCGCCCCGTTGGCCGGCAGCGTGGCGGCCCGGGCGTACGCCGCGGGGTCGGCCAGGATCTCCGGCGGGAACGTCAGCACCGCGTCGCCCGCCTCGGGCAGGCCCGCGTTCGCCATGATGACCAGCAGCCGCAGCCCGCCCTGGTTGACCAGCCGGTGGATGATCCCGGGCGTGAACCACAGGCAGTCACCCGGATGGAGCTCCGATTCGGCGTACCCCCGCGCGCCGAGGGTCTGCAGCCGCCCGTGGCCGGCCAGCACCACGTAGCCCTCGGTCGACGCCAGGTGTACGTGGGCCGAGCCGCCGCGCAGGCCGTCCGGCGCGATCCAGTCGTAGACCTCCAGCATGGTCACCGCGGTCGCGCCGGGGAACGACAGGCCCGGGGAGGTGAGAGGTGGCGGTGGGGCGTGAGGCACGCTTCGTTCGGTCAAATTAGGCTCTTTCCGTAACGCAGGCATCGATGGTCAGCTCGCCGGTGGCGACGACGACCTCGTAGCGCAGGGTCAGCTCGGCCGCGGCGGGGACCGGGACTTCCGCGGCGAAGAACGGTGCCGGGCACACGCACGCGTAGGGCGAGCTGCGCACGAACCACTGGCACGGGAAGCCGGGGTTGGCCGGCGAATCGCGGAAGATCAGCGTCGCCGCCGGGGTCGCGAACGCCAGCCACGGCCCGCGCCAGCCCATGACCTCGTCCCGGCCGGCCCCGTCGGGGGTCAGCACGCGGCCGCCGGCGAACGCGGCGGGCCCCCGCCAGAACAGGCCGCCGTACCCCGCGGCCTCCCGGCCCTCGGTGGTCGGGCTGCCGATGGCGACCGTCCGCCCGCTGACGTTGCGCATCGTGGTCTGGAACGCGCAGGACCAGGCGGACCGGTCCGGCCGGACGGCGGCCGTGATCCGGCGCTGCTCGGTGAACAGCGCCTGGCCCGCTGCGGTCACCCAGGTCAGCCGCTCGGCCAGGCCGGCCTGGCCGCCGCTGGCCCCGATCGCGCCGAAGCCGTCGTGCCGCATGGCGCCGTTGTTGTCGAGCTGGATGTAGCCGTCGCCCCGGCGGTACGTCGGACCACCCCAGAAGTTCTCGGTTCCGACGTTCGGCAGCGACCAGGAGATCCCCTTGTGCCACGGGTGATCACCGGGACGGTAGTCGGTCACCAGCTCCCCGGCCAGGGTGCGCACCGGATGAAGGTACGGCCGGGGCGACTCCAGCGGCGGATCGTCCGGCAGGTACACGTAACGGAACAGCTCCGCGTCGTCCCACCGGGCCTGGACGGCCGCGTGGTCGTCACGGACGGACATCACCACGGCGCCTGTCCCCCGTCCATCCGGTCGTAGAACGGCGACCCCTCGGCCAGGTCCGCCGGGGTCACCGGCTGGCCGGTAAAGGCCGCGGCATAGATCGCCGCCACCAGGGCCAGCGTGCGGCGGCTCTCGCCCGGCGCCACCGGCGGGCGCTGGCCAGCCGCCAGGCACGCCAGCACCTCGGCGAACTGGCCCCGGTGACCGCTCGGCGTAGCCGGGCCCGGCCGGCTGGGTGAGCCCGGCGGGGCGAGCGAGCCCAGCGGGCTGAGCGGTCCCGGCGGGGTGAGCGGTCCCGGCGGCTGCCATCCGGGGGCGGGGGTGATCCGCCAGTCCTGGTCGGTGTACCCGTACAGGTGCGTCACCTCGACGCTCGCATGCTCGAAGTCGAAGCGCAGGTAGCTCTCCTCGCGCGGCGACAGCACGCTGTTGACCACGCTCGAGACCGCGCCGCTGGCGAACGTGACGTGGGCCAGCGACACGTCCTCGGTCCGCGTCCGGCGGGCCTGGCGGCGGGCGATCGCGCGGACTTCGGCCCAGTCGCCGAGCACGTCCAGGAGCAGGTCCATCTGATGGATGCCGTGGCCCATGGTGGGACCGCCGCCCTCGGTATCCCACCGGCCGCGCCACGGAACGTCGAAGTACGCCTGATCACGGAACCAGGTGGTGTGACACACGGCGATCAGCGGGCGGCCGAGCGTCCCGTCGGCGATCAGCGCCTTCAGCCGCCGCGGCGCCGCCCCGAACCGGTGCTGGTAGACGCTGGCGAACCACGGGCCCGGGTAGGCGGCCACCGGGGCCGCCGCGGCGCCCGTCGCGGGCTCGGCCGCGGTGAGTTCGGCTGCGGTGAGCTCGTCGAACTCACGCAGGCTGATCACCGGCGGCTTTTCCACCAGGACGCTCACGCCGGCCCGCAGGCAGGCCAACGCCTGCTGGTGGTGCGCGAACGGCGGCGTGCAGATGTGTACCAGATCGGGACGGGTATCGCGGAGCAGGTCGTCGAGGCGGCTGTAGGTCGCGGACACGCCGTGCTCGCGGGCGAAGGCGGCGAGCCGGTCCGGGTCGACGTCGGCGGCGGCGACGAGCGCCGCGCGGGCCGGGTCCGGGACGCCGCTGGCCGGGTCCGGGGCGCCGGGGGCCGCTGCCGGGGCCCCGGGCGCCGGTGCGGTCGCGGCCGGGTCGGGCCGCAGGGCCTCGGCGTGAACCCGGGCGATGCCCCCGGTTCCGACGATCGCTACCCGGATGGGTCCGGATGGCACGGCGACCTCCAGGCTCTCGCGCACCTCTTCGAAAGTTTCGAAGGTTTTCTCCGCTATTCGATTGTACCTACGTCACACTCGGTGCGGCCAAGCGCCAGGTGCGGTCAGCGTCCTGGCTGGCTGGCGTTCGCCGTGGCGTACCGCTCGATGAGCTGATCGGCGACCGCGTCGAGGTCCTTCCCGATGTAGTCCGGCTGCGGGCCGACGTCGAGCGGCGCGTTGCCTTCGCGGAGGATGAGCGCGGTCTGCCAGCCGGCCGCGCCGGCCCCGATGGTGTCCCAGACGTGGCTGGCGATCAGGCAGATGCGGGCCGGGTCGAGGTCGAGGGCGGTGGCGACGGAATGGTAGGCCTCGGGTGCGGGCTTGTGGCGGCGGACGGTCTCATCGACGCTGAAGCGGCGCTCGAACAGGTCGATGATGCCACCGTGCTCGAGTTGCCGGCCGGAGATGGCCAGGGTGTTGTCGGTGAGGGTGAACAGCCGGAAGCCGTGCTCCCGGAGCCGGCGCAGCGCGGCGGGGACCTCGGGGTGGGGCGGCATGGTGGCGAACCGGTCCGTGAGCTCGGCGGCGTCGGCGGCGCTGATGGTGAGGCCGCGGGTGGCGGCGAGCGGGCCTAGGCTGGGGGCGTGTGGGGATCCTCGCTGACCACTGGTGAGTTCGCCGCCATCCGCAGCGCGGGCTTCGAACCGGTTGGCCAGGTGTTCGGCGCGGCGGTGTACGCGGCCGGGTCCGCCAGCGTGTCGAGCTGCGGCGGGCCCTTCGGCCCGCTGGTGCAGGCCATGTACCAGGCGCGCCACACCGCCCTCGACCGGATGACCACCGAGTGTGCCCAGCTTGGCGGGCACGGCGTGGTGGGCGTGCGGCTGTCCCGGGGGTCGTTTCCGCTGGGCGGGCTGGAGTTCACCGCCATCGGCACCGCCGTACGCGCGCCAGGCGCCGCGGACGGGCGGCGCGAGCCGTTCACCTCCGATCTGTCCGGGCAGGATTTCGCCAAGCTGATCATGACGGGCTGGGTCCCCGCAGGGCTCGCGCTCGGCATATCGATCGGGTCCCGGCACGATGACCGGACCACGGTCCGCCAGGCCCGCTGGGGGTCGGGCAACGCAGAGGTCGCCGGCTGGACCGAGCTGGTCATGCAATCGCGGCGGGACGCCAGGCTGCAGCTGGAAAGCGACGTCAAGCGGCTCGGCGCCGAGGGCGTGGTGATCGCCGGCATGCAGCTGCAGGTCAGCCAGCGGGACTGCCCGGTCTCCGTGGGCCGCCGCGACCACATCGTTGAGGCCACCCTGATCGGCACCGCCATCGCCGGGTTCTCCGGTAACGGACGGCATCACCTAGGGCCGGCCCTGACCGTCATGCCGGTCGGCTCATTAGGGGGACCTGCCAACNNCAGGGGAACGCGCCAACTCTGACCGTCGAAGCCACGGTGGTCCTGTGACGCCCGTGACCAGCGCTGCTGCCGATACCAGCCGCGCGGGCGGCGGCCCGCCCCGAAAGGCAGCAAGCAGGATGGTGTGACGCTACCTCTTCCACAACAAGGTAACGGCCCGCGATGATCAGGGAACCGTCTCGCGGCCCCGGGCCGGCGCGTGTCAGACCCGCTGGCCAGCCCGGGCGGCTCACCTCCCGGCGCAGGCACCTCATCCGTCCCTCAATTCACCATCATATTCGAAGCACTGGAAATTANNGATCCTCCGCGTAAGCCGGATCCTCCACGGTAATGGGACGCAGACGTACTACCGGGGCCCGCGGGACGACGGCATGCGCGGGCATCGCGGCCGCGGCAGCACATACGGCCCTTCGGCACCCCGATCGCCCCGAAAGTCAGGGCCGGGTGCCGAAGGAGGGCTTGCCCGGGGTGGCCGGCAGCGCGGCGTAGGCGTCGTGGACCCAGTCGCACAGCAGCGGCCGGGTCTCGCGCGGGTCGATGATCTCCTCGATACCGAACCGTTCGGCGGTCCGCAGCGGGCTGCGCACGGCGTCGAGCCGGGCTCGGATGCCGGCCAGGGTGGCGGCGGGATCTTCGGCGCGTTCCAGTTCGGCCCGGTACGCGGCCTCGATCCCGCCCTCGACGGGCAGCGAACCCCAGTCGGCTGACGGCCAGGCCCACCGGCGGATCAGGCGGTGCCGGTTGGTCATGCCCGCTCCGCCCACCCCGAACACCCGGCGCACGATGACCTCCGCCCCCGGCCCGGCTGACTGGTAGACGGCGCTGATCGCCCGCACGCCGTGCCGGATGGTGGCGCGCTGCTCGGCGCGGGTGCCGATCAGCAGCCCGGGCTGATCGGTGAACGTCACGACCGGCAGGTGGAACGTGGTACACAGATCGGCCAGCCGGGTCAGCGCCTCGGCGCCCTCGACGGTCAGGCCGCCGCCCGCCGCATACGGGTCACTGGCCACGACGCCCACCGGATGACCGTCCAGGCGAGCCAGCGCGGTGACGATCGACCCGCCGTACCGCTGCACCTCCATCACCGAGCCCAGGTCGAACACCGCGTGCAGGATGTCCCGGATCCGGTAGGGCTGGCGGCGGTCCCGGGGGATCGCGGACAGCAGCATGTCCTCTCGCCGCCCGGCCGGATCGGCGCCGGGGATCACCGGCGGCCGCTGGTAGACGCTCGGCGGCAGGTACGACAGGAAGCGCCTGATCATCTCGAACGCCTCGTGCTCCGACGCCGCCACCAGGTCAACCGCGGCGTTGCGGCCGTGCACGGCCGCCCCGCCGAGCTGTTCCTTGGTGACCTGTTCCCCGGCTCCGCTGCGCACCACCGGCGGACCGGCCACAAACAGCTGCGCTATCCCGTCGACCAGCACCGACAGGTGCGCGGCGCAGAGCCTGGCCGCGCCCAGACCCGCCACCGGGCCCAGGCCCGCGGCGACGACCGGCACGGTCGACAAGTTGTCCACCACGTAATCCCAGCCGGGATTGGCGGGCACGTAGGTGTAGCCCATCTGCTCGAGCATCTTCACGCTGCCGCCGCCGCCGGTCCCCTCGATCAGCCGCACCAGGGGCAGCCTCATCTCATTGGCCAGCTGTTCGGCGTAAATCTGCTTGCCCGCGATCGCGGCGTCCGCGGCGCCGCCCCGGATGGTGAAGTCATCACCGCCCACCACGACCTTGCGGCCATCGATGCGGCCCGTCCCGGTGACGAAGTTGGCCGCGGTGAAGTCCGACAGCTCACCGGCGCTGTCATAAACGGCCGTTCCCGCCAATGTTCCTATTTCGTGGAACGACCCGTCATCGAGCAACGCGGCCAGCCGCTCTCGCACCGTGAGCCGGCCCGCCTCGTGCTGACGCCCGACCTTGCCCGGACCGCCCATCCGCTCGGCCAGGTCCCGGCGGCGGCGCACGTCATCAAGTTCCGGTTGCCACGTCATAACCATGCAAGCTAGCGGCTGGCGGTCAGGCCGCTTCCAGGGCGGTCCAGAACGCGCACTTGTGCGTGGTCGCGAAGTCGGTCTCGGTCTGCGGTACCGGTGGTACCAGTGACTGCATCCGCTGGGTGACAGTATTGAACAACGGCCAGAACGGACTGCCGAACGACCCGGGCACCCCGCGCTTGGCAAAGTTCGTCCAGTACCCCTTCATGGTCGCCGCGAGCTGCTGCTGCTGGGCCGTGAGCGTGCCCGGGAAAGCCGCGGTCGGCAGGCCCATCAGGTACTGGATCTCGGTGGCGTGGGCCGCGCCGTAGGGGAAGCTGACCGGGGGCAGGAAGTTCTCCGGCGCGTTCTCGTCGTTGAACTCGTAGGCGAAGGTCGGCACGAACTTCGAGACGGACTCATCGATGCTCAGCGCGGGGCACGCGAAGATGGCGTCGGTGCCGACCGCGCCGAGGGCGACCGACGGGCTGGAGTACGCGGTCAGCGGGTACTGCGCCGCGATGATCGCCGCCACCGCCGCGGGAACCGAGAGCGTGGAGGAGATCATGCTCTGGTAGTTCGCGGCCGTGACCGGGTTGCCCTCCAGTTCGCTGAGCGCCACGAACAGCCGCCACTCGTCGTGGTTGGTCCCGTTGATGATCGGCACGCGGTTGAAGTTGCCGGTGGCGAACGCGGTCCCGATCGAGGTCGGCAGCACCTCGCTGTTGATGTTCGGCGTGTAGCCGGACGCGTCCTGGTCGGCCAGGATGGTCGAGACGGGCAGGCTGCGCAGGCAGGCCGCGGTCTGGCTAGCGCACCCCGCCTTGGTCGCGAACGCCTCGCCGGCGGTCTCGGCGCTGGCCAGCGAGGCCTGCGTCAGGTTGTACGAGCCGCTCTCCGCGATCGCCTTCTGGAACAATCCCCTGGCCTGCGGCGAGGCCACCTGCGACAGCACGGACAGGCCGCCCGCGGACTCACCGAAGATGGTGACGTTGCGCGGGTCGCCACCGAAGTTCGCGATGTTGCGCTGCACCCAGCGCAACGCGGCCTGCTGGTCCATCAGGCCGTAGTCACCCGACTGGCCGTTCGCGCCGGCCAGGGCCGGGTGAGCCAGGAAGCCGAGCGCGCCGAGCCGGTAGTTGATGGTGACCACGGTCACGCCGTCTGCCACCAGAGCGGTGGGGTCGTAGTCATTGCTCTCGCCGCTGACCAGCGCGCCGCCGTGGATCCACACCATGACGGGAGAGCGTGAGCCCGTTTGCCGGTGGCCGGGCGTGAAGACGTTCAGGAACAGGCAGTCCTCCGACGTGCTGGCCTGGCCGAAAGGCCCCGCCAGCTGCGGGCAGTGCGGCGCGAACTGTGTCGCGTCGCGCACGCCAGACCAGCTCGCAGCGGGTTGCGGCGGCTGCCACCGCAGTGCGCCGACCGGCGGCGCGGCGTACGGGATGCCGAGAAATTCATCGACCGCCCCATCGGCCAGGCCGCGAACTGCCCCGGTGGCGGTGCCCGCTATCGGCCCGCCAGCGGCCGCCTGCCCGCCCAGGGTGCTCGCGCTCGCCAGGGGTGCCGCCGTGACCAGGGCAGCCAGGGTAACTCCGGCTACCGCTAGCCGGGTGCGTGTGCGCCATCCGGCCCAAGTCGCAAACATCTGAGTCTCCCTTCACGGTGCCCGCCGGAATCATGACCGGCCTCGGGCCCAGGAGGTCTGCTGCGCCGCCATCGCCTGTCCTCCAGCGGCTGCGCTCGACGGCCCTGACCAAAAGTACGGATAAGTACTTTAGGACTGCGTCAGTTACTGTATGCCCGTGACCGACAGCGGGCAAGGGGGGAGTCTCGCCACCACGCACGAGGGGAAACCAGGTCTTCCCCGCGGCCGGAGCCGCCTTCCGCTGTCAGCCGTGCGCGCGTCGCAACGGGAACGGATGCTGCGGTCGGTGATCGCCGCCGTATCGGAATCGGGCTACCTGGCGGTAACTGTCGCCGACATCGTGCGGCGGGCCAGAGTGTCGCGGGGCGCCTTCTATGCCCACTTCGCGGACAAGGAGGACTGCTTTCTCGCCGCGACCGCCGAAGCCCGGGAACTCATGATCGTCCAGGTGGTGTCCGCGACGCGCGCTCTGCCTGCCACCTCTGGCGACGAGGAGGTACTCCGGGTCGCGTGCCGGGCCTATCTCGCGTTTCTCGCCGGCGAGCCGGCGTTCGCCAGGGTCTTTTACATCCACATGCCGACGGCGGGCCCACGCGCGGTGGGCCGGCTCGACGCCGCGGCCGGCCTGTTCGCTGATCTGAACGAGAAATGGCACCAACGCGCACGCGCGCATCACCCGGAATGGCCGTCGGTTCCTCTCGATGTCTATCTCGCTCTCGCCGGAGCCGCAGATGAACTGGTGCGATCCAAGGTCCGCGCGGGCCAGACTGATGCTCTTCCCGAGCTTGAAGAAACGCTCGTCTCGCTCCATCTAGCGGTCCTGGCGGCCCGCCCCTGGCCCGCGGGAACCTTACCGGCCGGTCTCAGGTCGCCCGGCGGCCCGCGAAGACCGGCGAACCATGAGATGCTCTCAACGGAGGCCGCCGACCGCATGCTCGGCCGCCGGGCCTCTTCGTGACCCCAGTCCGCATTACCTACCGATCATGTCGTAAATTACGCGGAGGGGTGCAGCCGTACTAAGCACGGTCTGCGGTTACCACGGTTACCAAGGGAGGAAGACCATGCCACTGACTATCGGCGATACCGCTCCGGACTTCGAGGCGGAGACGAGCGAAGGGCCGATCAGCTTCTACGACTGGCTCGGGAACTCATGGGGGGTCCTGTTCTCGCACCCCAAGGACTTCACCCCGATCTGCACCACCGAACTCGGCTACATGGCCAAGATCAAGCCGGACTTCGACGCGCGAGGCGTGAAGATCATCGGCCTGTCGGTCGACTCCACCGGAGACCACGAGCGGTGGGCGGCCGACATCGCGGAGACCCAGGGCACGGCGCCCAACTACCCGCTCATCGCCGACTCTGACTTCAAGGTGGCCAAGCTGTACGGGATGCTGCCGGCCGACGTCTCCGGTGACGCCAAGTCGCGCACGCCCGCGGATAACCAGACCGTGCGGAATGTGTTCGTCATCGGCCCGGACAAGAAGATCAAGCTGGTCCTGGTGTACCCGATGACGACCGGGCGCAACTTCGACGAGGTGCTGCGGGTCATCGACTCGCTGCAGCTCACCGCCAAGCACAAGGTCGCCACGCCGGTCAACTGGAAGCCAGGCGAGGACGTCGTCATTGCCGGCTCGGTCTCCAACGACCAGGCCAAGGAACTCTTCGGGGAGTGGAAGTCACCCAAGCCGTACATCCGGATTGTGCCCCAGCCCAGCTGAGCCGCACGGCTAGCGGGGCTACGCGGTCGGTGAAGGTGCCGCGGGCGCCTTCAGGTCGCGGGGCGGGCCGTCGCCCGATCAGGTCTGCGCCGCGACCGCGCCGGCGGCACGAGTTCCGGCGTTTCAGCACTAGGGGGCCGGTGACTTCCGGCTTTATGGTGGCCTGATGGGAGGTGTGCGGGGCGGGTCCTCCGGGCCGATGGTGGGCCGTGACCGCGAGCTGGCCCGGGTGACGGGTTTCCTGGATGACGCCTTGGCAGGCCGCGGGTGCCTGGTGCTGTGCACGGGTGAGGCGGGGATCGGGAAGACCCGGCTGGCGGAGGAGGTCGCCGCGTCGGCCGCCGCGAGGGGCGTGCCGGTGGCCTGGGCCCGGGCGGCGGACCGGGACAGCCTGCCGCCGTACGGCCTGTGGCAGCTGGCGCTGGACGAGCCCGCCGTCCGGGGCACCGGTGATGGCCAGTCCGGTGTGGGCCTGTGGTCGCGTGTCTTTGGTGACGCCGAACGCCCGGCGCTGGCTGATGGCGCTGATTCCGGTAGCGCCCAGCGGTTCGCGATGTTCGCGGAGGTTCGCCGGCGGCTGGCGCAGGCGGCTAGGCCGAGCGGGTTGCTGCTGGTGCTCGATGATCTGCAGTGGGCGGACGAGGCTTCGGCGGTCTTGCTCGCAGATGTCGTGCGCCAGCTGCGAGGCACGCTCATCTTGGTGCTGGCGACCTACCGGGAGTCGGCGGCCGGTGATACCAGCGCCGGGCTGCTGCCGCGTCTNNCTCGCCGCCGGGCTGCCGGCCTCGGCCGAGGCGGCCGGTGTGGTGCACTCCGAAACGGGAGGCAACCCGTTCCTGGTCCGCGAGCTGGCCCGCATGCTGGCCGAGCAGCGGCGCGGCGGGCTGGTGCCGGGACGGGTGGCGGAGGTGACTGCCCACCGGCTGGCGCAGCTGCCGGATCGCGCCCGGGAGCTGGTGCAGACCGCCGCCGTCGCGGGCAACAGCTTCTCGGCCGGGGTGGTGGCCAGGATCCTGGACGTACCTGTGCTGGCCCTGCTCGGCCCGCTGGATGAGTGCCAAGCTGCCGGGTTCCTGGTGGCCGGGGACCGTCCCGGTGATCACCGGTTTTCGCACGCGCTGGTCCGCTCGGCGGTGGCGGCCGGGCTGAGCGCCGCGGAGCAACGGCGGCTGCACGCCGCGGCGGCGGACGCGATCGAGGCCCTCTACGAGGGACGGCTGGAGCTGCACCTGGCTGAGGTCGCCCGGCACCGGGTCGAGGCATCGCTGCCCGGTGACCGGGCGGAGGCGGTGGCGGCGTGCGAGGCGGCCGCCGGGGTGGCGGCGGAGTCGCTGGCGTTCGAAGAGGCCGTGCGCCTGTACCGGCAGGCGCTGTCGGTCGGCGAGGGGGAGATCGGCGAGAACGACCGCTCCCGGCTTGAGCTCGCCCTGGCTGAGGCCCTGCACCGCAGCGGCGACCTGCCCGGATCGCAGCAGACGGCGGCCGGAGTCGGCCGGCGGGCCGAGCGCCGGCGTGACCGGGGCTTGCTGGCCCGCAC
>PLIQ01000604.1 GCA_003140115.1 Actinomycetota bacterium | reverse complement strand
CTGGCCTGCACCCGGTAGCCGACACCGACGATCTCCAGCGTCTTGCGGTAGCCATCGGTAACGCCGGTGACCATGTTCGCGATCAGCGTGCGGGACAGGCCGTGCAGCGCACGCACCGGGCCCTCGTCGTTGGGCCTGGTCACCTTGATGACCCCGTCCTCGCGCACGACGTCGATGGGGTCCGCCACGGTGTGCGACAGCGTCCCCTTCGGCCCCTGCACGGTGACTTCGCGGCCGTCCACGGTGACCTCTACCCCGCTGGGGATGGTCACGGGGAGCCGCCCGATCCTTGACATTGCAGCTCTCCCTTACCAGACGTAGGCGAGGACTTCCCCGCCCACGCCCCGCTTCTTGGCTTGCTTGTCGGTCAGCAGCCCACCGGAGGTGGAGATGATGGCCACGCCGAGGCCGCCGAGCACCCGGGGCAGGTTGTCCTTCTTCGCGTAGACCCGCAGGCCCGGCTTGGACACCCGCTTGATGCCGGCGATGGAGCGCTCGCGCGCGTTGCCGAACTTCAGGCTGATCACCAGGTTCTTGCCGACCTCGGCGTCTTCGACGCGCCAGGAGGCGATGTAGCCCTCCTGCTGGAGGATCTCGGCGATGTGGGACTTGATCTTGGAGTACGGCATACCCACCGTGTCGTGGTACGCCGAGTTCGCGTTGCGCAGACGCGTCAGCATGTCTGCGATCGGGTCGGTCATGGTCATGGCCGGTCGGCCTTCCTCGCCGTGGTTTCCCGCCGGGTTTTGCAACCGAGCGGGACCTGCGGTGTGCTCGTCTTGTTCATTTACCAGCTGGACTTGGTGATGCCGGGCAGCTCGCCGCGGTGGGCCATGGTCCGGAAGCAGATCCGGCACAGGCTGAACCTGCGGTAGACGGCCCGCGGGCGCCCGCAGCGCGTGCACCGCGTATAGCCGCGAACCTGGAACTTCGGGGTCCGCTTCTGCTTAACGACCAGCGCCTTCTTCGCCATTTGTCACCCCTCCTTAAAAGGGAATCCGAGCCGCCGAAGCAGCGAGCGGCCCTCGGCGTCGTTGGTTGCGGTGGTCACGACGGTGATGTCCATCCCGCGCTGCCGGTCCACCTTGTCCGGGTCGATCTCGTGGAACATGACCTGCTCGGTCAGCCCGAACGTGTAGTTGCCGTGCCCGTCGAACTGCCGGGGGGACAGGCCGCGGAAGTCGCGGATCCGGGGCAGCGCGATGGCCAGCAGCCGGTCCAGGAACTCCCACATCCGGTCCCCGCGCAGCGTGACGTGCGCGCCGATGGGCATGCCCTCGCGCAGCTTGAACTGAGCCACGGACTTCTTGGCCTTGGCCACGGCCGGCTTCTGCCCGGTGATGGTGGACAGGTCGCGGACCGCGCCGTCGATGAGCTTGGCGTCGCGGGCCGCCTCGCCCACGCCCATGTTCACCACGATCTTGGTCAGGCCGGGGATCTGCATCACGTTCCCGTAGCCGAACTCCTCCTTGAGCGCCGGGGCGATCTCCGCCCGGTAACGCTCCTTGAGCCGCGGCAGGGCCGGAGCCTCGGTCGCCATCAGATGTCCTTCCCGCTCGGCCTGGCGACGCGGACCTTCCGGCCCTCGTCGTCGAACCGGTACCCGACCCGGGCCGCGCGGTTAGTGTCCGGATCGGCCAGCTGCACGTTGCTCACGTCGATCGGTGCTTCCTCGTGCGTGATGCCGCCTTCCTTGGCCCCGCGCTGGCCCTGGTAGGTGACCTTCTTGTTCTTCTTGACCACGTTGACGCCCTGGACCAGGACCTTGCCCCGGTCCGGGTAGGCCGCGATCACCAGGCCGCTGCGGCCCTTGTCGCGGCCGGCCACGACGATCACGTGATCGTTCTTCTTGATCTTCATCTAGAGCACCTCCGGCGCCAGCGAGATGATCCGCATGAACCGCTTCTCCCGCAGTTCACGGCCGACCGGTCCGAAGATGCGGGTCCCGCGCGGGTCGCCGCCGTCCCTGATCAGCACCGCGGCGTTCTCGTCGAACCGGATGTAGGAGCCGTCGCCGCGGCGGCGCTCCTTGCGCGTGCGTACCACGACCGCCTTGACGACATCGCCCTTCTTCACGCCGGCGCCGGGAAGGGCATCCTTCACGGTCGCCACGATCACGTCACCGATGCCCGCGTATCGCCGGCCGCTGCCGCCGAGCACACGGATGCACAAGATCTCCTTCGCACCCGTGTTGTCGGCGACCTTAAGCCGCGACTCCTGCTGGATCACGTCAACTCCCTGTCTTCCCCGGGGGACGATCCCCCCGGTGACCCCCCTCGGGGGTCTGCTTGCCGGGCATCGGAGCCAGGCGGTCTGCTGTTACCGTGTTTCTGCCTTTACTTGGCCTTCTCGAGGATCTCGGCCACTCGCCAGCGCTTGGTCGCGGACAGCGGCCGGGTCTCCATCAGCAGCACCCGGTCACCCACGCCGCAGGCGTTGGTGGCGTCGTGCGCCTGGTACTTCTTGGTACGGCGCAGAACCTTGCCGTACTTGGGGTGCTTGACGTGGTCCTCGACCTCGACAACGACGGTCTTGTCCATCTTGTCGCTGACCACCAAGCCTTCCCGGCTCTTGCGGTAGCCGCGCGTCACGGCACCCGTGGCGTTCTCGCTCACTCGCTCGCCTCCTCGGCTGCGTCATCCTCGGCTGCGCTGTCCTCGGTGGCACTGTCATCGGCGTTCGTGACACTGGCCACCGGCGTCTCCGGCTCGAGATCCTCCGGTTCGCCGGACTCTTCGATCAAGGTGATGATCCCGAGCTCGCGCTCGCGCATCACCGTGTAGATCCGGGCGATTTCCTTGCGGACCGCACGCAGCCGGCCGTGGCTCTCCAGCTGCCCGGTGGCACCCTGGAAGCGCAGGTTGAACAGCTCTTCCTTGGCCTCGGCCAGCTTGGCGGTCAGTTCTTCTTCGGTGGACACGCGCAGCTGCGCGGTCAGGCCGCTAGCCATCAGCCCTCACCCAGCTCTCGCTGGACCACGCGGCACTTCATCGGCAGCTTGTGGATCGCGCGGCGCAGCGCCTCCTTGGCCACCGGCTCGGCGACCCCGGACAGCTCGAACATGACCCGCCCCGGCTTGACGTTGGCGATCCACCACTCCGGCGAGCCCTTACCGGATCCCATCCGGGTCTCGGCCGGCTTCTTGGTCAGCGGCCGGTCCGGGTAGATGTTGATCCAGACCTTCCCGCCACGGCGGATGTGCCGGGTCATGGCGATACGGGCCGCCTCGATCTGCCGGTTGGTCACGTAGGCGTGCTCGAGGGCCTGGATCCCGTACTCGCCGAACGACACGTGGGTGCCACCGGTCGCGTTACCGGTCCGGTGGGGCCGGTGCTGCTTGCGGTGCTTAACCCTGCGCGGAATCAGCATGGCTCAGCCTTCCTCGCCGGCGGTCGCGCCCTCAGGGGCGCGGCGACGCCGCTGCGGCTCACGGGAAGGGCGCTGCGGTCGCTGCTGGGCCGCGGCCCGCAACGCGGCGGCCTGCGCCTCGCGGCCGGCCCGGCTGGTCGGCGCCTCGCCCTTGTAGATCCAGACCTTCACGCCGATCCGGCCGAAGGTNNTCGTAGAAGCCGTAGTCGATGTCGGCGCGCAGCGTGTGCAGCGGCACCCGGCCCTCGCGGTAGAACTCCGACCGGGACATCTCCGCGCCGCCCAGGCGACCCGAGCACTGCACCCGGATGCCCTTGGCGCCGCCCTTCATCGCGCTCTGGATCGCCTTGCGCATNNTCGATCTCGGGGTTCTTCACCTCGAGGATGTTCAGCTGGATCTGCTTGGCGGTCAGCTTCTCCAGGTCGCCGCGGATCCGGTCGGCTTCAGCACCGCGCCGCCCGATGACGATCCCCGGCCGGGCGGTGTGGATGTCCACCCGCACCCGGTCCCTGGTCCGCTCGATCTCGACCTTGGAGATGCCAGCCCGCTCCATGCCGCGCTGCAGCATCCGCCGGATGGCCACGTCCTCGGCCACGTATTCCTTGTACAGCTTGTCGGCGTACCAGCGGCTCTTGAAGTCGGTGGTAATGCCGAGCCGGAACCCGTGCGGGTTCACCTTCTGGCCCACTAGCGAGTCCCTCCCTCGGAGTCGTCGGAGACGATGACCGTGATGTGGCTGGTGCGCTTCAGGATCCGGTAGCCGCGGCCCTGCGCGCGGGGCCGGAAGCGCTTGAGCGTCGGGCCCTCGTCGACCCAGGCGCGGCGCACCCACAGCATGCCCCGGTCCGCGCGGCCGCCGCCGTGGTCCGCGTTGGCGATCGCGCTGGCGAGCACCTTGCCGACCGGGTCGCTGGCCGACTGCGGCGCGAAGGCCAGCAGGGCCTGCGCCTCGTCAGCGGGCAGCCCGCGGATCAGGTCCACCACCCGGCGGGCCTTCCGCGGCGTAACGCGGACATACCGCGCCTTCGCCCTTGCTTCCATGGTTCGTCGTTCTCCTATCGGCGGCTGCGCCGGTCGTCCTTGACGTGACTGCGGAAAGTCCGCGTGGGCGCGAACTCGCCAAGCTTGTGGCCCACCATCGACTCGGTGATGAACACCGGGATGTGCTTGCGGCCGTCGTGGACCGCGATCGTGTGTCCGAGCATGGCCGGCACGATCATGGAACGCCTGGACCACGTCCTGATGACGGCCTTTGATCCCCGGTCGTTCTGCACGTCCACCTTCTTCATCAGGTGGTCGTCGACGAACGGGCCCTTCTTAAGACTACGAGGCATCGCGTGCTGCTCCTACCGCTTGTTCCGGCCGCGGCGACGGCTGATCAGCCGGTCACTCGGCTTGTGCGCCCGGCGGGTCCGGCCCTCCGGCTGACCCCACGGGCTGACCGGATGACGTCCGCCTGAGCTCTTGCCCTCGCCGCCGCCCAGCGGATGGTCGACCGGGTTCATGGCCACGCCGCGCACCGACGGGCGGATTCCCTTCCACCGGTTGCGGCCGGCCTTGCCGAGCTTGACGTTGCCCTGCTCGGCGTTGCCGACCTCGCCGACCGTGGCCCGGCAGGTCGCGTCGACCCGCCGGATCTCGCCGGACGGCATCCGCAGCTGGGCGTAGCCGCCCTCCTTGGCCAGCAGCTGCACGCCGGCGCCCGCCGAGCGGGCGATCTTGGCGCCGCCGCCGGGCCGCAGCTCGATGGCGTGCACCACGGTGCCGGTCGGGATGCTGCGCAGCGGCAGCGCGTTGCCCGGCTTGATGTCCGCGCCGGTGCCGCTTTCCACGGTGTCCCCGGGAGACAGGCCCTGCGGGCAGATGATGTAGCGCTTCTCGCCGTCCGCGTAGTGGAGCAGCGCGATCCGGGCCGTGCGGTTCGGGTCGTACTCGATGTACGCGACCTTGGCCGGCACGCCGTCCTTGTCCGCCCGGCGGAAGTCGATCAGCCGGTAGGCGCGCTTGTGGCCGCCGCCCTGGTGCCGGGCGGTGACGCGGCCGTGCACGTTCCGGCCGCCGCGCGAGTGCAGCGGGCGGACCAGCGACTTCTCCGGCTCGGTCCGGGTGACCTCGGCAAAGTCAGAGCCGCTCGCGCCGCGCCGGCCGGGGGTGGTCGGCTTGTACTTACGGATAGCCATTTCTTGTCGAGTCTCCCTTAAGCCCCGAAGATGTCGATCCGGTCCCCCGAGGCGAGGGTCACGATCGCGCGTTTGGTGTCCGGCCGCTTGCCCCAGCCATACCGGGTGCGCCGGCGCTTGCCCGGGCGGTTCACGGTGTTGACCCCGGTCACCTTGACCCCGAACACGGCCTCGACGGCCAGCCTGATCTGGGTCTTGTTGGCCTCCGGGTCGACGATGAAGGTGTACTTGCCCTCGTCGAGCAGCCCGTAGCTCTTCTCCGAGACCACCGGGCGCAGCAGGACGTCCCGCGGGTTGTTGTCCCGGCTCACTGGTCCGCTCCCTTCGTTACCCGGGCCCGGGCGACGAACGCCGTCAGGGCCTGCTCGGTGAAGACCACGTGATCGCTGGCCAGCACGTCGTAGGTGTTGAGCTGGTCCTCGGCCAGGACGTGCACGGCCGGCACGTTCCGCAGCGACTTCCAGGTCAGCTCGTCGTCGCGGTGGGCTACTACGAGTACTGGGCGGCCCAATGTACCCACAGCGGCGGTCAGCACGGCCACGGCGTCCTTGGTCCGGGGCGCGTCACCGTCGACGAAGCCGCTGACGACCAGGACCCGCCCGTGGCTGAGCCGGTCGGACAGCGCGCCGCGCAGGGCCGCGGCCTTCATCTTCTTCGGCGTCCGCTGCGCGTAGGAGCGCGGCACCGGGCCGTGCACGACGCCGCCGCCGGTGTACTGGGGCGCGCGCAGCGAGCCCTGACGGGCCCGGCCGGTGCCCTTCTGCCGGTACGGCTTCTTGCCGCCGCCGCGGACCTGGCCGCGGGACTTGGTGGCGTGCGTGCCCTGCCGGGCCGCGGCCCGCTGGGCCACCACGACCTGGTGGATCAGCGGGATGTTGACCTTGGCGGCGAAGATCTCCTCCGGCAGATCGACGGTCTTGGCGCCGTCACCGGACGGCGAGATGACGCTGACGGCGGTCATCAGGCTTCACCCCCATGCTCTGAATGGTTACGGACCGCGCTGCGGACCAGGACGACCCGGCCGCGGGGGCCGGGCACGGCGCCCTTGATCAGGAGCAGCCCGCGCTCGGCGTCCACGGCATGGACGGTCAGCGACTGCACCGTGGTGCGCATGCCGCCCATCCGGCCCGCCATCCGCACGCCCTTGAACACCCGGCCCGGGGTGGCGCAGGCGCCGATGGACCCGGGTGAGCGGTGCTTGCGCTGGGTGCCGTGCGAGGAGCTGAGGCCCTTGAACCCGTGCCGCTTCATGACACCCGCAAAGCCCTTGCCCTTGCTCCGGCCGGTCACGTCCACGTGCTGCCCGGAGGCGAACACCCCGGCCGTGACCTCCTGCCCGAGCGTGTACTCCGACGCGTCGTCGGTGCGCAACTCGGCCAGGTACCGGCGCGGGGTCAGGCCCGCCTTCGCGAACACGCCGCTGACCGGCTTGGTCACCTTGCGCGGATCGATCTCGCCGAAGCCGAGTTGCACGGCCGAGTACCCGTCGGTGCTCGGGGTGCGCACGGCGGTCACCACGCAGGGCCCGGCCTGTACGACCGTGACCGGCACGATCTGCCCGGCCTCGTTGAAGACCTGGGTCATGCCAAGCTTGGTGCCCAGGATCCCGGTTATCTGCTTACCCATGTCGGTGCGTCCCTCAGAGCTTGATCTCGATGTCGACGCCGGCCGGCAGGTCGAGGCGCATCAGCGAGTCCACCGTCTTCGGCGTGGGGTCGATGATGTCGATCAG
>PLIQ01000091.1 GCA_003140115.1 Actinomycetota bacterium | reverse complement strand
GTCAGCAGAACGGCCATCGGGTCCGGGAGCTCGGACTTCACCCGCAAGCCAAGGACCAGGTCCTGCACCTGCTTGCCCTCAAGCGCGTACATGGTCGAGTCGCAGGCGCCGAACTTGCCGGCGAAGTGTTCCAGGGTGTGCGAGCGGCCGCCCTCGCAGATCGCCAGTACGTGCTGTCCGGCGAGGTCGTCTTGGGCAGTGGCCGGGTCGAAGCGTTCCGGAATGAGCAGGATGTGATCCGGCCTGTCATTCGCGATGGCGAGCAGCTGATCTTCGATGTAGGCGATCCGGATATTGCGCGGCCCGAGGTCCTGAATCGAATCCGGGCCCTTGGGCCACATCTCGGAGTAGGCGCCGGGGACGAACAAGCCCTCCTGCACTTCGGGCGGAAGCTTCAGGTACTGGCGGCTCTGGATGGTCACGACTTGCTGGCGGCGCACATTGCCCTGTTCAGCGGTCTTCCATACGACCCGGTTGCCATCTCGCAGCCAGCGACTGTCGTAGACCTTAATCGCCACGCGCGGCCCCATCACATGTTCCAGTAGCAGCGCAAAGCTCAGGCCAACCGGCCCGCCCCCGGTCACGGTAACGCGCAGGACAGGCGCGGAAGCCGCCGGCGCGACCTGAGCGCGCGGTGCCCGCAGGCCGGTCTGTACATCGGACTGCACATCGGACGTTTCGAAGCGGAAGGTCTCACCGCCGATCACGATCTCGTCACCGGGGTGAAGTTGCTGGGCAGACACCCGGCTGCCATTGACCCAGGTGCCGTTGCTGCTGCCGCGATCCTGCAGAACGTAGCCGCCAGCCTCAGGCCGCAGCTCGGCGTGCACACGCGAGACCAGCAGGCTGTTGATGACCACGTCGTTCTCATCGCCGCGGCCGAACGTTATCGGTCGGCTGCCGACCGTAAATAGCTTCCCGGCCAGAGCACCGTCAAGCCCGGCAACTGTGGCTACCATCGCAGCTCCCCGCTCCAGCAACAGCGCCGACTGGCTAACCGTAACCGAGCTTCCGGTACCTGAAAAGCCCTCGTCAGCCGCGGCATGGGCACGTCAGGCGCAGAATACTAGCCAGAGACCGGACATGCGTAGGCTGGCACCGCGCGGGCCGCGGTGCCAGCCCTCATCGAGGTCCGGCGGGTCAGCCGCCGAAGCCGCGCAGCGCGCCGATCGCCTCCGCGATCGAGGCGGGCGAGCAGTCTCGAACCGACGTGCTGACGTGCAGCGTCGCCCCTGACTGGAATTGCGTGATCGCCGCCACCCCTCGTGCCGACAGCGTGCCGTCCGGTCCGGCCTGGCCAAGGACGAAGATGGTGGTCCCGGCCTGCAGCTGACCCGGGCTGGCGTGCGGCACGACGACGAGCGTGTCGCCGGAGGTGGTCACCGGGATCCGGGTCCCTGTGGAGGTCACGAGGGTGAAGCCAGCGGTGCTCGCGTCCGATACCGTCCCCTGGACCGGGACCAAGCCCGCGGGGTTCACCGCGCTGAACGGCTGCCCGACGGTGACGATGGCGGCCGCGATCGTCCCGCCGGCGCTGGAGCCGCGCACGTCGACCGACGCCCCGTCCGTGATGTCGCTCAGCAGCGGTCCGGACGCGCTCACGAACGTGGACGCGCTCGTGGTCACGGTCAACGGCTGGCCGCTGGCCGTTTTGATGACCAGGCTGGTGCCGTTCACCTGCTGCAGTATCCCGTCGGTCTGCTCGAGCTGGGTGCACCCGGTCACCGAGGCGAGGGTGGCCTGGGTGCTGTGACCGGAGATGTCCACGTACCCGGTCGCAGCACCTATCCCGACGAGCAGGACGAGCGCGGCGGCCGCGCTGCCGGCCACCAGCATGGCGCGCCGCCAGGGACCCGCCAGTACCCGCTGTCCGGTGCGCCGCGCCCGACCAGGCTGGGTTTCGGCCGCGCCGTGAACCCCGTCGCCCGCCAGGCCGCGAACCCCGCTGGCCACCACATCCCAGCGGTTCACTTCGGTGCGGCAGTGCTCGCAGCGCGTCAGGTGTTCCCGGGCGCGGTCATCTATCGGCTGGCCGGTGACCTCGGCGATCAGGTCCTCGAGGTCCAGGTGAGGGGAGCGGGTGCCAGCAGGGTCTGTGTTCATCGGTTCTGGCCTTTCTCGTTAAGTACCCGGCCCAGCGCGGTGCGCGCCGCGGTGAGGCGGCTCTTCACGGTCCCGAGCGGGATCTCCAGCGCGCCGGCGACCTCGGGGAGGCTGAGCCCGGAGCCGAAGACCAGGCCCAGCAGCTCACGGTGGGGTTGCGCGAGCTCCCGTATCGCTCCCCTCACCTCGGCCAGTTCCGCGCGGTCCAGCGCCAAGACCTCCGGCCCTGGACCAGAACTCGGCTGATCGGCCAGGAAGGCGTCGTCCACCACTCGCAGCCGGCCGCCTCGCAGCCGGTCCCGGGTCTGCCGCCGGGCGATGGCGATCACCCAGGACCGCACCGACGACTCGCCCCGGAAGGAGCCCGCGCCGCGCCACACCGCGAGCATCGTGTCCTGCACGATCTCCTCGGCGAGCACGCGCTCACCGGTCACCAGCAGAACCTGCGCGAGCACGACCCGGCCGTGCTCGCGGTAGAACGCGGCCATCGCGCTCTCCTGGCCCTGACCGATCCGGCGCAGCAACTCAGCGTCGTCGCAGGCACCGTCCTGACCAGCGGTGAAGATGGCCGCGCGCGAATCGTTCATCTGTGACCTTCCCCGAAGGCTTCCCTTGGAGAGTAAGTAGCAACAGGAGACGGCGCGGTTCGGCTCACCGCCGAAGTTTCTAGCTAGCCACCACGTCGGCCACGATGCAGGTGACGTTATCGGGACCCCCGCCGGCGATGGCCAGCGCGATGAGATCCTTCGCGGCCTGGTCGGGGTCGCTGACGGTGAGCAGGACCCGCGCGATGGACTCGGCGGCCACGACCGCGTGCAGGCCATCGGAGGACAGCAGGTAACGGTCCCCGGGCAGAGCCTGGTGCAGCTGGAGGTCAGGCTCGGAGCCGCGGTCCGCGGTCAGCGCCCGCAGCAGCAGCATCCGCTGCGGGTGCGACGCTACCTCTCCGGCCGTGATCTTGCCCTCATCCAGCAGCGACTGCACCACAGTATGGTCGTGGGTGATCTGGAACACCTCGCCGTCACGGGCCAGGTAGGCCCGCGAATCACCGATGTGTACGAGGCCCAGCTCAGAGCCCGACCACAGCAAGGCCGTCAGCGTCGTGCCCATACCGTGCAGCGAAGGGTCGGCCTGGACCATGTCGCGGAGCGCGCTGTTAGCCCGGCGCACCGCATGATCGAGGGCGTTGAGCAACTCACCGGCCGGCACGGCGGTGTCCAGCGGCCGCAGCGCCTCGATGACCGCCGCGCTGGCCATCTCGCCGGCCGCGTGGCCGCCCATCCCGTCGGCGACCGCCAGCAGCCGCGCCCCGGCATAAGCGGAATCCTCGTTATCGGTGCGCTGCAGGCCGATATCGGACCGCACCGCGCAGCGGACGGCGAGCGTCCCGTGATCATCGGACATGGCGGTATCCCTTCCGGACAGGTAGTCGATGAGGAAGGCAGCAAGCTCCCGCCGGGCCGCGGTTTCGGCCTCCACCCCAGCCCAGTACGCGGCTAGCTCCGCCGCGGCACGCGACGGCGGCAGCGTGCTCACGGCGCGGATCGCGGCCAGCGGCATACCGACCCGGCGCAGCCACGCCACCAGCCTGGCCTGCTCAAGCTGGGCCGGCTCGTAGAACCGGTACTGCGATACCGGGTCGACCCGGGCCGGAGCCAGCAGCCCGAGCTCGTCATACAGCCGAAGCGCCTTGCGCGACAGCCCGGACGCACGGGCGAACACCCCGCTGCTCATCAGTTCCACCTGCGCCCTCCTCATACCGGGCAGGCCGCCCGGCCAGACCAGGATCGGGCCTGCCCCAGGGGCCAGGTCAAACGGCGGCCGGCGTTCGTTCATCTAAAAACCCATTGGCCCGAACGGCCGTGGTGCCACTGCCCGTAACGGAAACTCCCTACCCGGGGGCCGATCGACCGAGGTTACCGATATTACGAATTTCTATCGTGCGCACCAATATATTCGCATATCTCTAATCTATAACAAGACACGGCACCCGCTGATAATAGCGGACATTTGAGACAGGAGAAGAAGCGCCGGAGAAAGGGAGTCAGTCTCATGCATTCCCGCAGAGCCACCCGTAATTCCCGGAGGCGGCCCGCAGCGCGTGGTCGGGTCTGGCGTCCGTGCCCGGGACGTTCACCAGCGTGTCCGCGTCCTGGACCGAGCCCGCGGCGACCTGCACCGCGACCGATACCTTTGCCAGCTTCTGGGTCGGCCTGGACGGTGACGGGACCAATACGGTCGAACAGACCGGCACGGAGGCTGACTGCGATGGGGGCGCCGCCACCTACCGAGGCTGGTTCGAGATGTTCCCGGCCGCCCCGGTATTCTACGACAACCCCGTCGAGCCCGGCGACGCGATGAGCGCCTCGGTGGTCGCCGACGGCGGCGGGGCGTTTACCCTGACGCTGACCGACTCCACCCAAGGCTGGAACCAGACCACCAACCAGACCTCGGACACCGCGCAGCTAGGGTCGGCTGAGGTGATCACCGAAGCCCCCAGCGATGGAACCGTGCTGCCGCTCTCGGATTTCGGGACCGTGAGCTTTACCGACGCGACCGCCGACCAGACCGCGATCGGCAACCAGAATCCCAGCGCCCTGACCCTGGTGTCGGCCAATGACGTCACCGAAGCCACGCCCTCCGCGCTGACCGGCGGCAACGCCTTCACCGTGACCTGGGACAGCAGCGGCACCGCTGGCACCACCGGCACCACCGGCACGCCGGCACCCGCGCCGACCGCCACCGCGACCACCCCCGGCACCGGCATTCCGCCAGGCAGGCACCACCACCATCACTGGTTCGCCGGCTGACCAGCAGTAACGCACCTATGCCCGATTTCGCTTAATTTTTGACGACCGAAAGCGTCATCCTTTGACGACCCGAAAGCGTCAAACATAGTGAACAGGAGCTATGCGGCTATGGTAAGGACTAACCATCAGGCTGGCGGAGTTGCCGGCCGCGGCACCATCGTGCTTCTTCTGGTCGGTGGCGCTCCCTGCCAGATGGTCTGGCAACGCGCTAAAACAGAGCGAAACGGAACGGGGTGAAGCCTTGCACTTCAAACTCAGGCGGGCGGTCGGGATAGTGGTTCCCGGGCTGCTCGGGAGTGTCCTCGTGGTGGGTGCGGCAGCACTCCCCGCGAGCGCACAGACGTACCAAGACACGGCGCTATCCGGCTCCGCGGTCACGGACAGCACCTTCGCCGGTGTCCTCGCCGCGCCCGCCAACGGCGCCGGTGTCATCAGCCTGTCCGGGACCGGCGTGACCTGGTCGCTGCACGGCACGCCGCCGACCGGCGTGACCCTCACTGGGACGACGATCAGCTATTCGGGCGCTGCGGTTGCCAGCCCGCCCAGCATCGTTGTCGACGCCACCGATACACACGGGAACGCTGAAGCGCTGGTGATCCCGATCGTGCTCACGACTAACTCGATCCAGCTGAGCGGCGGCAGGGTCACCACGGTCACCCTGTCCGCGCTGGCGGATTCGAACGTCTCCGGCACGGTGAAGTTCAGTGCCACCAGCTCGGCGAGCAGCGACACCGTCACCATCGGCGAGTCGAATCTGCCGATCGGACTGACGTCCGGCAACCCGCTGACCTACGTCGGCGGGACCGCGGCGCCCGGCACCTACACCGGAGTCGTGGCCACCGCGACCGACTCTGACGGCGCCGTGCTGAACGGCACCTTCACCCTCACGGTCACGGCGGGCACCATAACCACCTACGGTGACGAGGTTAACCACTTCGGCAACGGGTTCGATGCCTACCAGCAGCACCACTACCCGGGGGCGATCATCGCCGGCTGGACCGCAACCCAGCCCGACCCGGCGACGCATTTCATCCTCAACAACGGCACTCACGTGGGTGCCTACCAGTTCGAGTACGCACCCAACGGCTCGGGATCCGGGCTTTGCGTGTCCGATCCCGGCGGCGGCTGGGCATCTGACCCGCTGCGCGACGGCCTGATCCTGGCGTCGTGCAACACCGGTCCGTGGCAGCAGTTCATTCCGCAGTCCAACGGCACGCTGCTGAACGTGGCCACCGGTCTGTACGTCAACCCCGACGGCACCGGCGCGCAGCTGCGCGGCGGCTCCTCTCCCACGTCGTGGGGCGGCTCCGACTACACCTGGACGAACTACTCCAGCCTGCCCGGGTAAGGAATTAATTTTAGACCTGTGGAGGGGCTCCAGCCGGGAGCCCCTCCACAGGTTTTTTACCGAAGAGGTCTCAGCTGAGCGGGACGGGCGTCCCCGGATCCACCAGTTCCTCGCCGGTGCTCGCCGCGGAAGGCTTCGTGTCGCCGTTCCGGGCGGTCATCGCCGTTATGGCGAGCACCGCCGCGATCGGGATTAGCGAAAACTGCGGCAGTTCGTACCGCCAGTCGAAGGTCGCGATGATAAACGGGGGCACGATCGCGAAGATGGTACCGAGCGAGAACAGCAGACAAGGGCCTTGCAGCCTGCTGTGGCGGGCCCGGCCGATCCCGGCCATGCCCGCCAGGCCCACCGCGAGGCCGGCCGCGAGCAGCGGGCCGGGCACCCAGAAGTGCCGGCCGTAACCGGACAGGAAGTCGGCCAGCGTCGGCTGGACGCGCGGGCCGCTGCCGCTGTAGGTCCGCAGCGCGGCCATCTCGTCCTTGTCGTTGGTGCCCGGGAAGTACGTCTGGAAGTCGTGATACCTGGTCGAGTATTTCTCGGGCCCGTCTCCGCGTACCGGGGAGAAGCTGTACCAGACGTCGTCTGCCACGACCTTGAGGTAGGTCAGCGGCTGGTGCTTGATGATCCGCCAGTTGAAGTCGTTGATGATCTGGCCCTTGCTCAGCCCGTCCGTGGGCTTGAGGGTCACCTGCGGTGACCGCGGGTCCCACATGTAGAAGTTCGGGTCGCGCTGCGCTGGCGGCTGCTGCGGGCACAGGTGCTTCTCGTAGGAGGGCAGCGGCAGCCCCGTGCACTCGGCGAACTGCGCGATCCGGCCGTACATGAACTCGCTGTTGTAGGTGACGAAGTTGAACGTCCCGAACCACGACTGGAACCAGAGCAGGTAGGCCAGCAGCGGCAGCACGCAGGCGGCCAGCATGATCCCCGTCCGGATCGCCAGGCGCCGCCAGGGCCGGATGACGATCGCCAGGTAGGCCAGCATGGGGATCATCACCAGCAGGTCGGATTCCCTCTCGAGGGTGGCGACGGCGATCAGTAGCCCGGCCACGGCGGGCGCCGCCTTGCCGGTCGCGTCACGCTTCCACACCAGCACGACCAGCGCCAGGAAGACCAGGAACGTCGCGCTGACGTCGGTGAGAATGTACTGCTCGAGGTCGAGCTGGAGCGGGTCGAACAGCACCGGGATAGTGGCCAGCGCGGCCAGCCAGCGCCGGGCACCGAAGTGGAGTGCGGTCGCGTAGATCAGCACCGCCGTGACCAGCCCGAGCAGGTGCTGGACCGCGACAACCGACGCGAGGTTGTGGGCCAGCACGGCCGGCATCAGCAGGAACGAATAGCCGCTGGTGCGCAGCCAGTCCGGAATCCACTGTCCGATGATGAAGTTATGGGCGTACTGCAGGTACCGCTCGCTGTCCGGAAAGATCAGCGCCTGCTGGTAGGCCAGCTGGACCACGACGCGCAGCGCGGTGCCGCCCACCGCCACCACGGCGAACAGCCAGTGCTGGCGCACCGCCCGTCGGCTGCCTCCGGCGAACTCGTGCACGAGGCGCCAGGACGGAGCGAGCGCCGGCCTGGCCAGGCGCGACGGGTACATGGTCCTCAAGCTAACCGCATCCGCGCCACCGGATGCGCCAGTTTGTCGGCAACCCGCTGTGACCTCGGCCGGGCACCGGCCATGCAGGCCGATTACACCGCATGGATGACCGTGCACCGGGGCAATGCGCCCAATGTTCTCCCCGACCGTGATGCCCTCCCCACCAGGCTCGCCTACCATGCAGGTCATGGGTTCCTTGGTATTGGGGCGGCGGGCCAGGCCCGGCCGCGGCCCCGGATGCTCTGGCCCGGGGTGATGCGATGACCCAGGGTCCGGTTACCAAGGCGTCAGATCCCGCTTCCGCACCGCCCGCACCGCCCGCACCTCCCGCCAAGCTCGCCGAGCCGCCGATCCCCGGCGGCCGGGTCGAAGCGCTGATGGGCATGCTCATCCGGGCGCTCAAGTCCAGCCCGCTGGCCCGGCCGCTGCCCGCGGTGTCGCTGTCCGTGCTGGGGCTCGGGCTGCTGGCCTTCGTCGGCCTGTGCGCGACCGCACCCGGCGCGAGCGCGGCCACGCTGCCGGTCTTCCTGCCGCTTACCGCCCTGGCCCGTCAGCTAGGCGCGCCGGTGCTGTCCGCCGACGTCACCAACTTCATCATGTACCCCGCCATCACGTTCTGCTGCCTGGGCCTGGCCGGGATGCTGTGGGCCAACAGCCGCGGCTGGCAGCCGAACCCCAGGCGGGTGTTCTGGACCGCGGTGGCGACGGTCGCGGTGGTGGTGAACATCACACCGGTCGGCAGCTCAGACCCGGCCAGCCTCGCCGCGTACGGCCGCATCGCCGCGCTCGGACACGACCCGTACACCTTCCTGCCCGCCCAGCTGCCCGGCGGCGTTCACAACCCGTACGTCGCCCTGGTCGACCCCCGCTGGCGGACGGCCCCCTCGGTTTACGGCCCGGTGGCCACCTGGACACACCTGGTCGCGGCGCTGGCCGGCGGGGCCAAGCCGTGGCTGACCATCTGGGTCCTGATGATGATGACCGGGGCCGCATACCTGGCCGCCGGGTACCTGCTGCTGCGGTCGGCCGCCGACCCGGTGCGGGCCGGCCTGATCTGGGCCGCGAACCCGCTGCTGATCTACGTGCTGGTCATGGGCGGGCAGCTTGACGCCTTCGTCGCGCTGGCCGGGATCGCGGCGATCCTCATCTCGCGCCGCGGCGCGACCGTCTGGCATGACCTCGCCACCGGCGTGCTGATCGGCGTCGCCATGGGGATCAAGATCAACGCGGGGTTCGTCGCCCTGGGCATCGCGGTGCCGCTGATCCGCGAGCGCGACTGGCCGCGGCTGCTGCGTACCGCCGCCGCCGCGGCCGTGGTCACGTTCGGGCTGTATTTCTTCAGCTACGGCGTGAACGCGCTCCGGCCACTCCCGGCGGCGTCCGGGCGGGTCATCTCGCCGTCGTTCTGGTGGCTGTTCCAGCTCGTCGGCGACCACCTGGCCAGTAAGGGGACGATCAACACGCTGATCGGCGTGCTGTGGCCGCTGCTCCTGATCGCGCTGGCCTGGTACCTGTACAACCGGCTGTCTCCCGACGTCCCCGCCGTGCTCGCCGCGACCTGCGCGCTGACCTTCGCCTGGGTGCTGGTCGCCCCGTGGTCGCTGCCCTGGTACACCGCGGTGGCGTGGGTGACGCTGGCCCTGCTGCCGCGCAACTCGCTGACCCGCTGGCTCGCCCTGGCCACCTTGGTCCCCGCGCTGCTGCACTTCAGCGCTGGGCAGCCGGACAACCACCCGGGCGGCCCGGCCCCGACCCCGTAGCCGTGCCGCCGCCGCAGGTACACCCGCCGGAGCAGTACCGGGCCTGGGCCGGCCAAGCCGTCGGCGCGCTGCAGCGCTGGTATAACCCGAGAACCGGGCTGTGGAAGACCGCCGGCTGGTGGAACTCCGCCAACGCGCTGACCGCGGTGATCCAGTACAGCCAGCGGACCGGCGAGCGCGAGTACCGGTGCGTGATCGAGACCACGTTCGGCCGGGCCCCGCGGGTCAACCCGGGTTTCAGCAACCTGTACTACGACGATGACGGCTGGTGGGCGCTGGCCTGGATCGCGGCGTTCGACCTGACCGGCGAGGTGAAGTACCTGGACCTGGCGCGCGCGCTGTTCGCCGGGATGGCGGCCGGCTGGGACGACGTGTGCGGCGGCGGCCTATGGTGGACGCGCCGCAAGACCTACAAGAACGCGATACCGAACGAGCTCTTCCTGCTCATTGCGGGCCGCCTGCATCAGCGCGCGGCCGGCTCCGCCAGCGGTTATGTCGACTGGGCGCTGCGCGAGTGGCAGTGGTTCAGCGCCAGCGGCATGATCGGCCCGGCCGGCCTGGTCAATGACGGGCTGACCGCCGACTGCGCCAACAATGGCCGAACGACCTGGACCTACAACCAGGGCGTGATCATCGGCGGGCTCGCCGTGCTGTACGAGATCACCGGCGATGACGCCTACCTCGCTCAGGCCGAAATCATCGCCGCGGCCGCGCTGCGCGACCTGACCGTGCCGCCGGGCATCCTCACCGAGCCGGGCGAACGCCAGACCGCGCGCCGCGACCGCGACCGTCCCCAGTTCAAGGGCGTCTTCGTCCGGCACCTGTTCGAGCTCTACCGCCACCGTCCGCGGGCCGAATACCGCGACTTCATCCTGGCCAACGCCACCTCCCTGTGGCAGAACAGCCGCAACCACCGCAACCAGCTCGGCCTGTCCTGGACCGGTCCCTTCGACCGCGCCGACGCGGTCCGCCAATCCTCCGCCCTAGACGCCCTCAACGCCGCCCTAGCCGTCGCCAGCCCGCCCCCTTGAACCCCGGTCCACTCTCGTGAACTCGGTCCACTCTCCTGAACCCAGCCCNNGCGGCACCAATGTTCCATCGCTGCCGCCCTGACGACACCGATGCTCCATCGGTGCTGCCCCGGCCACATGGACCGGCCGCCCGGCGCCGCTCCGCTCACACTCCCACCGCGCCCTCGATGACCAGCCGCCGGACAGGCCCGATCGTGGCAGAGTTGGCAGGTCCCGCTCTACGGGCCAGGGGTGCACGCGCCCCATCAGGGACGCATGATCCCAGCGAAGGCGACCTATTCGGTAGAGCCGTTAGGGCCCACAACCATTGGTTAGGCGAGCTACGCGCGTGTGACGTGACGAGTGCTATGGGGTTGCGGCGAAACGTCCCCCGAGTCGAGCCCGGATGCCGAGGACCAAGAACACACCAACGAGCGCCGCCGCCGCGAGTGACAGGGCCAGGCCGACGGCGAAGCCGGGCGGGGTATAGCTCCACGTGAGCACGCCCAGTCCGGGCGGTACGTCAACCGCTTGGACGAGGCCGTCCCGCTGGACGGCCAGCGCGGTCGCAGGCCCCTGCCGAGGGTGCCAGGTGGCGCTCCAGCCCGAGATCGCCGCCACCGCGCGGACGACGCGGGCCCCGTGCGGGGAGGACACCGTGGCCGCCGTCGGCTCGGCGGGCGGGCCACTGGAGGGCCCGATCCACGCGCCGGTCACGGACCGGCCCGGGAGGGCCTGGATGCGCAGCGGCGGCTGGGCCCGCTGGTTGGCGAAGATCGCGAACGGGCCGTCGAAGCCGGCGAACTCCCAGTGCGGCGGGACGAGCGCGTCCTGTAGCTGGCCGTCGGCGACGGACACGCTTCCGTCCGCCGCGACGATGGAGGGCGGACCGAGCGCGCCGCGCGCGGACGCCTGAGCCACCACCGCGACGCTCGGCACCGGCCGGGGCACGGTGACCGCCAGAGTCGACGGCGTCATCGCTCGCGCGCGGAACCAGCTCGTCGAGCCGTCGGCCGTCGTGAGCCCGATCTGGATCCCAGCGGCCGCGGCCTGCCGGGCGTCGGCGTCGGGCACCTCGACCCGGGACACCTCGCTCGTGCTGCCCAGGTACCAGGTGGCACGCTGACCTGCGGAGATGTCGCGCTGACCGGTACCCGCCGGCCCGCCGGCTGGCCCGGCCCCGCCGACCGTGGTGACGAGATACGCGGACGGGGTCAGCAGGACCGTGGTGTCGAGCTGATCGAGGGTCCCGTCGGCCACCGCCTTCGGCGCGAGCGTGTTCTGTCCCAACCCCGTGGCCTGGTGTGATCCGGTCACCGTCGCATAAAGGCCGTCGACGGTGGACGAGTAGCCCTGCATGGACGGCATCGCGGGGTCGCTGACCGCGTTGTTATCGGGCGGCTCGAGGCCGGACAGCTCACTCGGATCGAGCAGATCGGGATCGTAGATCGCGAAACGCCCTGGGTAGCCCAGCGCCCCGGCCGGGCGCAGCGTGCCCGTGGCGGCCGTCGTCACCGTCAGGCCGGCCACGGAGCCTGCGGAGGCGGCGGAAGCACCCGGACTACCGCTCAAAACGCCGGGCCCGACCTCGACCACGCAAAGGATGGTGAACACGATCACGTCGACGACGACGAAGCCGGCCATCAGGCGTGAGCCGAGCCTGCGCCCGAGCCGTCGTCCGAAGATCACCAGCGCGGCCGCGGCGGCGCCCAGCACCGCATACGGAAGCAGGTACGGCTTCAGGTGGCTGACCGTGCTGGCGCTCGGGCTGATGTTCAGTCCCACCCAGCGAATCCAGCCCGCCCCCCAGGTGAGCCCGAGCACGGCGGCGGCCATCACCGCCAGTGGCGGTAGCACGCCCAGTACCGTCTCCCGGGTGACCGGCCGGGTCCGTGTCTGCCCGAAGGGCTGGTCGGCCCAGTAGGCGAGCAGCACGGCCAGCGCCAGGTCCAGCACCAGGATGTTGCGGCTCTGCAGCCGCTGATCGCCGAACAACGGCAGGTGGTACAGCACGTTTCCGAGCGGCGTGTTGCCGCCCAGCGCCAGCGCCACCCCGGCGAGCGCCATGATGTGCCAGACCAGCCAGTCCGGGGGCCGGGAGCGCCACCGTAGCCGTCCGAGGAGAGCGAACGCGGCGACGAGCGGGAGAATGCCGACGTAGCTCGTCACCTCGGTCAGGTTGTAGAACCCGAAGAAGCTCGGCTGGCCGAGCGACCCGGACCCGCCGAGGAGGTCGGGCACTAGGGTCAGCAGCACCCACCGCACCGGAAGCGACCCGGAACTGTACAGGGCCATCGAATCAGCCCCGCGCTGCGAGCTCGCGATCGTGGCCAACCCGGGCAGCCACTGCACCGCTCCCAGGCCGGCCCCCAGGGCCAGGCCCGCCACGACCGAAACGGCGGCCGGGCCCGCGCGGCGCCCCAGCCGGGCGACCTGCCACACCGTGTAGATCAGCAGGATCACGCAGGCGTCGTCGATGGCCCGCGGCTCGCCCGCCAGGATCACCAGGCCCATCGCCGTGGCCAGGACCGCTACCCAGCCGAGCCGGGAAGGCCAAGGACGGTCTTGCGAGAGCCGCAGAATGCTTAGCAGCGCCAGCGGCACCCAGCTCAGCCCGGCTACCAGGCCGAAGTGCGTCACCTGCGCCGACATGGCCCCGGCGAAGGCGAACGAGAACGCGCCGAGGAAACTGGCCAGGCTGGCCAGCCGCAGAGCCCGCAGAAAGCAGAACATCCCGAGCCCGGCCGCCGCCCAGGTGGCGATCATGTTGAGCGTCCACGCGGCGATGCCGGGCAGCATGACGAACAGCCAGGTGAGCGGGTAGGCAGCCGCCGCGTTCCACCCCGCCAGCAGCGGCGCGCCGCTCCAGATATACGGATCGAACAGCGGCAGGTGCCCGGCCCGGATCTCACGCCCAGCCAGCTCGCGCAGGGGAAGGCTCTGGGTCAGGTCGTCACCGGGAAGAACGGCGCGCCCGAGCAACGCGGGCACGCCGTAGATGACGACCGGCAGCGCGATGAGCAGCACGACGGCCACCACGTCGCCGCGCCGCCGCCAGGACAACGCCGCGCCGGAAGCGTCAGCCGTCGTGACGTCTGGCGCCAGCGGCGACTCAGTCCTCATCGTCCGCACTTTGCAACTCGAACCTAAGAAAACGCCGGGAGATCCCTGCTGACGTACCTGAATTACCGACCGACTGTAGCGGGTGCCGCGTGACGCGGGCGTGTCTTCGTCAGTCCATCGAGACCCTAGCTGTGCCTGCGCCGTAAGGCTTAGAGTGCAGCGGTGGTCCTATATGCGCGGCACGGCGCCTACCAGGCCGGCCAGTGAGGAGCCCGCGGTGACGGCCCGGCTCACCCGGCGGCCCGGCGGCCCGGCCCGCCTGCGGGCGCTGCTGGACTCCGGCCAGACCATCGTGGCGCCGGGAGCGTTCGATCCGCTGTCGGCGCGACTGGTGGAAGAGGCCGGGTTCCCGGCGGTGTACATGACCGGGTTCGGCACCTCGGCGGCCCTCATCGGGCGCCCGGACGTGGGCCTGCTGACCATGACCGAGATGGTCGGCAACGCCGGCCGGATCGCGGCCTGCGTGGACGTCCCGGTCATCGCCGACGCGGATACCGGTTACGGCAACCCACTGAACGTGATCCGCACCGTCGGCGCCTACGAGGCGGCCGGGGTGGCCGGGATCCACATCGAGGATCAGGTGGCCCCCAAGAAGTGCGGCCACATGGACGGCAAGCTGGTCATCCCGGCCGAGGAGATGGTCGAGAAGGTCCGCGCGGCGGTGCAGGCCCGCGCGCAGCCCGAGTTCGTGATCATCGCCCGGACCGACGCCCGGGCCGTGGAAGGGCTCGAGCAGGCTTTGCAGCGCGGCCGGATGTACCGCGAAGCCGGCGCCGACGCGCTGTTCATCGAGGCGTTGACCAGTGAGGCCGAAGCCGAGGCGGCGGTGCAGGCCTTTCCCGGCGTGCCGCTGCTGTTCAACTGGGCGGAAGGGGGCAAGACCCCGCCGATCAGCCTAGACCGGGTCAAGGAACTGGGCTACCGGATCGTTATCTTCCCGATCAGCACGTTGCTGGCGGCGACCGGGGCCATGCGGCGGATACTGCGGGAGATCGCCCAGGCGGGCACGCCCGCGGCGGCGATGAGCGAGTTGCCCACGTTCGCGGAGTTCGTGGATTTCATCGGGCTGCCCCAGGTGCGCGAGGCCGAACAGCGCTATGCGGTCAAGACGGGGCTGGAGACAGGAGCAAGGGATGGCAGCGACATTTGAGCGGCCCAGCGTGACCACGGCGCTGGCCAGGGTCATGATCGAGGCGGCGGAGCGGAAGGCGGCCGAGATGGGCCAGCCCTTCGTGATCGCGGTCGTGGACGACAGCGGGGTGCTGAAGGCATTCAGCCGTATGGACGGCGCGCCCCTGCTGTCCGTACAGGTCGCCCAGGACAAGGCGTACACGGCGGTCGGCTTCGGCCTGTCTACCGATGGGTGGCACGACTTCGTCAAGGACGATCCGCCGCTGGCCATGGGCGCGGCGACCGGGATCGACCGGCTGGTGGTATTCGGCGGCGGGTACCCGATCAAGGTCGGGGACGCGGTGGTCGGCGGGATCGGCGTCAGCGGCGGCCATTACAGCCAGGACATGGAGGTCGCCCAGGCCGGCCTGTCAGCTCTCGCCGCCTTCTGAGCGGTCCATCGCCGCCGCCAGCCGCACGCGCTCGGCTTCGCTGAACGGGATGGGCCGGTGCTGGCCCGGGTCCCAGCGGACCGTGACCACCCGCGCCTCGGCCGCCACGTCCCCCGCGGGGGTCAGGATCGTCTCGTGGGTGGTCAAGCTGGTGGTGCCCAGCCGTTCGGCCTGTATCCGCACCGTCACCTGCTGGTCCGGGTGCCGGACCTCGGCGCGCAGGTCTACCTCGACCCGGGCCACCACGTAGCTGGGATAGGCCCCGATGACGTGCTCGAAGAACGCGTCCCTGGCCTCCTCGAGGTAGGTGAGGAACACGGCGTGGTTGACGTGTCCCTGGGCGTCCGTATCACGCCACCTGACCGGGACCAGACGCTCGAACACCGCGGCTTACCGCGTGCGGAGGAAGTCAAGTACGCGCTGGACCAGGAGCGTCGTGGCCGTGGGGTCGTAGGACGGCAGCGAGCTGTCCGCGAAATAGTGCTGGTCGCCGGGATACAGGAACAGCTGCGCGTCCTCGGCCTGCTCGACGAGCTCGCGGGCGGCGTCGATGTCGCCTTCGCCGACGAAGATCGGGTCGGCGTCCATCCCGTGTACCTGGGCCGGCACTCCCTCGGGCCACCCCGAGCCGAACGCCGACACCGGCACGCACGAATAGAACAGCAGCGCTCCCCGCGCGCCCGGCCGGGTCTGCGCCAGCAGTTGGGCCGGGAGCACGCCCAGGGAGAAGCCGGCGTAGACCAGCTCGGCCGGCAGTCCTTCGACGGCCCTGACGCCGCGCCCGATCACTTCGTCGGGGAAGCCGATCTCCTCGGCATACAGCATCCCCTCCTCGATGCTGGCGAAGGTGCGGCCGTCGAGCAGATCGGGCGTGTGCACGGTGTGTCCGGCCCGGCGGAGCTCGTCGGCGAACGCGACGACGCCCGGGGTCAGTCCCTGCGCGTGGTGAAAAAGCACCACCTCGGCCATCTATGCGCTCCTGTTCTACGCCGACGGTGAAGCGAGGCTAACACCATCCTCCCGCGGGCGCGCCAGGTCAGCCGCCGATCATCGACCCCACGTCGAAGCTGGGGAAGCCGAGGAACTGCCGCATCACGTCGGCGACCCGCTGGATGCGTACCACGTCGACCGGCCCGGTCGGATAGCTGTCCAGCGCCATCACCGCCGCCGTTACCCGGGACACTCCGAGCGAATCAGGCACTGTCTCCATCGCCTGTTCCACGGCGGCCCGGTCGGTGTCCGCGATCTCCTGGCCCTGCTCGAACGCGGCGCGGAACGCGGCCAGCTCCATGGGATGCTGCACGGCCCACTGCCGGGTCACGGCGCACCCCTGAACGGGGAAGGCCAGGGTGGCGCCCTGATCCAGGTCGGCGAGCAGCGTGACCCCCATCGACTGTTCGGCCTGGCTGGCGAACGGCTCGGGCAGCACCGCCGCGGCGATCTTCCCGGCCTTGAGCATCGCGGACATCTCAGGCAGCGGGTAGTACGCGAAATGCACGCCGGACACGCTCAGCCCGTTGTCGGCCAGCGCGGAAGCGGCCAGCAGATACAGGATGTTTCCCGGCGCGTTGACCCCGATGACCTTGCCTTCCAAGTCGGCCAGCGTCCGGATGCGCGAGCCTGGCATCACGTACAGGCCCTGGGCCCCGGCTTCCATCACCGAACCTTCAGCGAAAATGTCCAGGTCGGCGGCAACCATGGCACTGCTGGCCGAGGAAGACCGTTTGCCCTGGTTGTAGTTCTCCTGCGCCTGGATATAGCTGACGTAGTTGCCGCAGGAGATGTCGATCCGGTCGAGCGGCTGGTTAAGCGCCTGGGCGTTGATGACGGTCTCGGAACTGACCGCCGGGATGAAGGTGACGTGCAGGCCGCGTGCCGCGAACAAGCCCTGGTGGAGCGCCACGAAGAAGCCGGCCGAGTCGACGGCCGGTACCACCGCCACGTTCAGGTCCGGGTCTTCGCTGACGGACGGGGCGGCATTCCCGCCGCCGGTAAGCCTGGGCAGAAACAGGATCGCCAAGACCGCCACGGCCAGCACGGCACCCGCGATCTCGGCGCCGCGGACGGCCCGCATGAACCTACGTGGCATCGCGGGTTCCTCCCTCTCTAGGGTCGACAAAGACATCACGGGTCACAGATGAGCCCCCGGACCGTCGGCGGGCTCGAACCGATCCCGGATGGCCCTGGCTACTCTGTGCGGCTCCCGGGCGGGGAAGGTCCAGGCCCATACGGAAGCGTCCAGTGCCGGTTGCGCGAGAAATATTGCTGCAAGTTGCAGTGAGAGACATCGGTCAGCTGACCGATCTTGTTACCCCAGCGCCCTCAAACCGGCCCCCCGCCCCCTGCTCCACCCACCCCCGCCCCACCCGCGCGCGACGAACCCGCCCATCCGGGCCAACCGGCGACGCTCCATCGTGTCGGCCCGGGCCAGGCGACCCCCGGGCCAGGCGACCCCTCAGGTCAGGCGACCCCCCGGGCCAGGCGGGCCCTCCGGACCAGGCGAGGCAGCCCGGGCAGCGTGCGGGGCGCTCCCGGGCAACAAAGAACGACCGGGCCGGAGACACTCTCCGGCCCGGTCGTCGTCGAAGCAGGCGACCGCGTCTAATACGCGATGCTCAGAACCCGACTTCCTGCGGGTCGTCGCTCAGGGTGGCCTCGGTGGCTGCGCCGGCCCCGTTGTTCACCACCGTGACCGTCTGGTGCAGGCCGAAGTTCGCGCAGTTGAGGTTGTCGAAGGACGAGGCCAGCCGGTTGGCCATGAAGGTGAACAAGGTGTCACCCACGGTGGGCACCGGCGAGGGCCAGGCGGCGAAGATCTTTTCGTTGGCCGCGATAAACGCCGTCTGGATGTTGACCATGTTCTGGCAGAACATCGCCGGGCTGCTGCTCGCGTCGGTCTGGCTGTCGACCGGCGCTTGCCCGATCTCCGCCCGGTACAGGTCGGTCTTGGCCGTGTCAACCGAGTCGCCCACGCCCAGGACCATCTCGTCGTTCTCTGGGACCAGGGCCACGTTCGCGGGCTGGTTCTTGGCCGCGAGTAGTTCGTCGAGCGCCTGGGAGGTGGTCATCGCGCCGTGGTTGCCCAGGTCGGGCGCCATGAAAGGGGTGCAGTCGAGCGCCGGGTCCAAGAAGTCGTCGATCAGGGCGTTGTCGCTGCCGTTGACCAGCACCTGGGCGCCCTTCATGCGCGCCGCGTTGGCCGTATCGTCCTGCGCGGTCTGGCCGGTCGCCGGATTGAGCAGGTACTTGGTGGTCACGTTGTCGCTCGGGTCCTGGTCGATCATGTCGAAGTTGCGTGTCGTCGGGCACTCGCGGCCCGTCCCCAGCGCGCCCGCGCTCGGCACGATGTTCTTCGACATGCCGGGAGACGGTATATGAAGTTTCCCCTCCCGTTCCAGCCGGAAGGCCTCGTTGAAGAAGTTGATCCCGTTGCAGAACGACACCTGTCCGAAGGGGGATCCCGGCATGCCGTCGACGCACTTGCCCTGGCTCAGCGCGTCCGACGTCGCGCCTTGCTGGAGCAGGAACGTGCCGTTGAACCCGAAGTCGATGGTGACGATCGCGTGCTTGGGCAGCTTGGGCACCACCGGGGCGACGGCCGGCTTGGTGCCCGCAGTGATGACCAGGGGGTTGTACACGTACAGGGCCCCGGTCTGCGTGTCCAGGATGGTGGCCTGGACGTAGGCGCCCAGGTTGATCGAGTTGATCATCTGGCAGCCGGTGGCCGCGGGGGAGCCCCCGGCCGGCCCGGTGAGCTGATAGGCCGTGGCTAGGCCCTTCGCGGTCAGTGGGTGCGCCGGGACGATGATGTCGCAGGTGTCCTCGACGGCCGTGGACGAGACGCCCGCCGAGCCCGAGGACGCCGCCGAGCGGAGCTTCGGGGTGCCATGCCCCGATGCGCCGACCACGATTCCGACCGTTACGCCCAGTGCCAGCACGGCGGCGACGGGGATGGCAATACGCGCCGCACGATTGTTTCTGCCGCGCCGTCGCCGAGCAGACCCATGGCCGCTGAACATTCGGCCCACCTCCATTAGTCACCGCTGGGGAATGCCCCCGGCGGACACGGTAGACCAGGGACGATGCCGAGTGGAGGAACTTTAGAAGATTCACATTTTGTCCGTTCTTCAGTGCGGACCGACGCTGAATTCACGGCAATTCATTGCGAAGTTCTTACGTCGCAGGTTACGGGCCCGCAACCGGGCCGGGATGCCCTCGTAATCCGGCCACCCTGCGCGAATGGCACCGTGGTCCGGGCCGTTCAGAACGGAAAGTAGTCATACCAATTTTCTGCGTCGCGAAAAGTTCTTGCGAAGAGCTTACGGACCACTGGCTGCCGGCGCCCGCTCAGCCTCTTCACCAGGTCTCCTCACCTGCCCGGACTCTGGTCCGCGGTCCCCGGCTCAGGCCCTTGTTGTCCGAACGGAGCGTGGTGCTCGCATCCGGACTCCCTTCCGCGCTGCCGACGAGCCAGCGCCCTCCCCGGCGCGTCTGGCTGACCGGTGCGACGCGCCGGGTTGCCATTGCGTTAAATCCCGTAACTATGCCTGGGGTTCCGGGATAATCGAACGCGCGTACCGTAGTTGAGCGCCTGAGTGGAGAGAGCAGTTGATCAAGAAAACCAGGCCTGGGCAGGACGGCACCGTCCGCGTTACCTTCGCACTGCCCGCCGATGAGCCGGACGGCGCGGTGTCGGTGGTCGGCAACTTCAATGACTGGGATCCGTTCGCTCACCCGCTGCGGCGGCGCGCGAACCGTACTCGCAGCGCGGCGGTGACGGTCCCGGCCGGCAGCACGCTGCACTTCCGCTACCTCGCCGAAGGCGGGAGATGGTTCGATGACGAAACCCTCGGCCAGGACGTGGCCATTACGGTCTGATCCAGGCCAGGCCGCCAGCCTGAGATCGTCTAAGCTTTGCGGACATGCCCAGGCTGCTGGTCGTTCACCACACTCCCTCGCCTGCCCTGCAGGCGATGTTCGAGGCTGCAGTCAGTGGCTCACGAACCGAGGAGATCGAAGGCGTCGAGGTCGTCGTCCGCCCGGCCCTGACCGCAGCCGTGGTCGACGTGCTGGAGGCCGACGGTTACCTGCTCGGCACCCCGGCCAACATCGGCTACATGTCGGGCGCCCTCAAGCACTTCTTCGACGGCATCTACTACCCGTGCCTGGAGGCCACCCGGCGACGGCCGTTCGGCCTGTACGTGCACGGTGGCTCGGACACCGGCGGTGCCGTGCGCGCTGTGGAGTCGATCGCCACCGGCCTGCAGTGGCGTAAGGTCCGGCCGCCAGTCACCGTCACCGGCCCGCCCGGCAAGCAGGACCTGGAAGCCTGCTGGGAGCTTGGCGCGCTGCTGACGGCGGAGATCGCCGGGTAAAGGAACGGCCGTGGCGGATCCCGACTTCCACGTCTGCGCGTCGGCCGGAGCCGGCGCCCTGCAGCGGTGGTATGACCCGTCGACCGGTCAGTGGACGAGCACTGGCTGGTGGAATGCGGCCAACGCGCTGACCGCGGTCATCGGGTACAGCAAGCTGACGGGGGACCGCTCCCATGATGGCTGCCTGGCCACGACGTTCGCCGCCGCCCAGCGCCAGCACGCTGGCTTCATCAACGACTACTACGACGACAACGGCTGGTGGGCGCTGGCCTGGGTGGCGGCCTTCGACATGACCCGGGACAGCCGCTATCTGGACGCGGCCCGGACCATCTTCACCCACAACACCGGGGCCTGGGACGACACCTGCCGCGGCGGCCTGTGGTGGAACACATCCAGGAACTACAAGAACGCCATCACCAACGAGCTGTTCCTGACCCTCGCGGCCCTCCTCCATCAGCGGACGCCAGGCGACAGTAGCTACCTGAGCTGGGCCCAGCGGGAATGGGAGTGGTTCCACGCCAGCGGCCTCATCGGTCCCAGCGGCCTGGTCAATGACGGACTCACCCCGGCGTGCGCGAACAACCGCGGCACCACCTGGACCTACAACCAGGGTGTGATCCTGGGCGGGCTGGCCGCCCTGTTCGAGATCACCGGGGATCGCGCCTACCTGCAGCAGGGGGAGTCCATCGCCGGCGCGGCGTTGAGCACGCTGGTCACCCCCGCCTCGGCCCATCCGCCCGGCATCCTGGTCGAGCCGTGCGAACCGGCCTCGGGCGGCTGCGACGGAGACCAGGCGCAGTTCAAGGGCATCTTCATGCGCTACCTGTACGAGTTCTGGCTGCAGGACCGCCAGCCGGCCTACCGGACGTTCATCCTGGCCAACGCCCGCTCGATGTGGGACAACAACAAGAACGCGAGCCACCAGTTCGGCCTGCGCTGGACCGGCCCCTTCGATCAGGCCGACGCCGCCCGGCAGAGCTCGGCCCTGGACGGCCTCAACGCCGCCGTAGCCCTAGCCGCTAGCTAAGTCGTCGCCCCGACGCCCCGTCCCCGGGGCAGGGCCACCGGGTCGATACTTGTCCGGCCGCCAGCCAGCGCCGCGATGATCCCGATCAGCAGGCCGAGTACCGCACCGAGCAGCCCGTCGCCAAGCAACTGTTTCGGCGTCGTCGTCCCGGTCGCTCTCGTCGCCGGTTGGATGATTTGTGCTGACGGCTGCTCGCCCAGGTAGCTCAGAGAACCGGCGTCGGCGACGAAGGTGCGGGCGGCTGCCTCGGCGGTGGCCTGCGCCTGGGCGGGAGTCCCGGCGACGACGCTCACCGACAGGACGTTCCCTGTCACGGGCTTTACCTGGACTCCACTCGGAAAGGTCTTGAGCAACCTGGCCTGGATGTAAGCGGGCGAGAACATAGGCCCGCCACAGATGGCCCCGCCCCCGCCCGGGCACGCAGGCGCCGCAAACACAACCAGCGCCTTGCTCCCGGACACCGGCGGATTGAGTGCACCGAAGACAATGCCACCGAGGAAGCCCAGAACGGCCATGAAGGCGACCAGGATCTTGTACCGCCCGATGATCTGGACGGACCTAGGCAGGTCCGGTACCTGCTCGCTCATCTGGCCTCCGCGTGAATCTCGGCGCCTGACCGGAGTGGTCTCCAATACGCGCCATGATACGACTTGCGCGGGAGAATAGCCCCTCGGAACCAGATCAGTTCCGCCGAGGACTTGTTAGCAGCGTCCTAGGTAGGCGCCGCTGGTGAAGGTGGTCCAGGGGGTCCAGTTGGTGCCGTCGTCGGAGATGATGACGGCCGCCTTGGCGTTGCCCAGCGGATCGTAGGTGGACAGCGAGCCGTGGTCCGGGTTGATCTGCCAGTAGCCGCGCTCGCCGGCCGCGCCGGTGGCGAACTGCTGGCCACTGGATTCGGCCATGGCGATCGAGGCGGCCATGACGGCCTGGGCGCCCGAGCCGCCCGCGTCTTCCCATAGCTCCTCGAGCGCGGGGCAGCCCAATGTCCCGCTCAAAGTCGCCGAGGTGGTCAGCACGGTGGACCCACCGGGAGCGGATGTCGTGGTGCTAGCCGGCGGACCGTAGGGAACGTTGAGCACCTCGCCCGGGAAGATCGCGTTCGGGTTCTGTATCACGGACCTGTTGGCCTGGTACAGCCATTTCCAGTCCGCCGGGTTGCCGTAAAACCGCACCGCGATCGAGGACAGCGTGTCGCCCGGCTGGACCGTATATCTGCGGGCCGGCTCGTGGTGCTTGACCAGGGCATCGGTGTATATCTGCTCGACGAGCGCGGCCGCCCTGGCGGGGACCTTATTGGCCCTGTATACCTGCTCGGCAACCGCGCTGGCCTTGGCGGGGACCTTGTGGGTGGCGTGTGCCTGCGGAGCGACGATGAGCACGCCCGCGATCGCCATTGCCGGCGCTGCCTTGAATGCCGTCTCCGCTGCATTCTGTACCTGCGACGGCCTCGTGTGCCTGCCCGTCCGTCTGATCTTCCGCGCACGGCGGTGCCTGTGCGATGAATTCACAGCACTCCCTCAGTCGTTCGACGCCCGGCGCTTATTTGTGGGCAAGGGCCAGCGCCGCGACCATCATTCGCTAGCGTTTTACCAATAACCTCGAGATCGATAACGGCAACGCGGCACTGCCCACTCACCTCGAATACGGCCCGCCTGATCGGCGCGTTCAAGCGCCAAGTGCCGCGTAATAAATCGGCAACATTTCCTGGCTCGCGCCGTTAAGCAACCCGCTCGCCCGGCGCCGCATGCCGCACGAACTTCCCGGGTTCCCTTGTCACTCACGCCCGCTAGGTAGATGGTGGCCTTGAGGCGTCTGGTGCGCAGCGGTCAGGTCGCCTGAGGAACAAGGAGGTCGCCGCCCATGTGCACCGACGACAGCCCGGCCAGGCCGGCCGGGCTCATCCTGCACGACGTCGAGCCGGCCATCGAGATCGACCTGGAACCCGTCGACTCGGTGGTGGTGACCACGCTGATGGACAACGTCGCCGACGCGCTGATGCCTGACCAGGGCCCGGCCCATCGGATCGCCCTCGGCAGCGGCCCGCGGCGTCCGTCCCCGCTGATGGTCGACGGCCTGGTACCCGGCGTGCTGATCGCCGAGCACGGCTTTTCGGTCCTGGTCACGGTGGCCAAGGGCGGCGCCGAGCACCGGTTCCTGTTCGACACCGGGACCAGCCCCGATGGCGTCATGCGGAACATGCAGTACCTGGACATCGACCCGGGCAGCATCGAGGCCGTTGTGTGCAGCCACGGGCACTTCGATCACACGGCCGGGCTCGCCGGGCTGGTCCGCTCGCTAGGCCAGGCGAACATGCCGGTGCTGATCCACCCCGACTTCTGGCGCCGCCGCCGCCTCGTCATCCCCGGCCGCGATCCGCTAGAGCTTCCCACCACCAGCCGCCGAGCGCTGCAGGAGGCTGGCTTCGACATCATCGAGGAAGGACAGCCGAGCTTCCTGTTCGGCCGCTCCGTGCTGATCACCGGCGAGGTCGCGCGGACCACTGGCTACGAGCCCGGCCTGCCAACGCAACAGGCCTGGCTCGGCGGCCGCTGGGAACCCGATCCCCTTGTGCTCGACGATCAGGCGCTGATCGTCAACGTCCGCGGCCGGGGCTTGGTGGTGATCACCGGCTGCGGTCACGCGGGCGTGGTCAACATCGCCCGCTACGCCTTGCGTCTGTGCGGAGGTGTGCCGCTGTATGCCCTACTGGGCGGATTTCATCTGAACGGCCCTGCTTTCGAGCCGCTGATCCCGCGCGTGCTAACCGACCTGGCCGAGCTGAAACCCGGCGTGCTCGTCCCGGCGCACTGCACCGGCTGGCGGGCCCAGCACGCCCTGGCCGCGCGCTTCCCCGACGCTTTCGTCCCGAACTCCGTAGGCACCAGCTTCCACCTCTGATCAAGCAGCCGCCGAGGCTGCGAGACCTGCCTGACCAGGGACTACGACGCGCCCGACCAGTGCAGGCTGAATCCGGCCAGCGTATAGCCGAGCGCGTTCACCGTCGGCTGGACGAAGTTATCCCGGATGATCTGCGCCGCCTCCTTTTCCGCGGCGCTGACCAGCGGCCGTGTGACCTGCGGGTTATGCGTCGCCTGGTAGAAGGCGAGGTTCTGGGCCTGCCCGTAGAGCACCGACGGCGAGAACTGCGGCTTGAGCAGCGCCCCGCACCCGAAGCCCGGATAGGTCCAGCTGTGGTCGGTGCTGATCACGTGGGACAACGTGTTGTCGACGGCGATGTCATGCACCGACTGGGGGAGCTGCGGCGGCGGCAGCACGATGGTGACCATGACCCGGCCCGGCGTGCCGACCGCCGGCCGGCTCAGGACCTTCAGCTGGTAGTGGCCCGAGCCCGGCGCCCACCAGCCCGGCCCCGGGTTCAGGTCGACGGTCGCCGACGCCCGGCCCACCGCGTAGAACGTGCTGGAATACCAGCACGGCCACAGGCCGATGCTCTTAGTCACCTTGTGGGTAAAGACAAAGTTGAAGTTCTCGGTGCCCAGAGCAGGCCGGGAGATCCCCTCGATCTTCTGTAGCACCCACGGGCCGACATCGGTATCGGTGGACGTCCCTACCGTGATCGACGTCCACGGCCAGGCCAGCTTGAGGTGCGGGAGGTGAACGTTGAGCCCGATCGCGTGCAGCGCCCCGGACAGCGTCACCAGCACCGCGAACGCGATCGCCTTGCGGAAGACGAGGCCCGCCAGCGCCAGGACCGTCGCCCATTTAACCCAGCGCGGCACCAGGCGCCGCCGCACGCGCGGGATCCGCTCCGGGCGGCGGGGACGCAGCCCGTCCGCCTCCCGGCGCTGCAGCGCCGGGGGCCCCGGCTCACGGGCGACGATCCACGGGTCGTCCGCGGCGTAGGCAGGACCCTCGAGCCAAGGGCCCGGATCCTCCCACGCGTCCTCGTCCTCCGCCCGGAACGAGCCGGAGTCCAGCTTGCCCGCCCTCGTGGTCAGCATGCCCAGCAGCAGAATCAAGAAGCGAAACATGAGGCCCGCCTTTTCTATGCTGCCGCGTGGTCCTCACGCGACCGCCGGATAGTTCAGACGCAAGACGACCGGCACGGCCCCGAACGACATCCGGAACCGCGTGCCGGGCTTGTCCGGCGCGTCGCCGCCGATGTCGGGCCACCGCATCTTCATGTGCGCGGCGGTCAGCCCCTCGACCGAATACGGAAAGTCCATCGCCGAGATCCGGTGCGCCTTGAGCAGCCCGCCCCACCGGAACGCCGCGAACACGTCGGCCAGCTCCGGCACCGACAGGAGCCGCCGCTGCCGCAGGTCGATGCCGTACACCACGGCCGCCAGCTCGATCAGGTCGGCCACGCACTGCTCGAGTGCGTCAGCCTTGGTCCGGTAGACCGTCCCGTCGTGGTTCTTGGTGCCCAGTTCCTCGCCGAATACCGGCGACACGCCCGGCTGGGCCTGGCACTGCATCCAGTCGCAGGCCGCGAGCAGTTCCCACCGGACGCCGTGGTCCTCGGCGACCTGCTGGTAGACGGGCTTGGCCCGCAGCAGCGGGATCTTGGCCGTGGTAACGAAATCGGTCAGCACGACCCGAGGCATCTGCGTGACGTACCGCCGCGTGCTGACGTGCAGGTTGCGCGGCCCGGCCCGCAGCGCCTGCCCGCCCGTCGGCTCCAGGTGCGCGCTCGTCGCAGCCGCCGCGCTGCCCGAGGCCGCCGTCGCGCTGCTCGACGCCTCCCCTGCCGAGGTCGACGCCGCCGTACCCGCGTAGACGTCGAGCCCCGGAATGCTGGCCCCGCCCGATCCCTCCGCGGCGGTTCCCGACCGAGCCTGACCCAGCTGACCCGCTACCGCCCCGCCCGCCACCGACCCGCCGCCTTCAACCGTGCTCTGCCCCGCTCCGTTCTGCC
>PLIQ01000441.1 GCA_003140115.1 Actinomycetota bacterium | reverse complement strand
AGGTCACTTTGGCCGATAACCGATCGCAATGAGGTCTGGGCCACCTGGGACACGGCGTAGGTGTAGTCCTGCACGTTGATGATCGCCTTGATCGGGTCGACGACCCGGTAGTAGACGACCGCGTCGACGCGCACGGTGACGTTGTCGCGGGTGATGCCCTCCTGGCCGGGTACGGCCGCCGCGATGATCTGCATGTTGACCTTGCGCAGCCGGTCCGTGAACGGGTTGATCCAGGTCAGCCCTGGTTGGCGGGGGGCAGGCTGCATCTTGCCCCAGCGGAAGACGAGGCCTTGCTCGTACTGGTTGATGACCTTGAAGCCGAACATCTCGGCCGTCCCATCCCTGGCGCACGGTGCACCGGATTCGCCGGGCCCGCGGACGGCACCGGCGTGACTGCCAGCGTTCGAAATGCCCCGGGCTTACCTCCATTATCGCACATCCGCGGACGCGACTTGCGCCGCGAAGGGCGGGGGCCCGGGGAGATATGGCGCAGGCGGCATGGTAGTATGCATCATTCTGGTTGTGGTAGGAAATTCGTATTCGCTCTTGGCGCCTGCGAAGTTCTGACAGCGGGCGCCGCGGATTCCAGAGTCCGGCTTTTATACAGGCGGTCGCAGCAGTGTGGTTCCGCGTATGCGGATCCCGGAGATCGTCTAGTAGGAGAAAAGCAAAAAATGGCTCAGGGTACAGTCAAATGGTTCAACGCGGACAAGGGTTATGGTTTCATCACCCCCGACGACGGAACCAGTGACGTCTTCGTCCACCACTCGGTCATTCAGGCTGACGGTTACCGCAGCCTCCAGGAGAACCAGCGAGTGGAATTCACCGCCGTCCAGGGCACCAAGGGCCCTCAGGCTGAGCAGGTCCAGCCGATCTGACCATCCCCTGCGGTTCTGCGAGTCGTACTGGACGGGATTCACGGGGGCGGGAAGGCGGTGCCGCGGCGCCGCGTTACATCCCCATGGTGGATGATGTGCATCTCCCCGCGGCACCCGGCCGCGGGGGATCACGAATAGACGAGCCCAGTAGATGAGCAGAGACGAGACTGACCGTGGCGCTGCCCAATGATCCCGCGGCTAAGCTGCAGGAATACGCCCATCCCGAGATGATCGTGACGACCGAATGGGTGGCCGCGCACCTCGACGATCCGGCACTGGTGGTGGCCGAATCGGACGAAGACGTGCTGCTGTACGAGACCGGTCACATCCCCGGTGCGGTCAAGCTCGACTGGCACACCGAGCTCAACGACCCCGTCACCCGCGACTACGTCGACGGGCCCGGCTTCGCCCAGCTGATGTCGGACAAGGGCATCAGCCGCGACACCACACTGGTGCTCTACGGCGACCGGAACAACTGGTGGGCCGCGTACGCCCTGTGGGTGTGCTCGCTTTTCGGGCACCCCGACGTGCGCCTGATGGACGGCGGCCGAGCCAAGTGGATCGCCGAGGGCCGTCCGCTCAGCACCGAGGAGCCCAAGCGCCCGCAGACCGACTATCCCGTCGTCGATCGCGACGACACCCAGATCCGCGCGTTCCAGAACCAGGTCCTGGCCCATCTGGGCCAGCCGATGATCGACGTACGGTCGCCGGGGGAGTACAGCGGCGCGCTGCTGCACATGCCGGATTACCCGCAAGAAGGCGCCCTACGCGGCGGCCACATCCCTGGCGCGAGGAGTGTGCCGTGGGCCCGGGCCGCCGCCGAGGATGCTACCTTCCGCCCCCGCGCCGAGCTGGAGGCTATCTACCTCGGCGAGGCCGGGCTACGCCCCGGCGACGACGTGGTGGTCTACTGCCGCATCGGCGAGCGGTCCAGCCACACCTGGTTCGTGCTCACCCACCTGCTCGGTTTCGAGCACGTGCGCAACTACGACGGGTCATGGACCGAGTGGGGGAACACCGTCCGCGTTCCCATCACCCGCGGGGACAGCCCGTGAGCACCCCCACGCTCAACGCCCGGCTGCAGGAGATCGTCGACGACTTCAACGCCATGACGGGCAAGGACCGGCTGCAGCTCCTGCTGGAGTTCTCCCAGGAGCTGCCCGCCTTGCCGGACCGTTACGCCGACCACCACGACCTGCTCGAGCCGGTGCCGGAATGCCAGTCGCCGCTGTTCCTGGCCGTCGAGGTCGAGCCCGACGCAACCGTTCACCTGTTCTTCGAGGCGCCCCCCGAGGCCCCGACCACCCGCGGCTTCGCCAGCATTCTGCATGCCGGGCTGGACGGGCTGACCGCGGACGAGGTGCTGGCCACGCCCGGTGAGTTCTCCAGTCAGCTTGGCCTGCAGGACCTGGTCAGCCCGCTGCGTCTGCGGGGCATGGCCGCCATGCTGGCCCGGATCAAGCGCCAGATCCGCGACCAGCGCGGCTGACGGCCTATGGCCGAGACCAGGCCGGGTGGCACGCTCGCCCAGACGCACGAAGGACAGCCCGGCCTGCCCCGTGGCCGAAATCGCCTGCCGCTGCGCGCCGTTCGGGCCTCCCAGCGGGAACGGCTGCTCCGGTCCGTGATCGCCGCGGTGTCCGACATCGGCTATCCGGCCGTCACCGTGGCCGACGTCGTGCGGCGGGCCCGGGTATCCCGGGCCGCGTTCTACGCCCACTTCGCCGATAAGGAGGAGTGCTTCCTGGCCGCGACCGGCGAGGGCCGGCAGCTCATGTTCGCCCGCGTGGTGTCCGCCGCCCGTACCGCGCCGGCTGACACTCAAGATGAGCAGGTGATCCGGGCCGCCTGTCGTGCGTTCCTGGCCTTCCTAGCCGACGAGCCGGCCTTCGCCCGGGTCTTCTATGTCGACATGCCGGCCGCCGGCCCGCGGGCGGTCGGCCGGCTCGAGGCCGCGGGCCGTCAGTTCGCCGACCTGAACCGGACCTGGCACCAGCGCGCTCGGGAGCGCCACCCCGACTGGCCGACCGTCCCCCAGGAGGCGTACCTGGCCCTGGCCGGGGCCACCGCCGAGCTGGTGCGGTCCATGGTCCGCGCTGACCGCACCCACGAACTCCCGGACCTCGAGGACACGCTGGTGTCGCTGCATCTGGCCGTCTTGGCGGCCTGTCCGTGGCCCTCCCGCCAGGAATCGTGATGACCATCCAGCCGGTCAGGATCCATCGGCGCAATCGCGGTCCAGGCCGCCCTGCGCATACTCGACCAGCAGGTCACTGAACGAAAGACCGCGCTGTTCGGCCCGGGCCGCGAGCCGCTCGGCCAGCAGGGCCGGCAGGACGAGCGTGCGGCGTACCCAGTCGTCGCTCTCCCATACCTCGCCGGGTACCTCAGACATGCTCTCTCCTCTTCTGGATGGTGCGCACCGGCTCAGGCGGCGCCACGTAGCGGCGCAGGATGCGGTCGCTCAGCAGGCCCAGGCAACTCAGGTTGGGAAAGCCCGGCCCCTGAGCCAGGCCGGCCGCCACCGGGAGGTGCAACGCCGGGCGCAAGCCCGTGACGGACAAGTCGACCTCGATCTGGCGTTCGAGTTCGGCGCCCGCGAGCGCCTCGTCGAGGCGGCCGCGCGCCTGCGCGCCGAGCAGGCCCTCGAACCAGTCAGGCTGGAAGCCGATCGCCACCACCACCAGGTCGTAGGCGACGTGCTCGCACTCGTTGCCGTACTCGATCGTGACGGCCACCTGCCGTTCGCCGGCCTGGATCGCTACCGCCCGCCCGGCCAGCGCGCGGAAGCCGCGCGACTGGTTGAGGGTCGCCTCGGCCTGCAGCGAGACGACGCCGCGGTCGGTACGCAGCAGGAACTCGCGCCGGTGCGCCTCGGCCAGCCCGGGCCAGTCCCCAGGGTCGGAGTACAGTCGGTTCTCCTCGTAGCTCTCGCCACGCGAGTACAGCACGCCGCGGCTGGTCAGCACGTCGACTGTCGAGTGCTTGGGTAGCTTGCTGACCAGGCTGATGACAACCGAAGCCGCAGTCTCGCCGCTCCCGATTACGCACGCATTCCGGGCCACCTTCATGCTCATCGCGTGCTCGTGCAACCAGTAGGTGCGCCCGTCGAGGA
>PLIQ01000002.1 GCA_003140115.1 Actinomycetota bacterium | reverse complement strand
GGCACCCGCGTTGATCCCGCAAGCTGACTGCCCGACCCGGCGCGAGCTTCCTGGCCATCTCCACCGACGCCTCCTAGTCCCGCTTGCCAGCGGGCAGGAATAGCTGCTGACCAGCTTAGCCAGCAGGTAGCCGCCGGCGCCACACATGCAGCCGCCCCGGCCGAGCGGCGTGCCCATAGCCGAACTACGTCGCCGCCATCCCGAAGGGCACTACCCGCCGCTGCGATCGGCCGAACCTGAGCCCGCCACCACGGACCAGCGCGAGGAACTCACGATGACGGCGAGGGAGGAGACCGAGGAATCATGGCAGTGGATCAAGGACCTGGCCGCGGCGCACCGCACTTTCGCCGACCGGCTGAGCCTGACGATCCCGTCGCAGGATCCCGACTACGGCGACCTCGGCCAGGCGTTCCCGCCCCGGCCAGGACCAGGCCGCGACGCCGGCTTCGAGGCCGCAGATTGAGGGCCACCGGCATGTCCTGTGCCGGGAGGTGACTGCTGGATGCTGTCGCCTGCTGTAGATGACCTAGGTGCCCTGGCTACTGTCCGCGTAGATCGCGTCGAGCTCGTCCATCAGATCCGCCAGTTCCCACGCTCCGAGCGTGGTCCTAGTGCCGTCGCCGGGGATCAGGCCCCCCGGGACGACCGCCGGTGTCCGGCCCCGCGGGCAGCACGCGGTCGAGCTGGCTCCGGGAGCCGATGCCGAGCTTGGTGAACACGTTGCTCAGGTGGTACGCGGCTGTACGCGGGCTGATGAACAGCCGGGCGCCGATCTCCGGGTTGGACAGCCCGTCCCGGGCCAGCCGCGCGACCTGCGCCTCCTGCATGGTGAGCGTGTTAGTGGCCCCGGCGATGCGGGCGGCCGGGACGGTGCGCTTGCGGACGGTCTCTCCGGTGGCCCGCAGCTCCCGCCGGGCCCGTTCGGCGAACGCGGCCATGCCCATCGTGTCCAGCATCCGGTGGGCGGTGCGCAACTGCTCCCGCGCGTCCGTGCGGCGGCCCTGCCGGCGCAGCCACTCCCCGTACAGCAGGTGCGACCGGGCCAACTGGGCGCGGACCCGGGTCCGGCCCAGCAGTTCGATCGACTCCTGGTACCAGCGGTCTGCGGCCTGGCCGTCGCTGAGCAGGGCCCGGACCCCGGCCTCGATCCCCAGCACCCACTCGGTCGGCGTTACCCGGGTGCGTTCGGACAGCCAGTCCAGCGCGGCTTGGACCAGCGCCACCTCACCGGTTCTGGCTGCCGCCTCGGCCAGCTCAGGCATGATCAGATGGCCGAGCGACAGATGGTCGCGCTCGAAGACCCTGCGGGCGGCGTCTCGCGCAGCGTCGTACCGGCCCAGGCTGTTGTCCAGTACCGCGCTCGCCCAGCCCGCCATCCCGGCCAGCCTGCCCGTCCCGAGTCCGGTCGCCTCCTGCACGGTGGCCTGGATCAGCTCGGATGCCTCCGGCTCGCGGCCCTGCCAGGCGGCGAGCATTAGTGCTGCGTACGTAACCGGTGGGTGGCCGGTCGCCTCCGCGATCAGGCGATCTTCGTCGATCAGCCGCGCTGCCGCGTCCAGCTCGCCGGCGAGCACCTGGTGCATGCTGAGGTTGCGGAGGGCGAACTGCAATTGGACGAGGGCGCCCATGTCACGGGCGACCTGAACCTGGCGGGCGGCCAGGGCGTGCCAGGAGTCGAAGTCCCACAGCTCCGTCGCGACCATGGTGCTGGCTCTTCCGCTGGCCAGCCACAGCCAGCCGCGAGCTTCCCCGGCGCCGACGTCTAGATTGACAAGCAGGTCAAACGCCCGGGTCAGTGTCGGCGCGGCGGCTGCGTATCCCTCCGTGAACCGCAGGGCGAACGCGTCGAGCAGAACATCGACCGCGCGCGGCGGGTCGGGACCGGGCGGCGCGGCGCGCGCGGCCTGGGCCGCCTCCCGCACGCCGCCGGCCAGATCGCCGGCAGCCATCGCGGCCCGGATCGCCTCCAGGTGCGTGTCACGGGCCAGGTCGGCGTCGAGCGCCTCAAGCAGCCGGGCCGCGCGCAGCAGCAGCCGGGCCGCGTCGCTGCCGCGGTTCTGATCGGCGGCGATCTGCCCGCGCAGGCTCTCTACCTGGGCGGCCTGCAGCGCGTCCAGCGGCCCGGCCTCGGTCGCGACCAGCAGCCCCAGCGCCGCATCCAGCTCGCCGGCCTCCCGTTTGGCCCGGGCCGCGGCGAACAGCCGCCGCGCCCGGCGGCCGGGCTCGGGGGTCAGCAGCGCCGCCCGTTCCAAGAACGCGGCCGCCGCGGCCAGCCCCCCGCGGCCCTGCGCCCGCCCAGCAGACCGCTCCAGCTCCGCCGCCACATCCTCATCCGGGCCCGGCGAGGCCTGCGCCCGGTGCCAGGCCCGGCGATCCGGATCAGCCGCCGGATCGGTGACCTCCGCCAGCGCCGCATGCATCTGTGGCATCTGCTGGACCGGCGCCGACCGGTAGGCCGCCGACCGCGCCAGCGGATGCCGGAACCGCACCCGCACGCCGAACTGCACCAGCCCCGCCCCCACCGCCGCCGCGCCGGCCTGGACCGGGATCCCCAGACGCCCAGCGGCCCGCCACACCAGCAGCGGGTCACCTGAGGGATCCGCCGCCGCCAGCTGCAGCAGCCGCCGGGTCTGTTCTGGCAGGCCCTCCAGCTGCCGCCGGAAGCTGTCCTCGATCCGGCCCGGCAACGACCTAGCCTCGGGCAGCCCGAAGCCGCCCGCCAGCTCCGCCGGCGCCACCCCTCGCGGCAGCTCCAGCAGGGCCAAAGGATTCCCCCGCGTCTCCGCGACAATCAGGTCCCGGACCCGCGC
>PLIQ01000209.1 GCA_003140115.1 Actinomycetota bacterium | reverse complement strand
CGCAGGTACTGCGGAAGCATTTCCCGCCACGTGGGCCACTGGTGCGCCCATTGCGGTCCCCAGTTGTCCACCCGGTTCGGGATCCCCTTGGCCCCCAGGGCATCGGCCATCCGCCAGGATTCGCCGATGTCCTCCCACTCGCCCTCGCCGGCCGCGAGGATGGCCCGCCGCGACCGCAGCCGGTCCAGCTGCGGGCCCTCCAGGCCCGGCAGGAACTGCAGCGGCGCGGAGACGTACAGGTCCTGGCTCCAGGCCTCGTCGTAGAAGCGCTCGATCCGGTAGGTGCCGCTCATCCCGACGGCCGCGCCGAACACGTCCGGGTACCGGCACAGCACCGCCACCGCGTTGAACGCCCCGATCGACGCGCCCGCGGTAATCACGTCCAGCGCGTGCCCGCCAAGGTCGGCGTGGATGGCGGGCAGCACCTCCCACCGGACGCACTCATGGAACTGGTTGAGCAGCCACATCCGGTGCTCCGGCGAGCCCGCCTTGGTCACCATCGCCTGGCCCGCCACGCTGTCGACCGAGTACAGCTTGACCCGGCCCTCGGCCAGCAGCGAGCCGCACGCGTCGACCAGCCCGTGCCGCTGGATCTCCTCGGCGTCACCGCCCGCCGACGGGAACACCAGCACCGGCGTGCCGAACGACCCCCACCGCACCACCGTGATCGGTTCCCCCAGCCGTTCGGAGAACCACCGTTCCCGCCGGTACCCATCGTCATCAGCCATCGACTAAGCCACCCGATCACTCGTAGTAGAACTTCTGCGGACCAGGGAAAATCCAGGACAGCCCGGCGCGCAGCCGGTCCCGCCAGTCCTCCCAGCTGTGCCCGTCGCGCGCCTCGACGTACCGGACCGCCATCCCGGCGCCCTCGAACACCGGGACCATCGACCGGTTCGGGATGATCAGCGGCTCGTAGACGCCGCAGCTGACGAACATCCGGTCGGCCACCCGCCGCGGGGCCGCGCGGTACCGGTTGATGAACCGGACCACCGGCTCGAACACCGGGCCGCCGCCGTGGTCGTTGCCGATATCCGTGAAGACGAACGACCCGGACTGCACCAGCAGCGACCCGTACACCTCCGGGTAGCGGTACGCGGTGGCCAGCGATGCGACGGCCCCGAAGCTCGAGCCCATCAGGCACCGCCCGGACGGCGTGGCGAGCAGCGGCAGTTCGGCCTCGAGCCGTGGCAGCAACTCGGCGGTCAGGTACCGGGCGTGCGCCGCCGAGTTGGCGTACTCGGCCAGCCGGTCGCCGGGGTACACGAACGCCGCCACGACCTCGGCCACGTCCAGCCGGTGGATGAGGTTGTCGAGTACCGTCTTGGCCGCCGCGTACTCGAGGTAGTCGCCGCCGTCGTGCACGATCAGCAGCGGGTACCGGGCGGACCGGCGGAACCGGGCCGGCAGGTAGAGCGTCACCCTGGTGTCGCGGCGCAGCGCGCGGCTCGGCACCGTCAGGTCCGTCAGCGACCCCGGCCGGGCCTCAGGATCAAACAAGGTCCAGTCCGGCACCACGTACCCGTGCGCGTAGCAGGCCGACGAATCGCCCACCGGACTCCGCGCCACCCTGGGATTCAACGGATCGTTGAACCGCGACCGCTCCCCGCCGCGCGTCACCTCCAGCTGGTACTCGACCCGCGACCCCTCCGGCAACTCCAGCACCACGTACCACAGGTCGGTGCCGTGCAGCCGGCGCATCGCAATGGGGCCGGGCAGCCCGAAGATCCGGTGCACGACGGACACCTCGTCCGCCTCGCCCCGGTACAGGAACGTGCAGCGGGGCCCCTCGACGATGGGCACCTCGTACCGGGCCAGGAACCGGTCCACCGTCCCGCCGTCCAGCGGCCTGCGCTCGCGCAGCCGGTTGATCGCGAGCTTCCGGCTGACCGTGGCCGGCCCGCTGACGATGGTCACGCCGCCTCCCTGACCGCCGTCACATGCCCGTCCTCACCCAGCACCCGGGTCCCGGCCGGCAAGCCGCCACCCGGCAAGCCCCCGCCCGACAAGGCACCGGAAAGCGCCACCCGGGTCCCGGCCTCCAACGGCAGACAAAGCGCCGGCGCGAACCGCTGGGCGAACACGGCCATCCGCGGCGTGTCCTCGAGCAGCAGCCGGGCCCGGGCGTGCGGCAGCAGCACGACGTCGCGCACCACGCTCAGCCCGCTGCCGTACACCTCGGAATGCCCGGGCCCCAGCGGCGAACGGTCGTGGAACAGCACGATCCGGTCCGCCAGCGCCATCGCCCCCGCGGACCACGCGATCACCACCGCCCCAGTGGGCAGCGCGGCCGCCACGTTGAACAGGTGCAGCACGTCGGCCAGCACGCCCACGTGCCCGCCCGCGATGACCAGCGCCGCGGCCTCACCCAGCAACCCCGCCACCGCCAGCCGGTGGGACGCGATCACCCGCCGGTCGTGTGGCCGCACCCGGTCAAAGAACTCCCCGCGCACCTCGTTCACACGCACCAAATGCGCAGCGTCGAGTGACTGTACCCCCTCGACCGCCTCCGCCACCGCCTCAGCCGGAACCCCCGGCCGGTGCTGCAGCGCGTACACCGCCTGCAGCGCGTAGTCCAGCCGCAGCAGGTACAGGTCCGCCAGCTCATCGAGGATCCGCTGCAGCGCGCGCTCGGCCGCGGCGAACTCCGGATCCTGCTCCTGCACGTCCAGCCACCGCCGGTAGAGCCCGAGGCCCGAACCCCTCCGCTCCAGCAGCGCGTTCAGCTCGCCGTCGTACGGTTCCCGCTCCTGCCACCCGGCCGTGACCGTGGCGATCGGCCCGTCGGCGAGCCCGAGCGACCGCACCACCGCGTCCAGCGTCGGCCGGCGCTGCGGTCCCAGCAGGATGGCTCTCACGAGGCGTAGACGTGCAGCGTGCGCCCCACCGTGTCGAGCATGTCGTGCAGCACGTCGTAGTCGGGGTGGCGCATCCGGACGTAGGCGTTGGCCATGTACCCGGCCTCGACGCCCTGGGTCGGCGTGCCCGGCGGCGGCAGGTTCGCGTCGATGACCCACTCGCCGAACTGCTGCTGCAGCTCCTCGACCCCGCCGTACCCGCTGATCACCCCGTCGTGCGCCGGGCGCAGCGCCACGATCCCGCTGGCGAACCGCCGCGACGGCGCCGCCTCAACGCGGCCGTGCACGATCGCGTCGGCCCACGCGCGGTACAGGTCCATGTCGTTGCCCGCCGAATAGAGATCCCAGGCCCCGACCCCCGGTGGCCGGCACCCGATCTCGGAGAACTTCAGTCCCTTGGGCCCGAAGAACCACTCCATGTGCGTGGCCGAGGTCTCGATGCCGAGCGCGGCGATGACCCGCCGCCCCATCTCGCGCAGCTCCTCGTACTCCGGAACCAGCTCGATCCGGTTGGTGGAGATGAACTCCGGCGAGATCCACCGGGTCCGCATCGCCTCCAGCACGTTCGGGTAGTAGTGCGAGACGAAGTCCACGGCCACCCGCCCGTCGACCGCGATCGTGTCGTAGAACCCCTCGTGCCCCTCGATGAACTCCTCGATCGCGATCGACTCCGAGCCCTGGCCGCCGAACACCCCCAGGGCCGCCTCCAGCGCCGCCGGGTCGTCCACCCGCACCGTCCCCGACGCCCCGGCCCCGCTGCGCGGCTTGAGGACCAGCGGGAACCCCACCTCGGCGCCGAACGCCTGCGCCTGCGCCGCCGACGACACCGCGGCCGACGCCGCGGTCGGCACGCCCACCGCGCGCAGCGCCTCCTTCATCGACGGCTTGTCCCGGCACAGCCAGGCGGTATGCACCGAAGTCCCGGGGATCGTGCACGCCTCGCGGACCTGCGCGGTGGACATGATGTGGGCCTCGATCGTGGCCTCCAGCCGGTCCACCCACACCTTGTCCTGCACCCAGCGGACCGCGCGGGTCATCGCGTCGACGTCGGTGACCGACGGCACCTGCTCGTAGTGATCCAGCCAGCCCTTCAGCTGATCGTCGAACCCGTCCGCCGAGTACTCGCCGATGCCGATCACGGTCGCGCCCGCCTCGGCCAGCGCCCGCACGAACTCCCGCTGGTTGCGCGGGAAGAAGGGCTCGACGAAAACCACGTTCATGCCTCGAATGGTAAACCGCGCCGCGCGGCCGCCGGCCAGCGCCGTCACCGGTGACCGGTCGTAGCGCCACGGTCCGTTCGTTCCGATAATTTATGCCGAACGGCCAACCGGTCAGCCGCCGGCCACCCTCTAAGCAGCGCCGGGGCTCGGGGGCTCGCCACCGCGCACGGTTAGTGGTCTTATCAGGACATGGCCGTTTTCGCTCACAGCCGTAACCGGACTCGGCGACGCGCAGTGATCACTGGCCTCCTCGCCCTCCTGGCCGTCCTCCTAGCCGCCCCCCAGGCCGCCGCCTCGGCCACGGCCCCCAGCTCGGCCGGCGTCACGGCCGTGGCGTTCAGCCCGGACGGCACGCTGCTGGCCGGCGGTTACGGCGACGGCACGGTCCGGCTGTGGGTGGTCGCCACCGGCCAGCTCCGCGGTCCGGTCCTGCGGTCCGGCTCCGGTCCCCTGACCGGGGTGGCGTTCAGCCCCGACGGCACGCTGGTGGCCAGCGCCGCCGCCGACGGCACCATCCGCCTGTGGAACCCGGCCACCGGCCAGCCGGCCGGGCCGGCGCTGCAGACCGGGAGCGGCGTGAACGGCGTCGCGTTCAGCCCCGACGGCGCGCTGCTGGCCAGCGCCGGCGCCGACGGCGCGGTCACGTTGTGGAAGGTCGCGACCGGCCAGCCCGGTCCGGCGCTCCGCTTGCCTGGTACCCAGGGCGGCGTGACCGGCGTGGCGTTCAGCCCCGACGGTAACCTGCTGGCCGCCGGTTACGGCAACGGCACCGTCCGCCTCTGGGATCCGGTCACCGGCCAGCCGGCCGGGTCCGCCCTGCAGGCCGACAACGGCGTGAACGGCGTCGCGTTCAGCCCCGACGGTGAGTTCCTGGCCAGCGCCGACGCCGACGGCGCGGTCACCCTGTGGCAGGTGGCGACCGGCCAGCTCTACGGTCCGGCGCTCCGCTCGCCCGGTACCGCGGGGGGCGTGACCGCGGTGGCGTTCAGCCCGGGCAGCACGCTGCTGGCCGCGGCCTACGGCGACGGCGCCATCGCGCGGTGGAATCCCGCCACCGGCCAGCCGGCCGGCTCGCCCCTGCAGGCCGGCAGCGGCGTGAACGCCGTGGCGTTCGGCCCGGACGGCAAGCTGGCCAGCGCCGACGCCGACGGCTCGGTCAAGCTGTGGAACACCGCCGCCGCCGGGCCGGGCACGCCGGTCAGCGACTGGATAATCGGGGTGGCCGCGGTGCTGGCCCTAGTCCTGGCGGCCGCGGCGGTAACGATCACCACGCGCGAGGTCTGGCCCACCAGTCCCGGGAGGACGTTATGGAACTCTTGCTGGCCGTGGCCACGCTGGTGGTGGCCGCCGCGGTCCTGTACGTGACCATCACCGTGGGCCAGCGCACCAAGCGCACCGCCGCTCCGTTGATCGATGGTGTCTCCGGCCAGCTCGAGGCCACGTCCACGGAGCTAAGACGCCAGCTCCAGGCGGTCGTCAACGAGCTGCACCAGGACGCGGATCAGCTCAGGCTGGACGGCAGGAAGATCCAGGGCCGTCTGGATCACGCGGACAGCCGGCTGACCACCGTCGCCAACCAGCTGCTGGCCGAGCTTGACACGATCAAGCGCCTCGGCGAGCAACTAAGCGCCCGGCAGGACCAGCTCAGCGAGGACCTGCGGCAGCTCGATCGGCGGCCGCACGGTGAATGAGGGTAACTTCTTTCCCATGGTGACCGCCGGGTTCGTCGCGCCGTACCTGCTCGATACCACGACGCGGTTCGTCGAGGCCGCGGCGAGCCTCCCGGATACCAAACTCGCCCTGATCACCACCGAACCCGCCGACCGCCTGCCGCCCGCCCTCCGCGACCGCCTGGCCGGGCACTGGCGGATCGACGACCCGCTCGACGCCGGCCAGATCGCCTGGGCCGTCGAGGGCCTCGCCGGGCAGGTCGGCCCGGTGCAGCGGCTGCTGGCCGTGCTCGAGCAGCTCCAGGTGCCGCTGGCCCAGGTCCGCGAGCACCTGGGCATCCCCGGCATGGACCCGGCCACGGCCCGCAACTTCCGGGACAAAGACCAGATGAAGAGCGTGATGCGCGCCGCGGGCGTGCCCTGCGCCCGGCACCGGCTGGCCTCCTCCACTGCCGCGGCCGCCGGCTTCGCGGCCGAAGTCGGCTTCCCGCTGGTGGTCAAGCCGCCGGCCGGCGCCGGGGCCAAGAGCACGTTCCGCCTCGACGACCCAGGCGACCTCGAAGCCTGGCTGGACGCCGCCTCGCCGACCCCGGAGCGGCCCGCGCTGATCGAGGAGTTCCTGACCGGGGACGAGGGCTCCTACGACAGCGTGATGGTCGACGGCCAGATCGTCTGGGACTCGGTCTCTGACTACCTGCCGACCCCGCTGGAGGTGCTGCGTAACCCGTGGATGCAGTGGGCGGTGCGGCTGCCCCGCGACATCAGCGGGCCGGAGTACGCAGGCATCAGGCAGGTCGCGCCGACCGCGCTGCGCGCCCTGGGGCTGCGCTCCGGGCTGACCCACATGGAGTGGTTCCGGCGTCCGGACGGCACCGTGGCCGTGTCCGAGGTCGGCGCCCGGCCGCCGGGCGCCCAGATCACCTCGATGCTGTGTTACGCGCACGACTTCGACCTGTACGCCGCGTGGGCTCGGCTAATGGTGCACGGCGATTTCGAGCCGCCGCAGCGCCGCTGGTCCACGGGCACCGTCTACCTGCGCGGGCTGGGGGTAGGCCACGTCCAGGCCGTCTACGGCCTGGACGCGCTGGCCCCCGAGGTGACCGAGCTGATCGTCGACTCGCGGCTGCCGCAGCCGGGCCAGCCGTCCTCGGGCAGCTACGAGGGCGATGGCTACATCACCGTGCGCCACCCGGACACGGCCACGGTGACCGCGGCGCTCAAGGAGCTGGTCACCACCGTCCGCGTCGAACTGGGCTGACCGCGGTGAACGTGCTGATGCTCTCGCCCGGCTACCCGGCCGAGATGGCGTTCTTCACCCGGGGCCTGGCCCACGCGGGCGCGGACGTCATCGGCCTGGGCGACCAGGCCGCCGACGATCTTCCGGGCATCGCGCGGGACGCTCTGGCCCACTACGTCCGGATCGGCGACCTGTCCGCCGGACAGGCGGTCGCCGCGGCCGTGGCCGAACTGGCCCGCCAGGTCAGCATCGACCGGGTGGA
>PLIQ01000194.1:9657-29085 GCA_003140115.1 Actinomycetota bacterium | reverse complement strand
GCTGAGGTCCGGCACGCCACGTGCACCGGGCCGGGTTGTCGGCGCCCCGCTGGCCGCTGCGATTTCGAACACAATATCCCGTACGAAGCCGGCGGCCGGACGTGCTGGTGTAATGGCGGGCCCAAGTGCCGCCACTGTCACCGGATGAAGCAGGCCCCGCGGTGGAAAGCTGAGCAGCTTCCCGGGGGCTACATCGAGTGGACCGCGCCATCCGGGCGGCAGNNCGTAATTGACGACCCACCCGCGGGTACCGATGTCGCTCAGCTGTGTCGGTTACGGTGGCCGCTAGTGGCTCTGGCCGACCGGCTGGCCGGATGCCGCCCCGTATCCGACGCTCACGATCAGTTCGGCCATCGCCGCATACCCGGCCGGATCTTCAGGGAGGGTAGTCGCGAGCCCGTCCACGTAACGGTTGAACAGGCAGAACGCGGCAGCGATAAGGACCGTGTCATGAATTTCGACGTCAGTCGCGCCGGCCTCGCGGGCCGCCGCAACATCCGCCGCGCGCACATCCTGCCCGCTTCGCTGCACCGCGCCCGCGATCCGGAGCAGGGCGCCGAGCTTCGCCGAGACCGGAGCACTAGCCGGATCGGCGCGAACCTGATCGACCAGCGTCATCCCTTCCGGGAGTTGAGCGGCGGCGAACGCGGCGTGTGAGTCCGCGCAGAAATTGCAGTCGTTGAGCGTCGAAACGTAGGAGGCGATCAGCTCCCGTTCTCCGCGGGTCAAGGAGCTAGGACCGCGCAGCAGTACCTCGGCGAGGTCGCACAGCGGCTTGGCTGTTTCTGGCCGGTACGCAAACAAAGACACGATACCGGGCGCGTCGTTACCCAGGCTGATATGCGGCACGAGTTCGCTCCTAAACTCCGGGACTACTGCATCAGCACGGCGGTCACTCAGCAAGACCACCCTGTGCGGGGGTGACACAAGGTAGCATAACGCCGTAATAAGAGAAGAGTAGACCGGCAGATGCGATCCTTCAATGCCTAGATCTCAAGCCGGATCGTCAGGCATCGTTGACAGCACTGAGGACGGCGGCGGGAGGCATTCATTCATGGCCGGAGCTGGCATCACCACGGCGTCTGCCGGTTCAGCGCAAGCACATCAGTACGTGATCATCGGCGCTGGCCCGGCCGGGCACCATTGCCCAGGACCGCGATTGCCGTCATGCGTCGTCGCCATTCATCGACGGATTCCGCTACAACCTGCGAACGCTCACCGCCTTGCTGCGCGAACGTTATGACGGGGTCCCGCTGGCGTGTGAGGTCGTGCCGCCGGACCAGGACCGGCTGACGTCGCTCGTGCTGGACCGGGTGAACTGGAGCTCGGCGCTGTGGACCCAGTTCGAGTACCTGTGTGACGTGCTGGTCGTTGACCAGGTGACCGGCCAGGTCCGGCACTACTGCGACCTGCCCGAGGACTACGCGGTATCGCGCTTCGCGGATGCCTCGCACTATTACACGGTGGCCCTGCGGTGGGGCCGTGCGGACTACGGCGATGTCTTCGCGATCGACCGGCATCCGGTCCCGGACCGGGCCGCGGAGAGCGCCTTTATCCATCCGGTAGTCCGGCGTTACCGCGGTACGGAGTTGATCGCCGAACAGCACCTGCTTGAGGATCTGCTCGCTGAGTGGCGCCGCCCTGACCGGCACATCGGCCCATTGCGGGCCTTCTTCGCCAGCGACCTCAGATAACCGCCGACGGACGTCAGCACCGGACCATCACCTCGGCAAGGGGCTTGCGGATCAGATCGGGTACCACCGCGTCGCTGGCCGGATACCCGACCGGCATCACCAGGTAGGGGCGCTCTTCCGCAGGCCGTCCGCACACCTTGTTAAGGAAGCGCATCGGGCTGGGCGTGTGAGTCAGCGTCGCCAGGCCAGCGTGGTGCAGCGCGGCGATCAGCAGCCCGACGGCAATGCCCACCGATTCCTTGACGTAGTACGGCTTAGGGCTGCTGGGGCCCTGGTGCACCTCAAACACCACGATTATCACAGGGGCGATCTCAAGAAACGGCTTGCGCCAGTCGGTGCCGATCGGAGCCAGAGCGCTGAGCCACTCTTGCGGGGCACGGCGTTCATAGAAGTCCCGCTCCTCGGCCTCGGCGGCCTCCCGCAGGCGCCGCTTGCGCTCCGGGCTGGTCATCACCACGAACCGCCACGGCTGCACGTTGGCCCCGCTCGGCGCGCTCGCGGCGGCCCGGATGGCAGCCTCTATCACCTGCTCCGGCACGGGTTCAGGTGAGAATTCCCGCACTGACCGGCGCACCGACATCCGGTCGGCGAACAGGCGCACGTCACGAACCATGTCAGCCTGCGACATCCGGACGTGATTGAGAGGCCGGATCGCGGGCTGAGCGATTTCGGTCAACGGAACGCCTCCTGCGGTCACCCATTCCATCCCAGGATGGGTGCGCAGCCGGGTCCGTGACTTATCCCGCCGTGCTCTGCTTGCCGGTCAACGGAACCGGCAGGTCACTGCCCCGAGTTCGCGAACGCGAGCTCGGCCGCGCCGTTTGCACTCGCGTGGCAACCCGGCTGCAATAGGCATGGATAGGAATGGATAGGACATGAAGGACGGCGATTCCCCGGGAGGGCGGCCATGCGGGCGAGGTATCCCGATGCCGAGGGCTTCATCGAGCGCGACGGCGTCAAGATCGGTTACGAGGTGTTCGGTGCGGGCGAGCCGACGATTTTGCTGCTCACCTCCTGGGCGATCGTGCATGCCCGGCAATGGAAGTTCCAGGTGCCGTACCTGGCCCGCCGGTTCCGGGTGATCACCGTCGAGGGCCGGGGCAACGGCCGGGCCGACCGGCCCAAGGCCGCGGAGGCGTACCTCGACCGGGAGTATGTCGATGACGCGGTCGCCGTGCTGGACGCCACCGGGGTGGACCGGGCCGTGATCGTCGGCCTGTCCATGGGCGGTCGGCATGCGCTGCAGCTAGCGGCGTGGTACCCGGAACGGGCGGCCGGGGTGGTCGCGTTCGGCGCGGCGCTGCCCTGGCCGATTCCGCCGGACTTCGCCGAGCCCAAGGACAGCTACCAGGGCTGGGAGAAGGCCAACCTGCACTACTGGCTGGCCGACTACCGCGGCTGGGTCGAGTTCTTCATGTCGCAGGTATTCACCGAGCCGCACTCGACCAAGCAGCGGGAAGACGGAGTGGCCTGGGGCCTGGAAACCACCGCCGAGACGCTGCTGCTGACCGGCCCGGGCATGGCGGAGCCCGACGTCGACGCCGCCGAGGCTATCTGCCAGCAGGTGCGCTGCCCGGTGCTTATTGTGCACGGCGACCAGGACGGGGTCGTGCCGTACGAGACCGGCGTGGCGCTGGCCCGCTGGACCGGCGGGCAGATGGTAACGATCTGCGGCGGGGGTCACGCCCCGACGATGCGTGATCCGGTCCAGGCGAACCTGCTCATCCGCGGTTTCGCCGAGTCCCTCGGCCCCAGCGCACCGACGTCGCGAACCTGGACCAGGGCCCGGGACCGCCGCCAGCGAGTGCTTTACGTCAGTTCGCCGATCGGCCTGGGTCATGCCCGGCGCGACCTGGCCATCGCCGACGAACTGCGCGCGCTCCGGCCCGGCGTCGAGGTGCACTGGCTGGCCCAGCACCCGGTCACCGAGCTGCTAAAGCGGCGAGGCGAGCTGATCCACCCCGCCTCGGCCTTCCTGGCCAGCGAGTCCGGACACATCGAGAGCGAGGCTTTCGAGCACGACCTGCACGTCTTCCAGGCCTTCCGGAATATGGACGAGATCCTGGTCAGTAACTTCATGGTCTTCGCCGACCTCGTCCGGGACGAGCATTTTGACCTGTGGGTCGGCGACGAGGCCTGGGACATCGACTACTTCCTGCATGAGAACCCCGAGCTCAAGCGGGCGCACTATGCCTGGATTACCGACTTCGTAGGCTGGCTGCCCATGCCGGACGCTGGGACCGCGGAGCAGGACCTGACCACCGACTACAACGCCGAGATGATCGAGCAGATCGCGCGCTTCTCGAGTCTGCGGGACCGATCCGTGTTCGTCGGCAACCCCGCCGACGTGGTGCCGGACACCTTCGGCGCCGGGCTGCCGCTGATCCGTGAGTGGGTCGAGCAGAACTACCAATTCTCGGGCTATGTCACCGGAATCTCGGCCACCGAACTCGCCGACCGCGACGCCGTCCGCGCCGAGCTCGGCTACCGGGCCGATGAGAAGGTCTGTGTGGTCACGGTCGGCGGCTCGGGCGTCGGCACCGACTTGCTCCGCCGGGTGACGGCTGCTTTCCCGGCGGTCAAGCGGCTGGTGCCCGAACTGCGGATGATCGTGGTGACCGGGCCCCGGATCGACCCCCGCTCCCTGGATTCCCATGACGGGCTTGAGGTCCATGGCTACGTTCACGACCTCTACCGCCATCTCGCGGCCTGCGATCTCGCGGTTGTGCAAGGTGGCCTAACCACCACGATGGAGCTCACCGCGGGTCGGCGCCCATTTATCTATGTGCCGCTGCGCCATCATTTCGAGCAGAACCTCCATGTCCGGCACCGGCTGGCCCAGTACGGCGCCGGCCGCTGCCTGGACTACGAGCAGACCACGCCGGAGGTACTGGCTAGCGCAATGGCCGAGGAGATCTCCCGTCCGGTCAGCTACCGGCCCGTCGAGACCGACGGCGCTGCGCGGGCCGCGGCCTGCCTGGCCGAACTCATCTGAAGCCGGCCGACGCTGTGCGATGTGGAAAATGACAGGCCGATGCCAACCTGGCGTGGCGGTTGGTTATTATCGGCGCCGGCTGCTGAGGAAGGAGTGGAGGTGGCCAGCCAGGGCGCCAGAGTCGGCGGCTGCGCCGTGGATGTAGGTGGAGGCGCGGGTGCGGAGCATGGGCATGCCAAGCACGTAGAGTCCGGGGGCGCCGGTGACGATGCCGCCGTCGTGGCGGATGTGGCCGGTCCGGTCACGCACGGGGATGTCGAGCCAGGAGTGGTCGGGCCGGAAGCCTGTCGCCCACAGCACGGTGGTGACCTCCCCGCTCGTGAGGTCCAGTTCCAAGGGGGTGCGGGGGTCGACGCGGGTGGGTGCGAACCGGTGCGGTGGCGGAAGGTCGTCGTCGAGGCCCGAGGCCGTGGCCCACTGGTCGGCCCGGTTCAGGAACCGGTTCATCTTCAGGTCGGCGAGCACGCAGGTGTTGGCGAGTGCCCCGGAGAACTGGGCCACGCCATCGGTGATACGGCCGAGGCGCCCGACGATGCGGATTCCTAGCGCCGTAAGCGTGTTGAGGTCGGTCGTAACGGCCTGGGGAGTACCGGTGAGCTGCGGCGAGGGGAGGTGGCGGGCGCGGGTGAGGTCGTCGATCTGGTCGTAGCGTTCGGCTAGCAGGCCCGTGGCCTCGAGCCACCAGAAGATGTCGCGGCCGCGGTAGGTGCGGGGCAGCCGGACGTGTTCGCCGACGGCCAGGGTTACCGGGCGCCCCGACCGGTGGATCTCGCTGGCGAGCTGGACGCCGGTGGCTGACGCGCCGACGACGAGGACCCCGCCGTCGGGGAGCTGGCCGGGATCGCGGTAGGTGAGCGGGGTGAGCGTCGTGATGGACGACGGGACGGCGTCGGCGACGCCCGGGATCGCCGGAAGGTTGCACGCCCCGGTGGCCAGCACCACGGCACGGGCGCGGAGGACGTCGCCGTTGGCCCGGATCTCGAAGCCTTCCGGTGCCGCGCGTACGGTGCGCACGGTCGTGGCGGTACGCACCGGTGCGCCGACGAGACCGGCATAGCGGGTGATGGTGGCGACGACATCGGTGACGGGCATATAGCCGTCCGGGTCGTCGCCTGCGTAGTCGTAGCCGGGCAGCCGGGTCTGCCAGTTCGGGGTGAGCAGCCGCAGGGTGGGCCAGCGCTGGGTCCGCCACGAGTTCGCCACCTCACCGCGCTCGAGGACGATGTGGTCGATCGAGCGTTCGGTGAGGCGGCGGCTCATGGCCAGGCCGGCGTGCCCGGCACCGACGACCACAGCGGTGGTCTGCATCATGCGGGCGTCCGGGGCGTGGCCTCAGGCCAGCTCGACGAGGACCTTGGTCGGGTTGGTCACGATGTCGAAGACCGCCGAGCGCTTCTGCGACTGGGCGATCAGCGCTTCGAGGTCCTCGCGGGGGGCGTCGGCGTCGATGGCGAACCGGACGGTGACCGCCTCGAACCCGTTGCGGATGTCAGGGTCGGCGCCCAGGATGCCCAGGACGTTCATCTGGCCCTCGATGGTGGCGGTGACTGACCGGAGCTGGATGTCCCGGTACTGGGCGACCGCGGCCACGCCGGCGGTCAGGCAGCTGGCCAGGCTGACCAGCACGACCTCCACGGGCGTAGCGCCGTTGTCCTCGGACGCGAAACACTCGGGGTGGTCGACGTCGTACTCGTAGGTGTTGCGGTGCTGCTGCTCGGCGCCCAGCCCGGTGAACCCGGTCACGGTGGAGTGGCTGTGGGTGCCCTTGCGCCAGGTGCAGCTGGCCCGCCACGTGAACTGGGCCGCTTCCGGCGCGGCGGACAGCGCCTCGCGGGCCCCGAGCAGGGCCTGGACGTTCACGCCGTTGTCGACCGGGTTGTCGGTGATGGTCATCGGTGTCTCCTTGGGTTGGGTGGATCGGACATGGTCATCCCGGCCGTGGGCCGGACCGAGAACGACGGGGAGTGCGACGAGGCCGCGCAGGACCAGGCCGTCGCCGCGGGCCCAGGCCAGGGCGTCTCGGCTGGTGGCGAGCCGCAGGTTCGGGTAGCGGATGAGCAGGGTCTCGAAGGCGACTTTGGCTTCTAGCCGGGCCAGCGGGGCGCCCAGGCAGTAGTGGATGCCGTGGCCGAACCCGAGGTTCGGCCCATCGCCGCGGCCGACGTCGAGCACGTCGGGGGCCGGGAACCGGCCCGGATCGCGGTCGGCCGCCGCCAGGCATACCAGTACCTGCTCGTGGGCCGGGATCTGCACGCCGCCGATAGTCACCGGCTCGGCCGTCACCCGGAACGTGGCGTGCGGGACCGGGGCGGTGAAGCGGATGAGCTCGTCGATCGCGGCGGGCAGCCGTCCGGGATCGGCCAGCAGCGCCTGGAGCTGGCCGGGGTGATCCAGCAGGGCTACCACCCCGTTGCCGATCAGGCTGGCCGTGGTGTCGTGCCCGGCGACCACGAGCTGGAACAGGCTCGACAGCAGCTCCTGCGTGGTGAGCGCGTCGCCTTCGGTGGCGGCGACCAGGACGCTGACGAGATCGTCGGCTGGGCTCCGGCGCTTGGCGTCGACCAGTTCCCGCAGGTAGGCCACGATGCCGTCCGACGCCTCGACCGCCTCCGGCGGAGGGTCACCAGCCCACCCGGTCAGCAGCACACCGAACCAGGCGTGCAGGCGCGGGCGGTCGGCTGCCGGGATGCCGAGCAGCTCGCCGATCACCTCGAACGGCAAGGGGTAGGCATATCCCTCGACAAGGTCGACGGTGGCGCCAGGACCGGCGCTGTCGAGCTCGTGGAGAAGGTTGCTGGCTATCGCCTGGATGGCCGGCTCCAGCGCGGCGATCCTCCCAGGCACGAAGGCCCTGGACACAAGCCGTCGCAGGCGGGTGTGGTCGGGGGGGTCGACGTTGAGCATGTGCCGGGAGAACTCCGGCCCGGGCAGCCCTTCAGCCACGACGTCGCCGTTGTCTTGCAGGGCGGCGAGCATGTCCTTGGAGATGCAGGGGTCATTGAGCGCTCGCCGGGCCGCGTCGTAGCCCAGCACGACCCAGGCCCGGTCACCGCCGGGCAGGCGCACCCGCTGCACCGGGCACTGGGCCCGGGCCTCGGCGAAGTGGCTGAAGGGGTTGTCGCGAATCGCTGGTGCCCAGCCGCCCCAGGTGCTCAGGATGTCAGTCATGGTCGCCCTCGGGCCGGAAGCCCGTGCAGAGCAGATCGAGCCCGGCGATGCGGCCGCTGTCGTCGGTGTCGGCGTAGGCCTGCTGCTCGACGGTAAACCAGCCAGCACCGAGCCGCTGCGCCCGCAGCCGCAGCTGCCACTGCAGGTGCAACCGGCCCCCCACCTCGCCGACACTCGCCTCGACGAGCTCGAAATCCTCGGTATCACCGAACCAGCGGGCGAACACGCGGGCGATCGCCTCGGCGCCGGCCCACTCCCGCAAGCCCGAAGGCAGCAACGCGCGCAGGCAGGCATCAGCGGCGAGCGCGCCGCCGAGCTCGGCGAAGTCCTGAGCGGCCAGCCCCTCGACGAACGACCCGGCGAGGGTCGACTCTGGCACGACGCCGACCGCCCTATGGTTGCGGGGTGTCATCATGGGACCTTTGTACGGGCGCAGGCTGTCATCGCGGTATCGGGGAATTCCCCTACATGGGGCCATACGGGCCGCGCAGCCCAGCCCTCGCTGGGCGAGCGATGGCGGCGGCGCGGCGGGCCGTCGTATGCTCGGGTATGGCCTCGTGTCTGCACGGATAGAGGACATGGGTGGGACAGTCGGATGCAAGACGCGAGGCGGGCATCACGCAGTGGCCTGCCGTCGCCTGCCGACCTGTTTGTAGGTCGGGACGGCGAGCTGGCGGCTGTGTCCAGGATGCTCGCACACGCGCAGACCCGGCTAGTCACGCTCACCGGGCCGCCGGGCATTGGCAAGACCCGTCTCGCCGTCGCATGCGCGTTGGCTCACGCCGAGCGCAGCGGATACGCCCCGGTGTTCGTTGACCTGGCTTCCGTCCGGGATCCGGCGCTGGTGATGGTCGAGCTGGCCCAGGCGGTGGACATCGAGCCGCGGGGCGGGACGGATCTGACCGGCCAGCTGGCTGCTGCGCTGGGCCACGAGGAGCGACTCGTGGTCCTGGATAACTGCGAGCATCTCCTGGGCGCCGCCCCGGACGTCGGCCGGTTGCTCACGGCCTGTCCGCGGCTGCGGGTGCTCGCTACTAGCCGGGAACGGCTACGGCTGTCCGCCGAGCAGGAGTTCCCGGTTCCGCCGCTGGCCATGCCCGAGTCGGCGGACGTGGCAGACCTCAGCGGCCTAGCGGCGAATCCGTCGGTGGCGCTGCTGCTGGATCGCGCGCGCCGGACCAACCCGGGCTTTGATCTCACTCCGGCTAACGCCTTGTTGCTGGCCAGAGCGTGCGTCCGACTGGAGGGCCTGCCGCTGGCGATCGAGCTGGCCGCAGCCCGGCTGAAGGTCCTGACGCCCGGGGAGCTGATATTCCGGCTCAGCAGCAGGATGGAGGTGCTGGCCTCCAGTACGCGGGACGTGCCAGCCCGGCAGCGTGCGCTACGCAGCGCCATCGCCTGGAGCTATGACCTGCTCGACTCCGGCGAGCGCGCGCTGTTTCGCAGACTGTCGGTGTTTGCTGGCGGCTGGACACTTGCTGACGCGGGCAGCGTTTGCGCCGTGGATGGGGACGACGCGCTCGCGATGGTGGAGTCGCTGCTCGACAAGAGCCTGATCCGGCGGCTGCCCGGCGACGAGGAGACCGCCGAGTTCTCGATGCTGGAGAGCTTGCGCGAGTATGCGGCGGAGCAGCTGGCGGCCAGTGCCGAGGCCGAGGACACGCGGGCCAGGCACGCTGACCACTACGCGGGTCTGGCGGCGCAGTTCGAGTCTTCCATCGGCTTCCCGGAGGAGCGGACCTGGATCCTACGGGTCGGCCGCCACCACGCGGATCTGCGCGCCGCGCTGGATTACTGCCTGGGCGCGGGGCAGGATTCCTGGGCGCTCTGGTTGGCCATTGCGCTGGGCTGGTACCACTACACCCATGGCGACCTCGAGCATGGCCAGGCGCTAGTGGCCGCGGTTCTTCCCCTGACTGCGGAAGGCTACGACCCGGCCGCTATCAGCGATGACGCCACGGCGGGAGCCCAGGCTGGCCTGCCGATCGCGGCGGGAGTCCTGGCCTGGGCGACGGGGGACAATGACCGGGCTAAGGGTCACCTGCTCAGCGCGCTCGAGTACAGCGAGGGGCGTGGTGATGCGCGCCGTGCGGCGATCGCATGCGCCTTCCTGGGGAACGTGGCCCGTGCTGGCGGCGAGTGGGATGCGTCCGCCGACTGGCATCGGCGGGCCGAGGCGGGATTCCGCGAGTGGGGTAGCACGCCGGGCGTGGCGTGGGCCCGGCACGACCTGGGACTGCTCGCCCGGGACCACGGCGACCTGGGGAGCGCCGCGGAACTGCTGCGGGCGAGCCTGCGAGACTTCCGTGAACTGGACCATCCGTGGGCGGTCGCATGGTCGGCATGGGGGCTTGGCACGACGCTGAGCGCGCAGGGCCGACTGGAAGAAGCGTGCCCGCTGCTGGCGGAGGCTCTGCGGATCTACACCGACGTCAACGACCCTCGGGGCGTCGCCCAGTGTCTGGAGGCGCTCGCCCATGTCGCCAGTGAACGGGCGCATTATGAGAGCGCCGCGCGGCTGATCGGTGCGGCCGCGGCGCTGCGCGAGCGGGTGGCCGCCCGGCCGCCCGAGGCCGAGCAGGCGAGGAGTTCGGCGGTGGAGCAGGTACTTGCTCGCGCGCTGGGGCCTCAGGACGCTGACACGCTCATACACGCTGGCCGGACCATGCCCATGGAGCAGGCCACCGATCTTGCCATGGCGGTCGCGTCGGGCACCGCACCCGGTGACCGGGACCGCTCCCATCAGGTGCCGCTTACCCCGCGGGAGCGGCAAGTCGCCGCGCTGGTTGCCTCGGGCCGGACCAACCGGCAGATCGGCCGGGTGCTCGGGATCTCCGAGAAGACCACGGAGGTCCACCTGCACCATGTGATGTCCAAGCTAGATGCCCGCAGCCGGGCCGAAGTGGCGGCCTGGGCCGTCACGCATCACCTGTCCGCCCCGGCGTGATAAGCGTCCGGGGCCAGGTCAGTGCCCAGTCCGGCAAGAGTCATGCGGCATGGATGCCTAATGGTTTTCCCCGATAGCCGCTCCCATCCAGCCGGCGTATTAAGAGAGGGACGGCCCGGTGGAGGTGCAACTGATGCGCGCACGACTACCCGATGAGTCCGGTTACGTGGTCAATTCAGGCGTGCGGATCCATTACGAGGTGCACGGCACGGGCCAGCCGACGATCCTGCTGCTGCCCACGTGGGCGATCGTGGACTCGAGGCACTGGAAGATGCAGGTGCCGTTCCTGGCCCGGGACTACCGTGTGATCACCTTCGACCCGCGCGGCAACGGCCGGTCCGACCGGCCCAGGAAGCCGGCGGCCTACGCCGACGCCGTCTTCGCGAGTGACGCTGCGGCCGTGCTCGACGCGACCGGCACCGAGCGGGCGGTGCTCGCGGCGTTCTGCAGCGGCTTCCCCTGGGCGCTGCTGTTCGCGGCGGCTCATCCGCAGCGGGTGACCGGGATCGTGGCCATCGCGCCGACGCTGCCAATCCCGCCAGCCGACCCCTGGGAACGAGGCGGACATTCTTTCGACGACGTGCTCGACACCACCGATGGGTGGGCGAAGGAGAACCGGCACTACTGGCGGCGGGACTGGCGAGGATACGTCGAGTTCTTCATGTCCCAGATCACCACCGAGCCGCACTCCACGAAGCCCTACGACGATCTTGTCGAGTGGGGCATGCAAACCGACGCCGAGACCCTGCTCTGCGATGCCGATGCCCCTCAGCAGGTCGCCGATGAGCAGGAGGCGATCCGCCTCTGCCGGTCGCTGGCCTGCCCGGTGCTCGTGATCGGCGGTGACCAGGACAAGATCGTCCCGCCGGAGCGGGCGCGGCGGATCGCCGAGCTGACGAGCGCTGAGCTGCTCGTGATCGAAGGCGGCGGGCACGCGCCGCATGTCCGGTACCCAGTTGCGGTGAACCACGCCATCCGTGACTTTGTGGACAGGGTGATCCACCGGCAGCGCAAGCAGGCCGTCTGGCAGGCTACCCACAGCCGCCCTCGGCGGGCGCTATGGATCTCCTCTCCCATCGGCCTCGGCCACGTCCAGCGGGACCTGGCCATCGCCCGGGCCCTCCGGCAGCAGGTGCCAGACCTGGAGATCCACTGGTGGGCGCAGCCGCCGGTGACCGAGGTACTCGTCGGCGCCGGGGAGATCATCCACCCGGCGAGCTCCGATCTGGTCTGCGAGTCGGCGCACTGGGAGTCGGAATCGGCGAACCACGACCTGCCCGCCTTCTACGCGTTCCGCCGGATGGACGAGATCCTGTGTGCGAACTACCTGCTGTTCGACGACGTGGTCAGGGACACCAGCTATGACCTATGGGTGGGTGACGAGTGCTGGGAAATCGACTACTTCCTGCACGAGAACCCCGAGCGGAAGATTGCGCCGTACGTATTCATGACTGATGTGATCGGCTTCCTGCCAACCGACCCCGGCGACCCGCGGGAAGCCGAGTTGTGCGCGGACTACAACACCGACTCCATCGGAAAGCGTGAGCGGTTCCCCCGGCTGCGTGACCTGTCCATGTTCATCGGCTCTTTCGATGAGCTGCCCGATGTCTCGTTCGGGCCCGGCCTGCCGGGAATACGGTCATGGTCAAGCCGGTGGTTCACCTCCGTCCCCTATGTGCTCCCGTTCAACCCCGCTGCCTATCGTGACCGTGCCCGGTTGCGCGGGCGGCTCGGCCACCCTCAGCACCAGCCGTTGCTCGTGGCGGCGGTTGGGGGGACGGCGGCTGGCCTCGGCCTGCTGGAACTGACCTGCGACGCGTTTGTGCGGCTACGTAAGCAGGTACCGGATGCGCGGATGCTTCTGGTTACCGGCCCTCGTATCGATCCCCGGTTGCTGCCGGACACCGAGGGCATGGACAAGCGCGGCTACGTGCCCGATCTCTTCGAGCACCTGGCGTGCGCCGACGCGGCCATCGTGCAAGGCGGGCTGTCCACGACGATGGAACTGGTCGCCACCGGGCGGCCATTCATCTACTTCCCCCTGCGCCGTCACTGGGAACAGCAGCACTTCGTCACCCACCGGCTCAACCACTACCGGGCTGGCCTGCGGATGGACTACACGACCACCACAGCAGACGACCTGGCCACCACGATGCGAGCCGCACTGGCGGAATCCGGCACCCGACCGGGTTACCGGAGGGTGCCGCGTGGCGGCGCGGGCCGCGCCGCCGCGCGCATCGCCGCACTGCTGGCTGGCCAGTGACCGGCACTACCACAGAGGGGACAAACATGACGAGGCCGGGCACAGACTCTTCCCAGTGGACGATGGTAGACGAGGGCTGGGGCCGCAAGGCGGTGGACTTCGCGACCCTTAGCGAGCCAAGCAACTGCCGGGAGTACGTTGCTGTGCATCATCGGCTCGGCGTCGATGCCGGGGACCGGCTGCTCGACGTGGCATGCGGGTCCGGGCTGGCGATCGAGCTCGCTCGCCTGCGCGGCGCCTCATGCGCCGGGATCGACGCCTCGGCCCGGCTGGTCGCGGTGGCCCGGAACCGGAGCCCGGATGCCGACATCCGGGTCGGCGATATGAACGCCCTGCCGTGGGACCCGGCGTCGTTCGACGTCGTCACCAGCTTCCGGGGGATCTGGGCCACCACACCCGGCGCGGTGGCCGAGATACACCGGGTCCTTCGCCCCGGCGGACGCGTCGGGATGACGGTGTGGGGTCACCTGAAGGTGTCCCCCGGAGCATGGGCGCTGGCGCCGTTCCGCCTGGCCGCGGCCGAGAAGGTCGGCAACCAGGCGGCGATGGTGTCACTGGGCCGGCCGGGTGCGGGCGAGCAGCTCCTGGAGTCATGTGGTTTCGGCGATGTTGAACGCTGGGAGGTTCCGTTCGCCTTGGAGTTCGCGGACCCAGAGGTGTACGCGCGGGCACTGGCCTCTACCGGGCCGGCTTATGAGGCCATCCAGAACGTCGGCGAGGCTGAGTTTCATCGCGCGGCCGTCGAGCAGGCTCAGGGGCAGCTACGGGATGGCTTGCCGCTGCGGGCCGAGATCAAGGTCGTGGGCTACCTGGCCCGCAAACCCGAAGGAGCCGAACGCCCATTACCGGCCGTCGGCAAGAGCCCGCGACCGCCGGTCCGGTCACGGCCGGGCCGCCTGCTCCCATGAGCACCACCAGGTTGAGCGGCCGCCGACCGTGCCGTGCACCATCTCGTGCCCGCAGCGCGGGCACCTTCCGCCCGGGCGGCGGGCGGCGATGACGTCGCCGGTGTGCGCGCCGCCGCCGTCGGCCAGCGCGGAGGCCAGCACCGACCGCAGCGCCCGGTACAGCCGCTCGACGTCTTTACGCTGCAGCCGGTTGACCGGCGTAGCGGGTGAGATCTTGGCCTGCCACAGGATTTCGTCGGCCAGCAGGTTGCCCACCCCGGCCAGCTTGGACTGGTCGAGCAGGCGGGCCTTGACCGCGATCGTCCCCCGGGCCATCAGGGTGCGGAACTCCGCCAGGGTGACCTCGGCCGCGTCCGGGCCGAGCGCGCCGATGTCGGGGTTGAGCACGATGCGCCCGAGCCGCCGCTTGTCGAACAGGGCCAGCTGACCGCCGTCGGCGAACTCCAGCGTGAAGCGGTCCCACTCGGCCTTGCGCGGCTGCGCGTCCCGGCCGGGCGGGTCACCGCCCTCGGCTACCCAGCCGTCCGGGGCGGTGACCACGATGCGGCCGCTCATGCCCAGGTGGATGCCGAGGTCCGGGCCGGAGATGGCCGAGCCGTCCAGGCCCGAGGTCTCGCACCACATGGTCTTGCCGCGCCGGTGCGCCGCGGTCAGCGTGCGGCCGGTCAGCGCGGCGCGCAGCTCGCCGGGGGAGTACGGCCGGCAGACGAACGTGTCGGCGTCGTCGACGCCGACGATGCGCCGCCCCAGGGCCAGGTCGGCGATCAGGCGGCGGGCGGTCTCGACCTCGGGCAACTCCGGCATCTAGCCCTCATCCCCGCGCAGAGCCGCGAACCGGTCGGCGGCCCGGTCGAGCTGAGCCAGGATGTGCTCCTTGGCCGCGGCGTCCAGCGGCGTGTCCGGCCGGGCGATGAGGTCCCGCAGCACCGGGACCAGCGGCGCGTACTTGTCCGCCAGCCGGTACAGACGGGGACCGGTGGTGTGGATCAGGCCGACGCCGTTGTCGGTGAAGTCCGAGGCCTTGATGACCCGGGCCCACGGGTTGTCGCGCAGGCTGTCGGCCACGTGCTCCCGGTACTGCTCGTCTTGGTCGCGATCCGGCGCGTACGGCGGGTTGGTCACCGCGCCGACCAGCTCGGCCACCCGCGGGCCGAACTCCGAGGCCAGCACAGCGAGCGCGGCCGGCTGGTCAGCGTGCCCCCCGGTCAGCTCGGCGGGGTGATCTTCCACCGCGTCGTGCAGCAGCGCGGCGCAGACCACGTCGGCGTCGTGCACGCCGTAATGCGACATGATCCGGATCGCCACCCGCAGCAGGTGGTTGACGTACGGTTCGGTGTCCCGGCGGTCGTCGGCGTGCAGCCGGGCGGCCAGGTCCAGCGCTCGCTCTAGCCGGCGGCGGTCCGCGTCGGCCCAGGACCCGATCTCGACCGCGAACCGGCCCCGTAGTCCCGCTTCGCCGTAGGTCGAGGTGATCGCGTGCAGCGGCATCGTGGCCAGGAGCCGCTGCTGGTCGCCGTCCATGACCTAGAACTAGCACACCGTCAGCCCGCTATGTCGGCCATGTCCGCAGGCTCGGGCAGCAGCGGCAGGCAGATGGCGAACCTGGTCCGGCCGGGGCGGCTGGTCACCGTGATGCTGCCGCCGTGGGCGGCCACCACCGCGTCCACGATGGCCAGGCCCAGCCCGGTGCTCTTGCCCGCCGCGTCCAGGTCGCGCGACCGCGACCGCGACGTATCGGCCCGGGTGAAGCGCTCGAACAGCTCCGGGAGCAGCTCGGCGGGAATGCCGGGGCCGTCGTCGGTGATGCTGAGCTCCACCCACGGTGCGGCCGGCCGGAGGCCCCGCTCCACCAGCCCGCCGTCCGGCGCCACCGGTGAGTCAACCAGGGGAGCCGCCTGGACGTGCAGCGCGACGCTGACCGTGGAGCCGGGCGGGGTGTGCTTGCCCGCGTTGCTCATCAGGTTGGCCAGCACCTGGTGCAGGCGGTGTTCGTCGCCGCGGACCAGGATCGGGTCGCTGGGCAGGTCCAGCCGCCAGTGGTGATCGCGGCGGGCTACTCGCGCGTCGCTGGTCACGTCGATGGCCAGCCGGGACAGGTCGACCGGCTCGCGCTCGAGCGGGCGGCCCGCGTCCAGCCGGGCCAGCAGCAGCAGGTCGTCGACCAGGACGCTCATTCGGGCCGACTCGGACTGGACCCGGGTCAGCGCGTGGGTCACGTCCTCGGGCACGGGGCCGCGGTGCCGCAGGGCCAGCTCGGCGTAACCACGGATCGCGGACAGGGGAGTGCGCAGCTCGTGTGAGGCGTCGGCCGCGAACCGGCGCAGCCGGGCCTCGCTGGCCGCGCGGCGGCTCAGGGCCCGCTCGACGTGGAACAGCATCCGGTTGAACGCCGCGCCGACCTGGCCCACCTCGGTACGCGGGTCGGTGTCGGGCACGCCGGCCGGCAGCGTCACCTCGCCCGAGTCCAGCGGTAGCTCGGTCACCCTGGTCGCGGTGGCGGCCACCCGGCGCAGCGGCCGCAGCGAGAACTGGACCAGAGCCGCGCCCAGGATCACCGCCAGCCCCAGCGCCACCGCGAACAGCACGTGCTCGGTGTTCTCCACCTTCTCGAGCGTCTGGTTGACCGTGGTCAGCGGCAGCCCCGTGACTAGGTCGGTGCCGTCCGGACCCTGCACCTTAGTAAGCATGAACTCGACGCCGAGCAGCGTCCGCTCCTGGGTCGGCGCAGGGGGCGCCGAGCCACCAGGCGGACCGGGCGGGCCAGGCGAGCTCTGCCCAGCTGAGGCCGGGAGGTCCGCCAACGTAGTCTTATCCGCGGGGGAGAGCGTGTCCGACTTGGACACGTAATTCTGGTAGAGGATTGCCCCGCTGGGGGAGAGCACCGCCTCGAATGTGCCGGGGGCTTGCCCGGTGCCGCTGCAGTTGGCGTAGTCACCGGGGCCGGGCGCCTGATCGGAGTCTTGTCCCCCCGCCCCCGGAGCGCGGCCGCCGTTACTCCGGTAGTAGGCCATGTTCGCGCAGGTCGACCATGCGGTGGTCGCGGTCTGCAACTGCCCGTCAAGCGCCGACATCAGCGAGTTGCTCAGTGACTGGGCCGTGACCACACTGACCAGGACGCTAGCCAGCCCGAACAAGACGATCAGCCCGACGATGAGCTTGCCGCTAATGGTCCGGAACGACAGCACGCCCGCCCACCGTGCCAGCCGGCCGTGGGGCCGCACCGCACGGGCGGGCATTAGCTCGCCGGCTTCAGTACGTAGCCGACGCCGCGGACGGTGTGGATGAGCGGGGCGCGGCCGACGTCGATCTTCTTACGCAGGTAGCTGATGTACAGCTCGACGACGTGGGCTTGGCCGCCGAAGTCGTAGTTCCACACCCGGTCCAGGATCTGCGCCTTGGACAGCACGCGCCGGGGGTTGCGCATGAGGAACCGGAGCAGCTCGAATTCCGTCGCGGTCAGCTCGATGAGGTCGCCGTCCCGGCGGACCTCGCGAGCGTCCTCGTCCATGGTCAGGTCGCCGACCGTGAGTAGTCCCTCAGTGTGGACGCGGGTCAGGTTGGCCCGGCGCAGCAGGCCGCGCAGCCGGGCCAGCACTTCCTCCAGGCTGAACGGCTTGGTCACGTAGTCGTCGCCGCCGGCGGTGATGCCCGCTATCCGGTCCTCCACCGCGTCCCGCGCGGTCAGGAACAGCACGCACACCTGCGGTATCTCGACCCGGAGCCGGCGCATGACCTCTATACCGCTGAAGTCGGGGAGCATGACGTCCAGCACCACGGCGTCGGGGCGGAACTCGCGCGCGGTCCGGACCGCGTCGGCCCCGTTACCCGCGGTCTTTACCGTCCAGCCCTCGTACCGCAGCACGCTGGCCAGCAACTCGGCCAGGCTCGGCTCGTCGTCGACCACGAGCACCCGCGCCGGGGCCCCGTCCTCCCGCTCAATGCCAGGTGCCGACAATCCCGGCCCGGGGGATCCCGGGTCCGGGCTGTAGTTATCCATGTTCCTCAGGCTCACTCGTCATGATCAGATCTGTGCCTAGTATGCCCGCGAGGCACGGGTCCTTTGTCCAAATTCTCACCTAGTGCGAACTCCCTAGGCCTCCCATCTCATGCGAATCATGCGACCGGCAGGTCAGAACCCGCTATGAGTACCCTCTGAGATCGCCACGAACCTGGCTGGCCCGCACCAACCCTGGGGAGCACCTGAAGGAAGCCCCGGGCCAGGAAACCCGGGGCTCAGCCGGTGCCGAGGAGCCGTCCGAGCTTGGACGCGGACGGGGACGGTGTCGCCCCGGCCTCGCGCAGGGCCTGGCCGACCGCCTCCAGCAGGCCCCCCACCTTGGCGCCCTCGACCGCCTCGACCTCGATCTCGCGCCACCTCATGGGCTCCGCCCCGGGCTGGTCGAGCCGGTCAGCGGTCACAAGGTCGTCGGCCACTTCGGCCAGCGGCTCGCCCGCCTGACCGGCCAGTGTCACCACGGTCCGTTCGGTATCCAGGATGGCAATCGGGTGCAGAGGCCGGCCTGCGGTGATGTCCTGGACCTCAGCGGCCAGCTGCGCCGGGACGGTTCCGGTGTCGCCCTCGCTGAGCGGCGTGCGGATCTCCTGCCTGGTGTCCTTGCGCACCGGCAGCTTGAGGTGCCAGCCTTCGTCCGGGCCGCCGACGCGGCGGCGCAGCGTGACCCGGTGCTTGATGAGGTCGAGTTCCTCGGTGTCGAAGTAAGTGGCGCTCAGGTAGTACCGCTGCCGTCCCGTCGCCTTCGTGCGTCCTTCCAGGCCGCTGAGGTCGGGCAGGGCGAAGTCGGCGGCGGCGTCGTACTTCTGCTCGGTTTCGAGGTGCTTGCCCATGCTGTCGGTCACGCTTTCCAAGGCTAGTCGTGGTACACCGCGAACCGTGTGCCGGGTCGCTCCATAATCAGCGCGTCGTCGGCGGGCTGCGGCTGGTCAGCCGAGGTCCGCGGGTACGCGTCGACGTGCAGGCCCGTGATGCCCGGCCGGCCCGCCTCGCCCCAGGCCTGGACGTGCGCAGCGAGGTCAGCGGCGAGCCGCGCCGCGTCCGGGCCGAACCCGGCCGTGTCCAGAGCGAGCAGGCCGGATCGGTCAGCCGTGGCGCAGGTGAGGATGGCCAGGCCGTCGCCATCTAGCAGCCCGAGGGTGGAGTGCCAGCCCGGTCCGCGCCACGGCGCCCCGGTGAGCCGGCCCCCGGACCCGCCGCGCCGCCCGGACGGCCGTTCCTCGGTGAGCCGGAACGACCGGGGCTCGTGGGCCGCCAGCCACAGGCCCAGCCCCCAGAACACCTGCGCCGAGGTGGCCCGAACCCCGGTCGGGTGCCGCGCGGCTGGCCCGGCCGCCAAGGCGGCCACGGCTTCCCCGGCCACCTGCGGCGTGCCGTCGGCCAGCATCCCGTCAGCCAGCATCCCGCCGGCCGGTATCCCGTCGGGCAGCAGCAGGGACAA
>PLIQ01000194.1:0-9634 GCA_003140115.1 Actinomycetota bacterium | reverse complement strand
GCCAGCCAGGCCGGGGCCAGGTCGCTGACGCCGACCGAAGCGATGATCCGGTCGTAGGGCGCGTGCTCCGGGTCGCCCCCGGCGCCGTCCGCAACAACCACGGTGACGTCGCCGAACCCGGCCGAGGCCAGGTGCTCCCGGGCCGCCGCGACCAGCTCGGGGTCGATGTCGACGCTGGTCACCTGGCCTGTCGGGCCGACGATGTGGCTGATCAACGCGGCGTTATAGCCGGTCCCGGCGCCGATCTCGAGCACCCGGTGGCCGGGGGCCAGGTCCAGCTGGTCCAGCATGATGGCCATGATGGCGGGCTGGGAGGAGGAGCTGATCGGCTGCCCGGCCTCGTCCCGCTTGGTCACGATGGCGTCGTCGCGGTAGGCGGCCTCCGGCCGCTGCTCGGGCAGGAACAGGTGCCGCGGCACGGCGTGCAGCGCGGCGGCGACGCGCTCGCTGCCGATCCGGTGGGCGGCGACGACGCGGGTGGCCAGCCGCTCGCGCATCCGCGCGAGCTCATCGCTCACGGCGAGGCCCGGCGGTGCCCCACCCGGAACGCGGCCACGCACAGGGCGGCCAGCCCGATCAGGCCGGCCAGCACGAAACTGTTACCGGCCAGTAGCTGCAGGCCGTGCCAGTGGAACTCGGGATACCACGGCTGGTCGCCGGTCGCGAAGTAGTGCGTGGGCCCGTACCAGAACAGCCCGGCCGGGGTCAGCCCGGACTGGGAGAGATCCCAGAACTGCGGCCACGCGCCGAACACCAGCACCAGCCCGCCCGCGGCCACCCACCACGCGGCCCGGACCACGCCGCGGGCCCGGGCCCCCAAGTGCGCCAGCAGCGCGATGGCCGGCGCCACCCAGACCCAGTGGTGGTCCCAGCTCAGCGGTGAGACCAGCAGGCCGGTCAGCGCGCAGGCCAGCATCGCGGCCACCGGCTGCCCGGCACGGTACAGGACGGCCGCGGCGACCAAGCCGACGATCACGACCAGGATCCCCGCCACGATCCACGGCACGGTGCCGGAGGTCACGCTGCCCGCCAGCCGGGTCGCCGCGCCGCGCAGCGACTGGTTGCCTCGGGTGCCGAGGAACACGATCCGGTTGGCCTTCAGGAACAGCCCGTGCACCCAGTAGGTGCCGGAGTCCTTGGGCAGCACCGCGTAGCCGAGCGCCACCGTGGCTACGAACACCCCGGCGGCCACGGCGGCCTGCCGGTACCTGCGGACCAGCAGCAGGTACGGGATGAAGATCAGCGGGGTCAGCTTCACCCCGGCCGCCAGGCCAATCCCGATCCCGTGCCACCAGCGGGTCTGACCGCGCAACGCCGAGGGGGTCAGCAGGTCGGCCACGACGAGCAGCATGAGCAGCAGGTTGACCTGACCGAGGCCCAGCGTCTGCTGCACCGGCTCGGTGAGCAGGGCCAGCGCGGACACCCCGAACGTCGCGCCCAGCCGGACCCGGGGCCGGTCCGCGTAACCCAGCGCCCCGAACACCAGCCACAGCGACAAGCCGAGGGCGGCCAGGCTGACCAGGGTCATGGCCCAGCGCATCGCCGTCCAGGACAATACCGACGCGATCGCGAAGACCGCCGCGGCGAACGGGGGATAGGTGAACTGGACGCCGTTCTGCCCGGTCCAGTCGTACAGCGGTGAGGCCCGGTGGCCGTCGTAGGCGGGCGCGACGTGCCGGACGATGAGCCCGCCGTTCCGGTACACCACCAGGTCCCGCATGGCGGCCATCGTGGACAGGTGAGTGGCCAGGTCGGCCAGGTACACGGCCAGCACCGCGAGCAACAGGACCGCCCCGGCCGGGAGCAGCCACCGCGTGCCGTCGCGGGGCGTACCGGCGGCCGTCGCCGGCTGGGCCCCCTTGGCCCCCTTGGACCCCTGGTCCGCCGCTGCTGGCTCTGCCCGCACCGCCACGTCCCTCCATTAGGCCCAACGCATCATCGGCTGGCACGAATGGTGTCGTGCCAGCCGATGATAGTGGGTCGAGCTACCCGACGGTCTGCGTCTCGTCGTCGCGGGTCTCGACGGTCTCGGTCCGCGCCCGCCGGAACGGCAGGGTCAGGGTCGGGCCGGTGCGGGCCGGAACCCTCTCCTCGGCCGGGATCGTCTCGGCCGCCGGAGCGGTCTCGACGACCCGGATCCCGGAGGCTACGGACATGATCCGGCCGAACGCCGCGGCTGCGACGAACATGATGACCAGGCCGAGCGCGGAGAAGAAGCCGAGTTGCTCCATGATCCGCATGAACTGGGTGGAACTGGCCGGCGAACCGCCCAGGGTCACGTGGTTGTTCCACAGCGGGCTGAGGATGGTGCCGAGGGTGAACCAGGCGCCGGCCGCCGCGGCCAAGACGGCGCCGAACAGCGCGACGTGCCTGCCGGTGGCGATCATGAGCAGGATGCCGCCGAGGAACACCGCCGCGCCCGGCAGGATCTCCAGCCACAGCCGGGCTGTGCTGTAGGTCCAGGCCGTGTCCGGCGTGTAGGCGTAGTGGAAATACGGTCCGATGAAGGGGATGAGTGCGCCCCAAAGTCCGAGCAGGACCAGCAGGAATCCACTGGCCGCCCCTCGGCTGCGCCGCATTTGCAGCATCCCAGCCATACCTATCACTTCCTGAGTGAGTACCGATTGTGTAGTTAGCGGACCTGACCGCCAGGCCCCCTACCCGGAGGCACGCGTGGTATTCGGGCCGAGGGGTAATGTTTCGCGACGTGGACATCAGGCGCCTGGTGCCGCGCACCGATCTGGTGCTGGCTGACCCCCGGCTGGCCGAGGCCGAACGCCGGCTGGGCCGGACGCTGGTCAAGGCAGCGGTGGGCCGCGCCCAGCAGCGGGCCCGGGACGGCCAGATCGCTCCGGAGCAGGTCGCCGACGCGGCGGTCGCCGAACTGCCCGCCCGGGCCGCCGGGCTGACTCCGGTGATCAATGCGACCGGGGTGCTGGTGCACACCAACCTGGGCCGCGCGCCGCTGTCCGCCGCGGCGGTAGACGCGATCGCGGCCGCCGCGGGTTCCTGCGACGTGGAGTTCGACCTGGCCGCCGGGGTCCGCACGCGCCGGGGCGCGGGCGCGCTCAACGCCCTGGCCCGGGCCGTCCCGGCGGCCGAGGCGGTGGCCGTGGTCAACAACAACGCGGCCGCCCTGGTCCTCGCGGCGACCGCCCTGGCCGATCCCGAGGCCCCTGAGATCGTGATCAGCCGGGGTGAGCTGATCGAGATCGGCGACCGGTTCCGGCTACCCGACCTGCTGGCCTGCACCGGCGCCACGCTGCGCGAGGTCGGCACGACCAACCGGACCACGGTCGCCGACTACGCCGAGGCCACCGGCCCGCGGACCGCGTTCATCCTCAAGGTGCACCCGTCGAACTTCCGCATCGAGGGCTTCACCGCCACCGTCGGCGTCCCGGCCCTGGCCAAGCTGGGCGACAGCCACGGCGTTCCCGTCGTGTTCGACATCGGCTCCGGGCTGCTCGTCCCGCACCCGCTGCTGCCCGACGAGCCCAGCGCCGCGAGCGCGCTGCGCGACGGCGCCGCCCTGGTCACCGCGAGCGGGGACAAGCTGCTCGGCGGCCCGCAGGCCGGCCTGCTGCTCGGCCGGGCCGACCTGGTGCGCCGGATGACCCGGCACCCGCTGGCCCGCGCCCTCCGGGTGGACAAGCTGACCCTCGCCGCCCTGGAGGCGACCCTCACCGGACCGGTACCGCCGGTCGCCGCCGCCCTGGCCGCCGACCCGGCTTCCCTCTTCGATCGAGCCGAACGGGCCGTGGCTCACCTAGCCCAGACCGGCCTCGACGCGCGGGTGGTTCCTGCGTCGGCGGCGGTGGGCGGGGGCGGCGCGCCGGGCGTCGAGCTGCCCAGCGCGGCGATAAGCCTGCCCGAGGCGCTGGCCGTCCCCCTGCGCCGCGGAGCCCCCGCCGTAGTAGGCCGCCTCGAGGGCGGGCGGCTGCTGCTGGACTTGCGCTCGCTGCTACCCGAGCAGGACGAGCCCCTAGTTGCAGCCATCCTCGCGGCCGCTCGAGCGTGATTTCCATGATCGCGGGCAGTTTGGGCCGAATAGCGACCAAAAGTGCCCGTGATCATGATCGCGGAGCCCGGCCGTGCAGGTGATCGCGACCGCGGGGCACGTGGACCACGGGAAATCCGCCTTGGTGCGAGCGCTGACCGGGATGGAGCCGGACCGGTGGGCCGAGGAGCGGCGGCGGGGGCTGACCATCGACCTCGGGTTCGCCTGGATGACGCTGCCCGACGGGGAGCGGCTGGCGTTCGTGGACGTGCCAGGCCACGAGCGGTTCGTCCCGAACATGCTGGCCGGCGTGGGCCCGGTCCCCGCCGTGCTTTTCGTGGTGGCCGCCGACGGCGGCTGGATGCCGCAGTCGGCCGAGCATCTGGCCGCCCTCGACGCGGTCGGTATCCGGCACGGGCTGCTCGTCGTGACCCGCTGCGACCTGGCCGATCCCGGCCCCGCGACCCGGCAGGCGCTTGAGCACGTGTCGCGCACCAGCCTGGGCCGGGTGGATGCCGTCGCGGTGAGCGCGGTGACCGGCGCCGGGCTGGCTGAACTGCGTGCCGCACTGGTCCGCCTGGTCGCCTCGCTGCCCGTCCCGGACGCCGCGGCGCCGGTTCGGCTCTGGGTGGACCGGTCGTTCAGCATCCGGGGCAGCGGCACGGTGGTGACCGGCACGCTGCCCGCCGGGACCGTCCGGTCCGGCCAGGAACTGCTGCTCACCCCGTCTATGCGCTCGGCCAGGATCCGCGGCCTCGAGTCGCTGGGCGAGCTGGCCGCCTCGGTCAGCGGGGTGGCCCGGGTGGCGCTCAACCTGCGCGGTATCCCGGCCGACCTCCCGGCCCGGGGCATGGCCCTGGTCGACGCGGGCCGCTGGACGATGACCAAGGTGGCCGACGTCAGGCTGGCCATCCCCGCTGGCCTCCGGCTGCCCCCCGAGATCACCGTGCACATCGGCTCCGCGCGGATCCTGGCCCGGCTGCGCCCCCTCGGACCGGTCCCGGACGCCGGCGGCACGATAATAACCCGGCTGACACTGCGCGAACCGCTGCCGCTGCACGTGGGCGACCGCCTGCTGCTGCGCGATCCGGGCAGCGCGGGCGTGACCATCTTCGGCGCCACCGTGCTCGACGTGGTGCCGCCCGCGCTCGTGCGCCGCGGCGCGGCCGCGGCGGCCGGGCGTGAGCTAGCCACCTGGCCAGACGTCCCGGCGGCCGCCGACCTGCTGCGCCGGCATGGCCTGTTGCGGGCCAGCGCGGTAACGGCCATGGGCGTGACCGGAAGCCTCCCGGCCCCCGTCACGGCTAGCGGCTGGCTCGCCGATTCCGCACGCTGGGGCGAACTGCGCGGGCAGCTTACCGAGGTGGTCGCCGCGCACGCCCGGCGCGACCCGCTGGCCATCGGCCTGCCGCCCGAGGCGGCCCGGGCCGCGCTCCGGCTGCCGGATCGGGCTCTGGTCGAGGCCCTGGCCCGGCAGCCAGCGGCCGGACCCGCGCCGGCGCGGGTCCGACTCGACGGCGGGTACCTGCACCTCGGAGAACCACAGAAACCACTTCAGTCCCAGGCAACCCAGCCTTCGCTTCCTCCGCAGGTCCTGGCGGGCGTGCGGGCCGTGCTGGCCGACCTGACCGCCGCGCCGTTCATGGCGCCGGAGGCCGGGCGGCTGGGTGAGCTCGGCCTGGACGGGCGGGCCATCGGGGCGGCGGTTCGGGCGGGTCTGCTGCTGCGAATCGCCGAGCACGTCGTGCTGGCGCCGGGCGCCGAGGCCGAGGCGGCCCGGACCCTGGCCGGACTGCCTCAGCCGTTCACCACCGCCCAGGCCCGGCAGGCGCTGGGGACGACCCGGCGGGTCGCCATCCCGCTGCTGGAGTACCTGGACCGAGCCGGGATCACCCAGCGCCTGCCCGACGACCGCCGCCGCCTGAAATAGACCGCTCCGTCCAAGAAAAGTCGCTCTGGGGTGTATCTGTCGCCGCTGTCCTGTCTCCGCACAGACAAGAGATTTGGGTAGCCGTCCAGGCTGTCCAGTGGAGCGCAAGGAGTCCATCATGACTGCAGTCGCTGAAGCGCCTGCGCCCCCCGAAACAGTGGCCGCGGGGGCGTCCACATCTGCCGAGCAGGCCCGCGAGCTCGCCACGCAATGGGCCAACGAACAAGCGGCCCGCCTGACCCAGCGGGGCCAGAGCAACCTGGCCAAGAGCAACGGCCACTCGAACGCAGGCGTGGCCCCGCGCATCGGCGGGCCGACCACTGACCTGGGCGGACCTCCGTATGTCGCCTTCGACGTGGTCGCGACGTCGCCCATCACGATCGCCGGCCCGCAGCTGATCTATCCGCCCAGCAAAATCATCCCGGCCGGGAGTCTGTCGTTCCTGGTGGCGTTCATCTACACCAACCCGTTCCCAGGCAACGGGTGGCTTGTCCCGGCCAGCGTCCAGCTAGGGGCGCGGCCCTGGCGGATGACGCTCGACCAGGCCAACCTGACCACCGGTGGCATGCAGCCCATTGAGGTCGTGAACGACGTCTTCCCCAGCACGGCCCCGATGATCACGCCAGTGCTCTTCCTGCTGCCCACGCCGAACCCCGGTCCCGACCCCTGGCTGATCGAGGCCAACGTCACGGTGTACGTCGACATCCCCGGTCAGCCGTTCGCGGCGTTCGCGACCAACTTCTACGACATCGACAACGATCCGGGCTTCCCGTTCTTCCCGCCGATCCCGGCAGAGAATGCCAACTGGCGGTACGACCTGCCCAACCGTTACCTCATCTTCAGCTGAGGGGGACCGTCTGCCGCCGGCCGCGCACCCGGCCGGCGGCAGCTCGATGTTTCAGGCGGACAGCCACACCGCGGTATCGACCCGCAGGTTCCCGTCGGAGCCGACCGCGCCCGGCTCGCTGGCCAGCAGGATCTCCCGGTGTGGCGGTGGGGGCGCCGCGGCCGGGCCGAGGTTCGCGGCGAAGACGAAGCCCGGTTCCCGGGCGAGGCAGAGGAAGCCCTCTGCCTCGTGCGGCCCGTCGAGCCAGCGCATCGTGCCGCGGCCGAGGGCCGGGTGGTCGCGGCGCAGCCGGAGGGCGGCCCGGTACAAGCTGAGGAACGAGTCCGGGTCGCCGAGCTGCGCTTCGACGCTGTAGCCGCCCCAGTCGGGCGGCTGGGGGAGCCAAGACGGCGCGGGCGAGGCGGTCTCGGAGAAGCCGAAATCCGCGCCGGTCCGGGTCCAGGGCAGCGGCACGCGGCAGCCGTCACGGCCCAGCGACTGGCCATGGGTGCGGCGGAACCGCGGGTCCTGCCGGGCCGCCGCGGGCAGGTCGGTGACCTCGGGCAGGCCCAGCTCCTCGCCCTGGTAGACGTAGGCCGATCCGGGCAGGGCGAGCAGCAGCAGCGCCGCGGCGCGCGCCCGGCGGGCGCCGAGCTCGGCACGGGCGGAGCCGAGGCTCGCCAGCTGTTCGATCATCTCCGGCCCGAAGCCTTCGTCCAGCCGGTAGCGACTGGGCGGGCGGGGCACGTCGTGGTTGCCGATGACCCACGGTGCGCGCGAGCCGTCGGCCAGCGCGAGCACTCCGTCGATCGCGTCGCGGAACGAGGCCGCGTTCCAGCTGGCCAGGATCAGCTCGAAGTTGAAGACCTGGGGCAGGCCGCCGGACTGGAGGTAGGGCCGCAGGGTGCTCGGCGTGTCGGCCCAGACCTCGCCGACCGCGGTCCGGGCTCCGGGAAACCCGTCAGCCGGGTAGGAGTCCAGGATGGCCCGCCAGGACCGGTAGAGCTGCTGCAGCTCGGGCCGGTGGTAGTAGGCCGAGGGCGCGTTGAGCGGGTGGTGCAGGTGGTCGGGGTCGGGCTCGTCGGGCAGGTTGGGGTCCTTATAGATGCCGTGCGCTACGTCGACCCTCAGGCCGGCCGCGCCGCGGTCGAGCCAGAACCTGATCACCTGCTCGAAGAAGACGTGAACCTCCTCGTTCCGCCAGTTCCAGTCCGGCTGGCCGGTGTCGAACAGGTGCAGGTACCACTGTCCCGGCCGTCCGTCCGCCTCGGTTACGCGGGTCCAGGCCAGCCCGCCGAAATTCGACTTCCAGTTGTTCGGCGGCAGCTCGCCGTCGGCGCCGCGCCCGTCGCGGAAGAGGAACAGGGCCCGCTCCGGGCTGCCAGGCGCCGCCGCCAGGGCGGCCTGGAACAGCGGGTGCGCGCTCGAGCAGTGGTTGGGCACCAGGTCGATGATCACCCGGATCCGGTGCGTTTCGGCGTCCTTGACCAGCCCATCGAAGTCCGTCATGGTGCCCAGCCGCGGATCCACGGCGCGGTAGTCGCTGACGTCGTATCCGCCGTCGGCCAGCGGGGACGGGTAGAAGGGCGTCAGCCAGACGGCGTCCACGCCGAGGTCGGCCAGGTAGGGCAGGCGCGACCGCAGTCCGGGCAGGTCACCCAGGCCGTTGCCGTCCGCGTCGGCGAAGCTCCGCGGGTACACCTCGTAGACGACCGCGTCTTCCCACCACACAGGCCCGTTCTCGCTCACGCGTCTCCCTTCCTCCCCTGACTTCCCCGCATCCTACGAGTGAGCCCGCCGGGCTAGACCCGCGGGCTACCGGCGCGAGCCGGCCATGCGCCGGGTGAGGGTCCCGTAGAGTCGACGCGGAGGCGTTTGGGTGCCTGGTGGTCCCCCCAGTCTTCAAAACTGGTGAGCGCTGCGCTGTAGCGCTGGCGGGTTCGATTCCCGTCCGCCTCCGCTACCCGCGCACCACCGGCGTTCAGGACACGCCGTAGACACCAGTGGTGCCGGTCACTCGCCATTGCGCACCGGCCCCGTCCACGATGAAAGTGCAGCTCGTACTGCCGAGGTTCCCGACGTAGGACCGTGCCCCGACTCTCACTGGACGGCCCGCGGCCGGTACCGGCGCCAGCGTGACAAGAACACCGCTATCCCGCACCCGGCTGTCCGGCTGGATCACCGACTGAGGATCGTCGACGAAACGCACCTCCGTGTGGGCGGCCAGTGCCTCGCCTATCCGGTGCTGGACCTCGATGGGGATGGGACTGGTCTCCACCTCACTCACAGCGACCGGCCCAGCGGAGGAGCGCGCCGTGGCGTCGATGTAGGTCACCGGCGGCCACGGATCGAAGTTCGCGTAACCGCCTGCGATCAGCCCAGCGATGACCGCCACGTAGATGCCCGCCGAGCGGTCGGGCCCGCCCTCCGCGCGTCCTCCCATGAGACCAGGCTACCGGTCAGCTACAGGGAATCAGCTCAGACAGGCCTGACCCAAGGTCAGGCAGGCTGCCACAGCTCGACCCGATTGCCCTCGGGATCGGTGACCCAGCCGAACCGGCCGACACCCTCCATCTCCTGCGGCTCTTCGTCCACGTCCGCTCCCTTGGCGCGCAATTGCGCGAGCATCGCATCCAGGTCGCGGACCCGGAAGTTGAGCATGGTCTGCTGGGCGCGGGACCCGAAGTAGCCGGTCTCGGACTCGAACGTCGCGAACACCGTCGGCCCGGCTTCCTGACGCCACAGGCCGTTCTCATCGGCGTCCAAGCCTAGGCAATCGCGATACCACGCGCTCAGGGCCGCCGGGTCGGCCGCCCGCATGAAGTATCCGCCGATTACAAGCACACGTTCCATGACGCTATCTTGCCAGGACGGCGATCAG
>PLIQ01000484.1 GCA_003140115.1 Actinomycetota bacterium | reverse complement strand
ACCCCATTCGGGATACTCGCCGGATCGCATCTATATGTACCGGTAGAGAGTAATTTTCGAAAAAGTGTCCGAGGGGGGACTTGAACCCCCATGCCCTTTACGGGCACTAGCACCTCAAGCTAGCGCGTCTGCCTATTCCGCCACCCGGACCTGCGACGCGCGTTACGCGTCGGCTGGCCTAGGTTAGCAAACCGGCGGCCGTCAAGCGAAGTGCCTAACCCGCCCAATCTGCCCCGCCCCGGGGTCCGCCCGAACGCCCACCGCCCGAGTGGCACGATAAAACGATGACAGCGAACCCGGCCACCGCGCAGGACGAGGTCGTCGACATCTGCGGCGACCTGCTCCGCATCGACACCTCGAACCCTGGCGACCACTCCGGCCCCGGCGAGCGAGTCGCCGCGGAGCACGTCGCCGCCCTGCTCGCCGAAGCCGGCCTCGAGCCCCGTCTCCTGGAATCCCACCCCAAACGCACCAGCCTGGTCGCCCGGATCAAGGGCCGCGACAGCAGCCGCCCCGCCCTCCTGATCCACGGCCACCTGGACGTCGTCCCGGCGAACGCCCCCGACTGGCAGCACCCGCCCTTCTCCGGCGAGCTCGCCGACGGCTGCCTGTGGGGCCGCGGCGCGATCGACATGAAGGANNATGGACGCGATGATGCTGGCCGTCGTCCGCCAGCGGCAGCGCGAGCAACGGCCGCCCGCCCGCGACGTCGTGCTCGCGTTCACCGCGGACGAGGAGGCGGGCGGCGCGTGGGGCGCCCGCTGGCTGGTCGAGAACCACCCGGACCTGTTCGAGGGGGTGACCGAGGCGGTCGGCGAGGTCGGCGGGTTCAGCCTGACCCTCGGCCGCCAGCGCCTCTATCTCCTGCAGGTCGCGGAGAAGGGCATCGCCTGGCTGCGGCTGACCGCGCGCGGCACGGCCGGCCACGGCTCGATGATCCAGCCGGACAACGCGGTCACCGAGCTGGCCGAGGCGATCGGCCGGCTGGGCCGTCACGAGTGGCCGGTCCGCCTCCTTCCGTCCGTCCGGGCCTTCCTGGAAGGTGCCGCCGAGGCCCTCGGCGTCGAATTTTCGCCGAACGACCCTGGCCCCTTGCTCAGCAAAATCGGTGCAGTTTCCCGTGTCGTAGGCGCAACCCTGCGAAACACGGTCAATCCGAGCGTGCTGAGGGCCGGATATAAGGTCAACGTCGTCCCGCAGACCGCGACCGCGGAGGTCGACGGCCGCTTCCTGCCCGGTTATGAGGAAGAGTTCTACGCCGAACTAGACCGGGTCCTCGGGCCCGGCATCACCCGCGAGCCCATCCACACCGACATTGCCCTGGAGACCACCCCCGACGGGGCCCTGTACGACGCGATGACCAGCGCGCTGGTCGGCGAAGACCCGCAAGCCACGGTGATTCCGTACTGCCTGTCCGCGGGCACCGACGCCAAGTCGTTCAGCCGGCTGGGCATCCGCTGCTTCGGCTTCACGCCGCTGCGGCTCGCGCCCGACCTGGACTTCTCCGGCATGTTCCACGGCGTTGACGAACGGGTCCCGGTCGACGGGCTGCGGTTCGGGACGCGCGTCCTTGACCGCTTCCTGGACTGCTGTTAGCCCCTGGTCAGAGGCTGGAAGAATCCACCCTGTTGCGGTGTGAGTTCAGAATGTGCGGACTGGGCGTATGATTCGCCTTCGGAGGGTAGCCTTCCTGCTGCCGTCGGCGTTGAGCCGGAGCCTGGACAGTTCCCAGTCCCCGTATTCAGCGTAGTCGGTCAGGATCCGCCGGGCGGAGTCACGAGCGTCTCGGGACGTTCCGCGCGGCAGGTGCACGACGAGGTAGGCATACTCGGCCATCGGTCCTATTGTGCTTAAGTTCGCCGGGGATTCAACCTGCGGTGGCAGAATCTGCCCTCGGTCCGGTGAGCCCGAGGGAACACACCGAGCCGGGCCGGCGGTTACAGCTGAAGGGCGGCGGGTGACCATAGGGTCGCAAGACGGGTCACCACGCGGATTACAGGACGGGAAGAGCGTGCCAGCAAGGAAAGCGACGGCGAAGGCGAACGCGAAGACGGGGACAGCCTCAAAAGTTAAGAGCAACGGAGGCACCAAGCTCGTCATCGTCGAGTCGCCCTCCAAGGCGAGGACCATCGCCGGGTACCTGGGTTCGGGGTACGTGGTCGAGTCGAGCGTGGGCCACATCCGGGACATGCCCGACCGTGCCGCGGAGATCCCGGCCAAGTACCGCAACGAGCCGTGGGCCCGGCTGGGCGTCAACGTGGACGACGACTTCGAGCCCCTCTACGTCGTGCACAGCGACAAGAAGCAGCAGGTGGCCAAGCTCAAGAGCCTGCTCAAGGACGCCGACGAACTCCTGCTCGCCACCGATGAAGACCGCGAGGGCGAGGCCATCGCCTGGCACCTGCTCGAGGAGCTCAAGCCCAAGGTGCCGCACAGCCGGATGGTGTTCCACGAGATCACCCCGGAGGCGATCGCCCGCGCTATCGCCAACCCGCGCCAGGTGAACGAGGGCCTGGTCGACGCCTACCAGGCGCGCCGCGTGCTGGACCGGCTGTACGGGTACGAGGTCTCGCCGGTGCTGTGGAAGAAGGTCATGCCCAAGCTGTCGGCCGGCCGCGTCCAGTCGGTGGCGACCCGGCTGATCGTCGACCGCGAACGCGAGCGGATCGCGTTCCGCGCGGCCAGCTACTCCGACCTCGAGGCCGAGTTCGCGACCAAGGAACACGGCCAGCAGGACGCCACCGAGCCCACGTCGTTCACCGCCAGCCTGGTCACCGTGGACGGCCGCCGGGTGGCCCAGGGCCGCGACTTCACCTCGGCCGGCCAGCTGCGCACCCAAGACGTCCTGCACCTGGACGCCGCGGCCGCGGCCGCCCTGGCGCAGCGCCTGGAGAACGCGAGCTTCGCCGTGGCCAGCGTCGAGCGCAAGCCCTACCGCCGCTCGCCGTACGCGCCGTTCCGCACCACCACGCTGCAGCAGGAGGCCTCGCGCAAGCTCGGCTTCTCGGCCAAGCACACCATGTCGGTGGCGCAGCGGCTGTACGAGAACGGCTACATCACCTATATGCGCACCGACTCGGCGACGCTGTCCCAGACCGCGATCAGCGCCGCCCGCAAGCAGGCCGCCGAGCTGTACGGCGCCGCCTACGTGCCCGACGCCCCGCGCGTCTACGCCAGCAAGGTCAAGAACGCCCAGGAGGCGCACGAGGCCATCCGGCCGGCCGGGGACAGCTTCCGCACCCCGGCCCAGGTGGCCAAGGACAAGCTGTCCTCCGACGAACGCCGGCTGTACGAGCTGATCTGGCAGCGGACCGTCGCCTCCCAGATGAAGGACGCCACCGGCGAGTCGGTGTCGGTCCGGGTGGCGGGCACGTCCAGCACGGGGGAGCGGGCCGAGTTCGGCGCCAGCGGCAAGGTCATCACGTTCTACGGGTTCCTCAAGGCCTA
>PLIQ01000043.1:2054-4343 GCA_003140115.1 Actinomycetota bacterium | reverse complement strand
GTCAGCGCGGCCAGGGTGCGCTGCAGGTCGCCGAGCGACAAGATGCCGAGTTCCACTAGGCGGCATCCTGCCACGCCAGCGCGGCCCGCCCGGCGTGGGTCACGCGGCCACGGCCGCGGTCAGGGCACGGCCGGCCTCGCGGGCGGCCGCGTGCGCCGCGTCTTTCAGCTGCGCGGCCAGTTCGGTGAACTGATCCAGGGCCGGGTTGACGCCGACCAGCGTGAACTCGCGCTCGACGACGGTCAGCTCGGCCCCCCACACGTCGGCGAGGATGCGCCGCAGGTAGCCGGTGGAGTGGTCCCAGCCNNCGCGCGGGGCGGCGATGACCAGGTCGATCCAGGTCTTGATGTGCTGGGAGACGCCGAAGTTGTACAGCGGCACCGCGAGCAGCACCGCGTCCGCCCCGGCCAGCTCGCCGGCTAGCCGGGCGGCCAGCGCTACCCCGGCGCGCTGACCTTCGCTGCGGTCCGCTTCGGGAGTCCTCGCGCCCGTCACGGCGTTCGCCCAGGCATCGGCGGGCAGCGGATCTGTGCCCACCTGCCGGCGGATCACCGCGTCGCCGGGATGGGCCTGGCGCCACTCCGCCTCCACCAGGTCAGCCATCGCGCGGCTGGCTGATTGAGCGGGGTTGATGCTGGCGTCGAGACGGAAGAGGGTCACGTGGGGTCCTTTGCGGATGGAGTAGGCCCGATTCGGGCGGATTTATTCTTATCCAAGATAATCCGAGATAAGAATATCCGAAGCGAGAACGTGCCGTGATCCGGGGTACCCTGAGGGCATGAGCGCGCAGACGGTCACCGGCTCAGGCACCGACGCCCCTCCGGCCGACCTGACCTGGCTGCTGCACCGCGCCGCCCAGCGGATGCGGGCCGCGCTGGACCAGGTGGCCCGGACCTGCGGGCTGGCCGGCGTGCGCGACTGGATCGTGCTCGCCGCCTTGACCACGGAGCCAGGCCGGACCCAGCTAGCGCTGGCCTACGACCTCGGGCTGGACAAGACCACCCTGACCTCGCTCCTGGACCGGCTCGAAGCCGGCGGGCTCATCATCCGCAGCCTTGATCCGCACGACCGGCGGGCGCGCATCCCAGAGCTGACCGACGCCGGGCGGCGGATCCAGGCGGCGGTAACCCGCGCGCGCGACCGCGCCGAAGCCGAGTTGCTCAGCGCCTTCAGCAAAGACGAGCAGCGCCTGCTGCGCGCCCTGCTGACCAGGCTCGCGGCCGGCCAGGCCGGCGGCTGCCTCGAAGTCGGCGGATCGTGCATATGACCAGGCCAGCCGCACCAGGGGATGACGGACGCGGACGCGGCGGCGCTGGCGTCGGTGCGAGCCGAGGGACTGGAACCGTCAGGCGGCGTCGACGCTGGCGGTGAAGCCGAGAAGGGCCTTCGCCAGTTCATCGGGGGCTTCCATGGCGGTGTAGTGGCCGACGCCGTCGAGTGAGACTGAGCTGACGTTGCCCGGCGCGGCCTGGGACATGGTGCGGGCCGTGAAGGGGCCTGCGCCTGCGCCGACCGCGAGCACGGGCACGGTCAGCCCGGGAGACTCCGCGAGAGCCCTGATGTCGGGGCCCTCCCGCAGCATCGACCGGTAGAGGCCGGCTGCTCCGCGCCAGCCGCCGGGGCGCGAGTAGGTGCGGGCGAACTCCTCGATGTCGGCGTCGGTGATCGCTCCGGGGGTCGCGCTCATGGCCGGGAACGCGAATTGTCCGAGGAACTCGCGCTCGCGGCCGGCGAGCAGCATCTCGGGGATGCCGGGCGCGGCGAGAACGCCGATATGCCAGCTGCCCCCGCGGGTGACGTCGGCCAGCATCTCCAGGCCGAACCCGGCCAGGCCCATCTCGATAGCGGTCAGGCTGAGCACGTCCTGCGGATGGGCGGCCGCGAGGCGGAAGACCGTCGCCCCGCTGATGTCCTGCCCGGTCAGGTGGACCGGTCCGGCATCGAGCTGCCCGATGAGCAGGTGCAGGTCTTCGGCCGACGTGGTGCTGTCGTACTCGCCCGGCTCGTGGCCGGAGTCACCGAAGCCGCGCAGGTCGACGGCGAAGACGCGGTGGCTGGCCGCGAGCAGCGGGATGAGCTTGCGGAAGGCCCACCAGGTCTCGGGAAACCCGTGGACCAGCAGGACCGGCGATCCGCTGGTCCCCGCTGCGGCGTAGTGCAGCGTGGTCCCGTTGACCTGCGCATAGTGATGCGTGATCCCCGGCAGCGCGGGACCCTCTGGCGTAACGTCCATTTTTCTCCCTGCTTAGACAACCTGGATGTCACTGACTCTAGCCAACCTGGTTGTCA
>PLIQ01000043.1:0-2031 GCA_003140115.1 Actinomycetota bacterium | reverse complement strand
TGTCAGTCTCCAAGCAGGCAGCGGCGAAAACCATCGCGGTCCTGCAGGAACGCGGATACGTGACACGCGGCACAGACCCCCGCCACGCCCGCCGCATGCTCCTTCAGGTCACCCCGCTCGGCTTCGAGGTACTGCGCACAGGTGAAGCGATCTTCGATGACCTGCGCGATCAATGGGAACGGCAGATCGGTCCCGCCGAGCTCGAGAACCTTGAGACGCGCCTGACAGAACTGGTCGGCACCCCGCCCGTGCGCTTCGACACACCCGGCTGGATGTCGCGGGACCTCGGCGAGCCGATCTAGCTGAACCGGCCCGGATGGGCCAGTCGCCGGGCCGGGTCGCGGTGTCACAGGTTCCCTGGAACGTGCCACCACGGCCGTTCGGGTAAAAGAACTTGATTTTGCTGAACGGCCGGGGTTAGGTCGCGGCGGCATGCTGCTGCACGCCGCCCTTGGTCGGTGCTGACTGACGTCATGAGCGTGCTGCCGTGGTGGGATCCGGTAGCGCTGCCGTCTGCGCGGCTGGCGGGGTGGCTGGTTCGATGGACAGGTGCGGGAGCACGCGGTCGAGCCAGCCGGGCAGCCACCAGTTGGCGCGCCCGGACAGGTGCATCAGGGCGGGGACGAGGAGGGTGCGCAGGAGGAAGGCGTCGAGCAGGACCGCGGCGGCCATGCCGAGGCCGATCTCGCCGACGACTTGCTGGCCGGACAGGATGAACGCGCTGAACACCAGGATCATGATGGTGGCCGCGGCGATAATGACCCGGCCGGTGGTGGCCTGGCCGGTGCGCACGGCCCGGTGGTTGTCTTGCGTGGCGGCCCATTAGCTACAAGCGGCTCACAGGCGAGCGCCAGGCACGCGGCCCGGCCACCATCCACCAGGTAGGGATCACCTGTCGCGGCTTCTCGTCAGCCGTGGCTGATCTCGATCTCGATCGTCCCCCAGTAACTGCTCACGCCGAGACTCGTCGTGATCCCGGCTGTGGATGCGGAGGAGCTGTCCCAGACCCCGTGCACCGTGCTGGCGGGCACGTCGAGGACGGTGTAACCGGTGGGGGTGCTCATCGACGTCGCGGTCGTCAGCACGGCGAAGAACAGCTCCCCGTCGCTGGCGCTGGCTCCGGATAGCGCCCCGCCCGTGACCGTGGTACCGGACGCGGACGACGCGCTGACCGCGGACTGGGCGATGGGGCTGGCGGTATTTTCGCCGGACAGCTGCACCACGTCGATGGTGGTGCTCACGTTGTTCGAGGCGCTGAAGCTGACCGTGACGGTGCCGTTCGAGGTCCCGGTTCCGGCGGCATGATAGGCCGCTACCTCGGAATTGCTGCCGGCGGGCGCCTGGCTGGTGATGGCGGTGGCAGTGCCGCTGATGGCGGAGCCGGATACCGAGGTGATGCCCACGGCGCTGGAACCCTGGCGGTAGATGAGGATCAGCAGGTCAGCGCCGCTGGTGGTGGTCACCCCGGTCGCCGTCGAGGACGAGGTTCCCGCTGTGCCGTCCGTCGCTTTCCCGAGCAGGGTGAATCCGACAGTGGCCATCGTCGTCGCGCTGGCCTGGACCGATGAGCTCAGCCAGTTGTTGTAGGCGGCCTTCAGCGTCCAGGTGTAGGCGGTATGCGACGTGAGGCCGGTGGCGGTGCAGGAGGTGCCCGAGGGGGTGGCGGAGCAGCCGGCCAGGGTGCCAGCGGACTGGGAGAGCGTGTAGCCGGTCAGCACGGGTGGTGCCGTCCACGACAGGTTCACCGTCGTGGTGGAGGCTGCCGTCGCGGTGAAGCCGCCCGGAGCCGAGATCGTGGCGGCGGTCACCCCGGCGGTCACCGCCGGGGCGGCCGAGAACACGGCCAGCGCGGCACTGGGCACCAGCGCGAGCGCCACGCCGACGACGAGGCCGGCCCAGCGGGCCTTGCGGTGAACTGTCCTCAACTCAGCTCCACTTGAACGAGCCGCTTGGCGTGCACGCCGCCCCGGCGGCTGGGGTAGCCGAGCAGGACAGGGTGTTGCTGGCCGACAGGGCGGCGTGCGTGGTAAC
>PLIQ01000255.1 GCA_003140115.1 Actinomycetota bacterium | reverse complement strand
GACGGGGTGCGGGTGCTGCTGGTGTTCGGGGCGCTGTGGTGGATGTACGGCGGGTACGTCTGGCTGTCCAACGCGCGGACCCCGGTGCGGACGCCGGAGCGGTTGGCGATGCTGCTCGGGATGGCCGGGTACCTGGTCATGGGGCTGGCCATCCCGCACGCGTTCGGACGGGACGGGGTGGCCTTCGGGTTGGGTTACCTGACCGTGGTGGGCGTGCACACCTGGCTGTACCAGCGGGTCAACCGGAACATCGCACGGGTGGCGCCCTTCAACGTGGCGGCCGCGCTGCTCATCATCGGGGCCGGGGTGGTGCAGGGCTGGGCGGCGTACGTGATGTGGGCGGCGGCGCTGGCCATCCAGCAGCTGTCGCCGCTGATCAGCCGGGTGCGAGGGCGGTTCGCGATCTCACCGTCGCACTTCGTGGAGCGGCACGGGGCGCTGATCATCGTGGTGTTCGGGGAGTCGGTGGCGGGCATCGGGATCGGGGCCGAAGGCCACCGCGTCACGGTGTCGCTGGCCCTGTCCGCGGTGCTCGGGCTGGCCCTGGCCGCGGCGCTGTGGTGGGCGTACTTCGGGGTCGGCGACGACGAGCGGGCCGAGCAGGCCATGCTGCGGGCCGACCCGGCGGCGCGGCCGGCGCTCGCGCTGGCCGCGTACTTCTTCGCTTACATCCCGATGCTGCTCGGCATCGTGGCGCTGGCCGCCGGGGTCAAGCAGGCCATCGTGAACACCGGGAGCACGCTGCCGGCCGGGCCATGCGTGGCGCTGGGCTGCGGGGTGGGGCTGTTCCTGGCGGGCAGCGCGGCGTTCCGGCACGCGCTGCGGATCGGGGCCGAACGGTACCGGCTGGCCGCGGCGGCGGCGTGCCTGGCTGCGTCGGCGCTCGGCGTCGCGGTGAGCGTGGCAGCGGAGATGGCGCTGCTGACCGCGATCGTGGCGGTATCGCTAGCAGGCGAGGGACGGGTGGCGGCGGGGGGCGCTGGCGGGTGAGCGGCGGGCGGGTGCGGCGGAGGACGGGGCGGCGGGGCGCGGCCGCGGTGCTGGCCGCGGAGCGCGCGGGTCGCGGGGCCGATAGCGTGGAGGCATGATCGAGCGGTACACGCTGCCGGAGATGGGACGGGTCTGGAGCGAGGCCCACAAGTACGAGCTGTGGGGGCGGGTCGAGCTGCTCGTCCTCGAGGCGCAGGCCCAGGCCGGCACGGTGGCGGCCGACAGCGTGCAGGCCGTTCGTTCGGCCAAAATTCCCACGCCGGAGGCCGTCGCGGCGGTGGAGGCGGTCACCGACCACGACGTGATCGCCTTCTTGACCGCGTGGGCCGACAACACCACGCCGCGGGCGGCGGCGGCCTGGGTGCACTACGGGATGACCTCCTCGGACCTGCTCGACACGGCGCTGGCGGTCCAGCTCGCGGAGGCGAGCGACCTGCTGATCGCCAAGGCCACGCGGCTGGTCGCGGTGCTGCGGGATCACGCGCTGGCGCACCGGGACACGCTGCGGCCCGGCCGAACGCACGGCGTCCACGCCGAGCCGGACTCCTGGGGGCACCGGGTGGCCGACTTCGCGTTCGCGATGGCGCGTAGCCGGGACCGGCTGGTCCGGGCGCGGGAGGCGGTCGCGGTGGGCACGCTGTCCGGGCCGGTGGGCAGCTACTCCAACATCGAACCGGCCATCGAGGCGCAGGTCATGACCGCGCTCGGGCTGCGGCCCGCGGAGGTGGCCACCCAGGTCGTGATGCGGGACGGCATGGCCGAGTGGGTCGGCGCGCTCGCGCTGGCCGCGACCGTGTGCGAGGCGGTCGCGCTCGAGGTCAGGCACGGGCAGCGGACCGAGGTGCGGGAGCTGGCCGAGCCGTTCCGTTCGGGGCAGAAGGGCTCCTCGTCCATGCCGCACAAGAAGAACCCGATCCGCGCCGAGCGGATCGCGGGGCTGGCCCGGATCGTGCGCGGCTACGTGACCCCGGTCACCGAGGGCATCCCGCTGTGGCACGAGCGGGACATCTCGCACTCCAGCGTGGAGCGGATCGCGCTGCCCGACGCGTCGGTGCTGACCGATTATGCGCTGCACCTGACCACCGGGCTGATCGAGGGGCTGACCGTGGACGCGGCCCGGATGCGCGCCAACCTGGACCTGACCGGCGGCCTGATCTACTCCTCGGCGGTCCTGCTGGCCCTAGTCAGCGCGGGGCTGAGCCGCGAGGACGCCTACGCGCTGGTGCAGGCCGCGGCCATGGACACCTGGGACAACGGGACGCCGTTCCGCGACGCGCTGCGCAAGCAGGCCGCCACCCGCGGGCTGCCCCTGCCCGAGGCGGACATTGACGACGCGTTCCGGCCAGAACGGTACACAGCCGGGCTAGAACCGATCTTCGACCGGCTGGCCCGGCTAAGCTAGCCCCCATGACTTCCGGACCCGAGACGAGTTACCGCGTGCGCGGCGGCGGACCGCTGCACGGCACCGTCTTCATCCAGGGCGCGAAGAACGCCGCGCTCAAGATGATCGCCGCGTCGCTGCTGACCGCGAACGGCCGCACCGTGCTGCGCAACGTGCCGCCCATCGAAGACGTCCGCCGCGCCGTCGAGCTGGCTCAGGCCGTGGGGGCGCTGGTCGAGTTCCATGAGGTCGAAAGAACGCTGGTCGTCGACGCGTCGCGGCTGACGAGCCCGGTGCTGCCGGCCGAGATCGCCCGGCGGTTCCGGAGCTCGGTGCTGTTCGTGCCGGCCCTGCTGCACCGGTTCGGCGAGGCGGTCATCGAGGGTGTCGGCGGCTGCAACCTGGGCAGCCGGAACCTGGACTTCCACTACCGGGGGTTCGCCCGGCTCGGCGCGGTGGTGGACGAGGGCGAGTCCGTCATCCACATCAAGGCGGGCAAGCTGCAGGGCGCGCACCTGTACCTGGACACGCCGTCGCACACCGGGACCGAGAACCTGATCATGGCGGCGTCGCTGGCCCCGGGCCGGACCATCATCGACAACACCGCCCAAGAGCCCGAGGTGCTGGACGTCATCGCGTTCCTGACCAAGATGGGCGCGCGGATCCAGGGCGGCGGCACCGGCTTCATCACCGTCGACGGCGTGAACGAGCTGACCGCGGTGGAGCACACGGTGATGGCCGACCGGATCGACGCGGGGGTGTTCGCGATGGCGGCGGCAATCACCGGCGGCGAGCTGAACCTGGTCGGCGCCTCGCTCGAGCACTTCGGCGTGGTGCGCTGGAAGCTGGAGCAGATGGGGGTGGAATTCTCCACCCACGGCGCGGTGCTGACCGTGCGGATGGACCGGCCGCCGCGCCCGATAAACGTGATCACCAGCCCTTACCCGGGCTTCGCTACCGACCTGCAGTCCCCGATCATGGCCTTGGCCTGCCTGGCCGAGGGGAATTCCTACATCCGGGAGACGATCTTCGACGGGCGGTACACGCTGGTCGCCGAGCTGAACAAGATGGGCGCCCGGATCGAGTTCGACGGCACCCGGGTCGTGGTGCACGGGCCTTCGTCCTTTACCGGGGCGCGGGTCGTGGCGCACGACCTGCGCACCGGGATCGCCCTGGTGCTGGCGGGGCTGGCCGCGTCCGGTGAGACCGTGGTGACGCCNNCGCCGATGCTGATGCGGGCGCCTTCGGCGGCGAACGGGCGGACCGCGATGCCGGCCGCCTCGCAGGCGGCGGCGAAGGCCTGCGTGTGCTCGCCCAGCCGGAGCCAGACGAAGTTCGCTTCGGTAGGCGGGACGGTCCAGCCGTCGGCGATCAGCGCCTCGCGGACCCGGGTCCGCTCCTTGACCGTACGCTCGACGCGTTCGAGCAGTTCGGCCTCGGCGGCCAGGGAGGCGATGGCCGCGGCCTGCGCGAGCCGGTTGACCGTGAACGGCAGCATGGTGGCCCGGACCGCGGCCGCGACCGGCTCGTG
>PLIQ01000243.1 GCA_003140115.1 Actinomycetota bacterium | reverse complement strand
GCGGGGCGAGCCAGGCGCGCGGAGGCGATCCTGGCGGCGCCATGATGCACCCGCGATCCCGGGCATTGTGGCACCCCGATCCCATAGTGCGAGGCCTGTGTGCCACAAGGCCCAGGCTCGGCGCCGCTACACGCACATCCGCCACTTTCGCCACATCCTCGTGGTTGATTCACGCTCCGCGGTTGATTGGTGGTGCTGGGATACCACTGAACGACCGGTCGGGTGGCCCGGATCCACCGCGGTAACCGGAGAGCCTCTCCGTCTGGCGTGGCGCTGGTGGTGTTGTGTGGCGGCTGTGACGTCAGGGGCGGGGCGTTGTAGGGTCTGGCGTGGCCGGTCAGCTGTCGGGGGCCGGCGGCGGGCCGGGCTGGCGGCCTGCGCCGTTATGGGTGAGCAGGTCGCCGGGCTGACAGTCGAGCGCCTGGCAGAGCCGGGTGAGGGTGCTGAACCGGATCGCCCGGGCGTGGCCGTTCTTCAGGATGGACAGGTTGACCACGCTGACGCCGACCCGCTCCGATAGCTCGGTCAGGGTCATGCCCCGATCGGCGAGGAGCTTGTCGAGGTGGATAGCGATGGCGTGGTCATCCGGGACGGTGGGCGGCACTACACCGTCCCCTCGAGATCGGCGCGCATGCTGGCGCTGGTCCGCATGATGCGGGCGAAGACGATCAGGCCCAGTCCGAACCAGAGGTCCGGCCACGACCACGACCCAGACCAGGCCGTGGGCCACTGACCCCAGTCGACGTGCCAGGTGACCAGCTGGCTGAGCAGGTTCAGCCGGGCGAACGCTTCGGCCACGGTGGCCACCAGCCCGCCGACCAGCAGCCACCAGCCGAGGATCTGCACCAGCCGGGCAGCCTGGACGGTGTAGGCGCCGTCGCGGGCGGCGGTGCGGGCCAGCCGCAGCGCCAGGTAGAGCGCGCCGAGGCGCAGCAGGTCAAGGGGCAGCAGGGTGACCGCGAAGGCCAGGGCCTGTCCGACGGTGGGATGGGCGGTGCACACGAACGCGGTGTCCCACGCGGCTTGCACGCCCGGGGCCAGGCCGGGGTGGCTGAGCCCGCTGCCGGCGTGCTGCAGCAGTGCTGGCACGCTGGTCAGGCAGACGAGCGACTTGGGCTGCGAGTTCGGGACGGGGGTGAGCAGGGCTCCGCTGCGGGTCAGGGCAAGTATCAGCTGGAGCGCGGCGACGACGGCGGTGAGCCAGAACACCCAAGTGACCACGGTGGCGAGTCGTTGCAGGGTGACGAAACGCTCCAGCCGGTGGCGCGGCTTGAGGGGCTTGAGGGTAGATGCGGACATCGGGGCCTCGCTTATCGACTATCGTTATTATCGATGATCGTAAGTAACGACAATCGTTATGTCAAGAGCCCCCGCCATACCCGGGGCCCTGAGCCCGGGCTTACGCTGATGCGGCCCGGCTCGTGATGGCAGGCATAGCGCCGCGCGGCGGGTCACACGTGGGCGAGGACGCGGTCGAGGGGACGGGGGACGCGGGTCAGGTCGAGCGCGTCGGCCAGCACCCGTCCGTAGTGGGCCTTGCGGCCCGAGCGGGTGCCCATGAAGNNCCGGCGATGAGCCGCTCGACCTCGGCGGCGCCCAGGCAGCGGATCAACTCGTCTTCCAGGTCGGCGACGCACACGTAGAAGCCCAGCCGTTCCAGGTCCTCGCGGGCCAGCACGGGGCCGAGGCCCGCGCGGGTCAGGCCACGCCGGAACTCTTGCTCCTCCCCCTCGTCGCACAGGCCGGCCAGCCGGGCGCGCAGCCCGCGCGGGCCGAACAGGTCAAGAAAGTGCCCGATGTTGGTCGCGCCGCCCATCGGTACCACGAACACGCCTTCCTGCCGCAGCTTGCGGCCGCGGCGTGCGGCCAGGGCCTCGACGGCGGACTGATCGCTGACCCCCTCGACCAGGATGACCGCGAACGACCCGGCTGCCGCGTGCCGCACCGATGCCACGGCCGCGGCGAGCGCGGCATTGCTGCTGCCCGCCGGGCCGGTGACCGCGACCAGGCGGGACAGCGACTCGTCGTCCACTTTCCCTAGTCTCGCAGCTCGGCCGGGGGCGGGGATGGCAAGCTTGGACCTGTCATGTTGCACAACACCGATCGCATCCGAACCACCCACGTTGGCAGCCTGGCCCGGCCGGCCGCGCTGCTCGACTTGATGCAGGCGGCGGCGCAGGGCCGCCCGGTGGATCCGGCCGAGCTCGCCGAGGCCGAGCGCCGGGCCGTCGCCGACGTGGTGGCCCGGCAGCGCGCGGCCGGGCTGGACATGGTCAGCGACGGCGAGCAGACCAAGACCGGGTTCTACGCCTACATCGGGGAGCGGCTGGGCGGCTTCGAGCCCCGGGCCGGCGGCGACCCGCTGGCCGGGTTCCGGACGGAGATCGACAGCTTCCCCGAGTACTACGAGCAGTACCTCAGGGGTGCGATGACCGGCGGGATGGCCGTCCCGGTCGTACCGCTGCGGTGCACCGGCCCGGTCGCTTACATCGGGCAGGAGCGCTTGCGGCGCGACCTGGACCTGCTCCGGGGGGCGGTCGGGGACGCCGACGCCGACCAGGTGTTCGTGTGCGCCGTCGCGCCCAGCGGGGTCGGCGGCAACGAGTACTACCCGTCGCAGGCGGACTACCTGAACGCGGTCGCCGACGCGCTGCACGTGGAGTACGCGGCCATCGTCGAGGCGGGCTTCACCCTGCAGATCGACGACCCCTTCCTGACCGACGTGTTCAGTTACGGCGCCGGCTCGGCTCAGGAGAAGGTGGCCGTCGCGCGCGGGTACGTCGACGCGATCAACCGGAGCCTGCGGGGCATTCCGCGCGACCGGGTGCGGCTGCACACGTGCTACGGCATCAACGAGGGACCGCGAGTGCACGACGCCCCGCTGGCCGACCTGATCGAGACGCTGTTCACCATCGAGGCCGGGGCCTTCTCCTTCGAAGCCGCCAACCCGCGGCACGAGCACGCCTACCACGTGTTCGAGACGGTCAAGCTGCCGCCGGACACGGTCCTGCTGCCCGGCGTCATCACCCACGCCACCAACATCGTCGAGCACCCCGAGGTCATCGCCGACCGCATCGTCCGGTTCGCCGAACTGGTCGGGCGGGAGAACGTGGTGGCCAGCGCGGACTGCGGCTTCTCCTCACAGGCGACGTACACCCCGGAGATCCACCCGACGATCGTGTGGGCCAAGTTCGAGGCGCTGGCGGAGGGCGCGCGCCGGGCCACGGCCCGGCTCTGGTAACTGGCGGCACCTGCTGCGGCCGGGCCCTGACCGGGGACTGCAAACTGGTTGCAAGGCGCCTCGCGGACGATGGCCGCAGACCAAGACCATCGGGAGGCCATCATGTCATCCGCTCCAGCGATCGAGAAGTTCCTGAACGCCATCCAGACCGCCACCATTCCGGCATGCGACGTGTGGAGCGCCGACGCGACGCTGGACGCGACGGTCCCCAACTGGCGGCTGCACGCGGCCGGGGCCGACGCGATCCGCGCCGAGTACGCCCGCTGGTTCGCCGACCCCGGCCAGTTCGGCGAGTTCCGCCGGTACCCGGTGCTGGCGGACGGGGGGCCGAGCGAGATCGTGGAGTACACGCTCAGCTGGACCGAGAACGGCGTGCCGCATGCCGGCCACCACCTGCACCTGCTCACGGTGCGCGACGATCACATCGTGGCCGACACCGTGTTCTGTGGCGGACGGTGGCCGGCCTCGCTGCTCGCGGAGATGGAGGCGGCCGATGCCTGATGCTCCGGCGGTGTTCGCCAGCGTGGCGGAGCTCATCGCGGGCGCGACCGAGCGGACACCGATGGCTGGGGCGGCAGGCAAGTCCGGGGCGCGGCTCGAGCGGGTGGTGCTCGGCGGGGAGCCGTACGTACTCAAGCACCTGGACCTGGCCGAGGACTGGACCATGCGGGCGTCCGGCTGCCTGGCCGGAGCGCCGTTGCTGGCCTGGGAACGGGGTCTGCTGGCCCTGCTGCCCGCGTGTTTCAACCAGCCGATCGTCGGGGTCGCCTCCGAGCACAGCGACGAGCGGCCGCCGTCGGGCGGCTGTGCCCTGCTCATGCGGGACGTGTCGCCGTGGCTGGTCCCGGTGACCGACGAGCCGATCAGCCTGGATCAGCACCTGCGGTTCCTGCGGCACATGGCCGCGCTGCACGCCGCGTTCTGGGGGTGCGGCAGCGAGTGCGAGGTCGTCCCGGTCATGCACCGCTACCTGGAGCTGTCCCCCTGGCTGGCGCACGCCGAGGCGGCGGTGGGCTCCGCGCACCTGGTGCCGCGGCTGGTCGGCGAGGGCTGGCCGCGGCTGGCCGAGGTGGCCCCGGCCGCGGCCGCGATCGTTACCCCGCTGGCCCGGGACCCGGGCCCGCTGGTGGACGCGCTGGAGGCCACCCCGCACACGTTCGTGCACAGCAACTGGAAGCTGGACAACCTGGGCACCGACGCCGACGGCCGGACCGTGCTGCTCGACTGGGAGCAGCCGGGGCGCGGCGCGCCGCTGTCCGACCTGGCCTGGTACCTGGCGATCAATTGCCGGCGCCTGCCGCAGGGCAAGCAAGACGCGATCGCCGCCTACCGGCAGGCGCTGGAGGAACACGGGATCAGCACCGAGACTTGGTGGGATCGCCAGCTGGCGCTGTGCCTGCTGGGCGCGCTGGTCCAGTTCGGCTGGGAGAAGGCCCTCGGGGGTTACGACGAAGAGCTCGCGTGGTGGGAGACACAGGCGCTCCGGGCCGCCCCGCTACTGAGCTGAGCGAGGGCGTCCGGGCCGCTTACGACACAAGTGCCCGGCTGTGGGCCGAGGGGCCCGAGCCGGTCTACGCCCGCCTGGCCCGCGCGCTGCTGGCCCAGCCGCTGCTCACCGGCACGCTGTCGACCGGGACGCTGTCGACCGGGACGCTGTC
>PLIQ01000081.1 GCA_003140115.1 Actinomycetota bacterium | reverse complement strand
GATCCGGGCTTCCGGGAGTAAAAAGCACCCCAGTACCCAAAGCGCTCCCGGAAGCCCGAATGCTCCCAGATCTTGGTGCGGGTGGGAGGCGAGAGGCGTTACGCGGGACGCTGCCGCTCCGCACACCCGGCCGAGGGCATACCGGCCCCGCAAGTGCGGACCCGGGCGGAGACCGTAATACCAAGGTCCGTTCGGACAAATTGAAATTCCTTTTTACCGAACGGCCNNTATTCTTCCCGAATTATCCGGGAATAAGCGATAGACAGGAAAAGTCAGGGATCGCGCCGGTCCCGGGTCTAGATACTTATCTGCCCGCAGGTAATTCGGCCGGCCGAATCCTCATCTGCTGTATCTAGCCGGGCCTCGCCGTCTCCGTACCGACGTAAGACCGAGACGAAAGGACGGAGCCGAATACATTGTCTTCTCGACGTATCGCGCACGCAATCCCGCCCGCGCCTAGCGCCAATCCGCCGAACTGGCCGGTGAGGTTCACGCTCGCCGCCCTGGCGACGTGGCGGATGACTCATCTGCTGACCGAAGAAGACGGCCCGGCTGACCTGGTGCTGCGGCTGCGCCGAGCGGCTGGCCAGAGCCAGCTTGGCCAGGTCATGGACTGCTTCTACTGCGCCAGCATGTGGGTGGCCCTGCCCGTTGCCGTATTTGTCGCGAATGAGTCCACGCGGACGCCCTTGAGCTGCTCGGGGGGATCTGGCCGCGTCAAGTGGTACCGGCGGGCGGCAACGTGGCTAGCGCTTTCTGGCGCCGCCTGCCTGCTTGAGCAGGCGGCACGATCGCGCGAAGGCCGCCACGAGCCAGCGGAGGCGGCGGCATGAGTTGCTGCGGCCAAGGACGACGCGCGCTCGCGCGCACCAGAACACCAACTTCGCCGGCCGGCGCTGCCAGTCCCGGGCCGGCGCAGGTCACGGCACTACCCGCGACCCCGGCCGCAACGGCCAAGGTCATCCAGCTCGCGCTAGACATGGCGCGCGCCAGCCGCCGCCACAGGCCGCCACAGCGCGCCAGTTCCACATGACATGAATCAGCAACAGGGGGAGTACAGATGAGCACCAACAAGCCAACTCCGGCCGAGCGCCCGCTCAACGGCCTTCAGGCCGCCCGGCTCTCGGGCCTGACCGGGCTGCCAGCATCGGAATTCGAGGGCCACACCGTTTCCGCGCTCGCTGAGCGATTGCGGTGGGAGGTGGACCCTGGCCTCTGGCTGTTCCGCCGGGTGTGCGGGCAGGTCGTCCAGCGTGACCCGGCCACCGGCATCGACCTTCCCGTGCCGTACGCGACCGTCGAGGTGTTCGACACCGTGTGCGACTATTGGGGTTTCTTCCCTGAGCCGTGGCCGTGGGGATGGCTGTTCCCCGTGTCCTGCAAGCGGGAGCTGGTCACCACGGTGCAGACCGATGTCTGTGGTGATTTTTGCTTCTGGATCCCGGCCTTCGAGATCGAGTGGATCCTGCGCTGGCGCGAGGAGCGCATTTGCTTCCCGGAAGTCTTCACCAGGCCGACGGTTGCCGACCTGGTGACCGCGCCATCGGCACAGGCGACCGCGCCGCAGCCGGCAGCCCACGTCGAGCGGTTGCGGGTCGGCGGTGACCTCGAAGCGGCACTAGGCGCACGGGCCGGGGCCGTGCTCAGCGCCGCCCGCAGTTCCGGCGGGTTCGGCGACGATGTGACGCAGCTCGCCAGCCTGCTGCGAGCGCCAGCCTTCGCCCGGCAGGTCACCCCGCCGCTTGCGGCACGCGCCGGAGGCGAGGCCGCCGATTCCGGGATGCCGGCCCAGATCGACCCTGGTCGGTACTACGGTCCTTTCTGGCGCTGCATCGATGTCTTCGTACCCGAGTGGTATGAGTTCATCGCGGTGCCTGACGTGAGCATCGTCGTCACCCAGGCCCTTTCCGGCGGCACCCAGACGATCTACGACGGCGCCTTCGACATCGCGTGGGGAGACAACCCGATTCCGCCGGTCATCGTGCAGGCATCGCCGATCGCGATCGCCTCTCCGGTCCCGTGCACGCCACCGCAGGTTAACCCCGACCAACTCGGCTTCCAGTATGTCGGCCTGCTGCCGGTCTCTGAGCCCTACTCAGGCGGCGGTACCTTCAGCGGTGCCACCGGGTTCGCGACGAGAGTCAGCCAGCCTCGGCCGGTAGTCCCGCCGTCTGGCGGCTGCACCTGCGATCAGAGCGACCTCGCTGTCCCGCCGGCCTGCCCGGCGACCGCCACCTTCTACGGTGAGCTGTACCTGTACGGCGGCGTGGCCTACCCGGCTGCGGCCTACTACCGCATCATGTCGCAGTACGCTCCAGGCTCAGGCATCCCGACTCCGGCTCCGGCGTCGTTCAGCTCGCCGGCTCCGATACTGGATACCTGGACCGTGCCGCGGCCGTTCCCTTCGCCGCCAGTGGTGATCCAGCCGGTCAATCCGAGCGGCTGGTACGCGATCTCAGAGCTGTCCGCCGAGTCAGGCCCGTACACGAACATGCTGATGGACTGGAGCGACGCCAAGGCCGACGGTGTCTACCTGCTGACCCTCGAACTAGCCGACGCGTCGCTGAACCCGATCCCGCTGTCTCCGGCCCGGACCCTGCTGCTCGTGGTCGACGGCAGTGCCCCGCATCCGACACCGTTCAACGTGAGCTGGCAGCCAACCACCGGCGTGGGCGGTCCGATCGACCCGACGGCATGGATGACGGCCTACCCGCCAGCATCGGGGTGCGCGCTGATCGACACCTCGGGAAGCGCCATCGCGCTGCGGTTCACCGCCGCCGTGAGCTCAGCGCACCTGCGCCAGGCTCTGGTCAGCGTCGGCGGCTGCGGTGGCATCAGCCCGGTCCCGGCCACGACGAACCCGCCTGATTCGCAGTGGTACACCGCAAGCGGGGATCCGTCGGCGACGTCGTTCAGCTTCAGCGGCGTGTATTACCTCCCTGCAGGCGCTCCGGCTGGTTGCTATAGCTTCGAGCTCTACGCGGACACCAGGGCCTTCAATTCGGCAGGCGGCGCCACATCCGACCCGGTGCATACGGGCTGGTGTGGTGACGAGCCAGGACCCCCATATACAAATCCGCTCATCACCGTGGCGATCATCTGATCCGGCAAAACGCGCGAAGCGGTCCAGCCCGTGGCAGTGCACGGCTGGACCGCTCGGGCAACGAGTTCGACGTCGCGTAGAAGAGCCGCTTAAGAAAGCTAGGACTGCCACCGCCTGGTCAGCACCCGCAGTGCGAGTCTCGGCCGCAGCATCGTCTGGGGGCGCTCAAGCAGCCCGACGACCCGGAGGAACGCCGCGGCGGCGTCCGGATCCCGCTCCCCGAGCTCGTGCAGCCGGGGCAGGTAGGCGTTCACGATCCGGACGAGGGGCGTGCGCTTCCCGGTCACGCCCGGGAAGCCCAGGTCGTTGCTGGTCGAGATGGTCCAGGGGTCATCGACCGCCTTGGCCATCGCCTGGAAGTGCCGGCGCCAGGTCAGCGGCTGCCCGTCGGCCAGTAGCCCGCGCAGCGCGATCGCCTGGAGCGCGGCAGACGTCATGCCCTGGCCGTAGATCGGGTTGAAGGCGCACACCGCGTCGCCGAGAACGAGGAAGCCCTCGGGGAAGTCCCGCATCCGCTCGTAGCGCTGCCGGACGTTCGCCGGATAGCGGAACGCGACCGGGTCGTCGAGGGGCTCGCCGGCCCTGATGGCTTCGGGGATGTCCGGGAACCGCAGGCTCGCGACGAACTCGCCGAAGCCTTTCGGATCGGTCGGCGGGTGGTCGCCGAGCAGCCCGGCGGCGGTCAGCAGGAACCGGTCACCGGTCTTCTCCAGGCCGGCGGCACGCGGATGCTCCGGGGTCCAGAAGTTCATGATCAGCTGGTCCGTGCCCAGTACATCTGGCGGCAGCCGGTAGCTCCGCGTCGCGTAGGCGACGTCGACGGTCACCTTCTCCGCGACAGGCCGGGCGTAGCCCAGTTCCTCAAGCCACGCCGGCGCCCGTGAGGCGCGGCCGGTGGTATCCACGATCAGGCCGGCGTCGATGACATCCTCGGCTCCGCCGTCGGAACGGACCCGGACCCCGGTCACCCGCCGCTTGTTTCCCGCGGCCACCGGCCCGATGATGTCGCGGCCCTCGAGGAAGGTCACGCCGCTGAGGCCCTTTACCATCGACCGGACGTGCGCCTCGAGCACCGGCCGGGTAGCGAACAGGACGGGCTGGCCGATGTCGGCCTGGGCGAGGCGATGCCCGGACAGGAACCACCGGATGTTGCCGAGCAGGTCCCCGACCGGGGCACCGGCCTCGGCGACCTGCTTGGTCAGGCCGGGGAACAGGTCGTCGAGAATCTGCCCGCCGCGGCAGAGCAGCGCGTGCAGGTGCCGCCCCTGCGGAACGCCGCGCCGCTGACCGGCCTCGGCGGGAAGCACGTCGCGCTCGATGACGGTGACCTCGCGGAACGACTCGCTCAGCACCCGAGCGGTCAGCAGGCCCGCCATGCTCGCGCCCAGGACGACAGCGTGTTCTCCCTGAGCGCGCGCCATGTCAGACTCCTCCGAAGCAGCGTCAGATACCTTCGAGTCTCGCTAAGCGAGACGGCGCGCGGCAACCTATGGCTTGCTGACTTGTGAATCGGCCAGCAGTTTCAGGCAGGTAAGAGGTCATCACCGGATCGTGGTGATTCGCCGCATCAGGACAACGCGGGACGGGATGGGATCGCGGCGACACCCGACGTCAACGGGTGGGCGATGGCCGACCGGGGTGCTATCGGAGCTCGCCGGCCAGCGCGGCCGCCTGAGGGTCTCGGGGGCGAATCACCTGGATCAGGCGAGGACCGCTGACCTGCCTGGTCACAAGACTGCAAAGGCGATCTCGGCGTCAAACGCCGACGCGGAGTCCAATAAGGCGTGTTAGCAAGGGAGCGGAGTGTGATCGTCATGGCTGAAGCCACGGTTGCCGGTGGCGGCCTGGACCGACGGCGCTGGCTGCTGCTTTGGGTGATCGGCCTAGCGCAGCTGATGGTGGTGCTGGACCTGACGGTGATGAATATCGCGTTGCCGTCGGCACAGCATGCGCTGCATTTCTCGACGGTGGACCGGCAGTGGGTGCTCACCGCGTACACGCTGTCGTTCGGTAGCTTGCTGCTGCTCGGCGGCAAGCTGTCTGACCTGCTGGGCCGGAGAGTCACGTTCCTGACCGGACTGACAGGCTTCGCCGGGGTCTCGGCCATCGGCGGCGCCTCGGTCAACTTCACCATGCTGATCACCGCGCGGGCCTGCCAGGGCGCGTTCGCCGCGATCCTGGTGCCCTCGGCGCTGTCGCTGCTGACCACCACCTTCACCGAGCCAAAGGAGCGCAACACGGCGTTCGGCGTGTTCGGCGCGATCGCCGGGGCCGGCGGCGCGGTGGGCCTGCTGCTCGGCGGCTCGCTCACCGAGTACCTGTNNGGATTGACATGGGCAAGACCGCCCGGGGCGCCGTTAGCGATGTCAGCGAGCGGCGGCGGCTGCTCCGGGAGCTGGCATCGGCGCAGCCGCTGCCCGCCTACTGATTCAGCGAGTCAAGGGGAGAGGGATCATGGTAAAGGCAGTCAGGTACGACGAGTTCGGCGGGATCGACGTGCTGCGGGTCGACGAGGTGGAACGCCCGGTGCCCGGGGACGGGCAGGTCCTCGTACGAGTGAAGGCGGCTGGCATCAATCCCAGTGAGGCGGTCATCCGCACGGGGGCGGTGGCGGAGCTGTTCCCGTCGACGTTCCCGTCCGGGCAGGGCAGCGACCTCGCCGGGGTCGTCGAGGAGGTCGGCGCCGGGGTCGGCGGATTCTCGCCCGGCGATGAGGTGATCGGGTTCACGAACGGCCGGGCCTCCCAGGCCGAGCTGGTCCTGGTCGAGGCCGGCGACCTCACGCGCAAACCGGAGAAGGTCTCATGGGAGGTGGCCGGCGGCCTGTTTGTCGCGGGCGCGACCGCGTGGGGGGCGGTACACGCCGTCCAGCCCAAGGAGGGCGAGACCGTTGTCATCTCCGGAGCCGCCGGAGGGGTCGGCTCGCTCGCCGTCCAACTCGCCCGCCGTACCGGGGCTACGGTCATCGGCTTGGCGAGCGAGAGCAACCACGAGTGGCTGAAGAGCCACGGCGTGATCCCGGTCGCGTACGGTGACGGGGTCGCCGACCGGATCAGGGCCGTCGCGCCCAGCGGCGTGGACGCCTTCATCGACACCTACGGCAACGGGTACGTCGAGCTAGCCCTCGCCCTCGGCGTCGCGGCCGGGCGGATCGACACCATCGTCGATTTCGCGGCCGCCGCGAAGCACGGGGTGAAGACTGACGGGGGGACAGCGGCCGGGCCGGGCGCCAAGGTGCTCGCCGAGCTGGCCGGCCTGATCGCCGATGGGCACCTCGAGGTGCCGATCGCGAACGTCTACCCGCTGTCGCAGGTCCGCGAGGCCTACACCGAGCTCGAGCGCCGCCACACCCGCGGCAAGATCGTCCTCAGGCCCTAGCCCCGCTAGGGTGCCAGGACTGCGTGACCGACGTCAGGGGGGTCAGACATAGATATCAAGGCAGGCCTATGACGCTGGCTCCGGCAACTCCCCGGCTGATCGACCGGGCCGATCTTGTCGCTGCCCTGGATCGCGCGGCGGCGCGGAAGGTGACGATCATTTCCGCTCCGGCCGGCAGCGGGAAGACGTCGCTGCTACGCGTCTGGGCCGGCCGTCCGGGGCAGCCGCGCCGGCTCGCCCTCGTGCAGGTGCAACGCGACCAGCAAGACGCCCAGCAGTTCTGGCTTGCCCTGCTCGACGCGATCCGACAGGCCACCGGTGCAGACAGCGGCGCGGAACCGCCGGCAGCGACGCCTGACTTCAACGCGCCCGCGATGGCCAACCGGGTGCTGTCAGAGCTCGCCGATGCTCGTAGCAGCGTCACGCTGGTTATTGATGATCTCCACGAGCTGGCCTCGCCGGACGCGCTCCCTCAGCTCACCCGGCTCCTGACGAACCTTCCCCCGCAGGTGCATGCGATCCTGACCACGCGTCACGATGTGCGGCTGGGCCTGCATCAGCTGCGCCTGGCCGGCGAGCTGGCTGAGATCCGCGCGGCGGACCTGCGCTTTTCCGAGCGCGAGACCCGCGAGCTTCTCGACGCCTCGGGCATCGCGCTGTCCGCGGCCGGGGCGGCGCTGCTGTACCAGCGGACCGAGGGGTGGGCCGCGGGCCTGCGGCTCGCGGCGATCTCCCTGGCCGGTCACCCGGACCCGGAGCGGTTCGTCACCGAGTTCTCCGGCAGCGAGCGCACGGTCGCCGAGTACTTGCTCGCCGAGATGCTCGACCGCCAGCCGCCCGACGTCCAGGATCTGCTCCTGCGTACCTCCCTGCTCGATCGGGTCAACGGCGAGCTAGCCGACCTGCTGACCAGCCGTCCGGGCTCGGAACAGATCCTGCTGGATCTCGAGGACGCGAACGCGTTCGTCGAATCGTTGGACCCCGGGCGCGCGTGGTTCCGCTACCACCACCTGTTCGCGGATCTGCTCCGGCTGGAGCTGCGCCGCACGCTGCCCGCGGAAATACCCGCGCTGCACCGGCGCGCCGCCGGATGGTTCACCTTGCAGGGCCATGTGGCCGAGGCCATCCGGCACACCCAGGCGGCCGGCGACTGGCCGGAGGCGGCCCAGCTGCTCGCCGACCATTCGTTCAGCCTGACCCTCGACGGGCAGGCGCAGACCATGCAGGCGCTGCTGCGCGCCTTCCCGCCNNGGTCGCCAGCGCCGCCTCCAGGTAGCGATCGCGTCGCTGAAGCTGTCGCTGGCCAGGCGGCGCGGCCACCTGGCCAGCGTCATCGAGCAGGTCAGATTCCTGGCCTCCCCGGTGACCGGGCCATCCGATGAGGACATCGCCTTGGGCAGCGACCTGCGGGCAGTGGCGCTGATGAACCTGGGGACCGCCGAGGCGTGGTCGCTGGGGCTACCAGACGCTGAACGCCACCTCCGGGAGGGCGCCGTCCTGGCCCGGGAGATCGGCCGTCCGTACCTGGAAGCCGGCTGCCTCGCGCAGCTCGGTTTCGCATCTATCTTCCATGGTGCTGCCATGCCGAAGATCCACCCGTTCGCCACGACTCAGGCGCGCTGCCGCGAGGCGATCGCGCTCGCCGAACGGTACGGCTGGGGCGCGGAGCCGGTGATCGCACCCGCGCTGATGACGCTGGCCGGCACGATGGTGTTTCTGGGTGAGTTCGACGAGGGCGAACGGTGGTTGCGGCGCACCGAACGGGCCCTGCAAACAGACACCGGGCCGGACATCAGGCTGCTCCTGCACCAAACGGCCGGGATGCTGCACGCCGGCCGCGGCCGCCGCCACGAGGCGCTGCAGGAGTTCAGCGCGGCCGACTACCTGGGATCGCAGCTGGAGGGATCACAGGCGCTGGCGAGCCAGGTGACCGGCTGGATGCTGGCCACCCAGGCCCGCCTCGGGCTGACCGGCGAGGCCCGCGCGTTGCTCGCGGCGCTCGATGATGAGCGGGCCGGCTCCGGTGAGATCCGTAATGCCCGCGCGGTGATCTGCCTCGCGGAAGGTGATCCGGCCGGGGCCCTGGGCGCGGTGCGGGATGTGCTGGACGGCACGGCACCAGTCCTCGGTTACGTCACGGTCGTTGAGGCGGACCTGCTGGCCGGACTCGCCTATCGTGAACTCGGTGACCAGCGTGCGGCCAGCCAGGCGGCTGAACGGGCGCTGGCCCTGGCGGAGTCTGACCGGCTGGTCCTGCCGTTCGCGATGACCGGCTCAGCAGAGCTGCTCGAGGCGCTGCCCCGGCATCAGACGGCCCACGCTGCGCTGCTCGCCGACATCCTCGACGTCCTGCACGGCTCATCCCCGGGGGCCAAAGAGCAGTCCCCATTGCCGCCGGCGGAGGAGCTCAGCCCGGGCGAGCTCAGGGTGCTGCGATATCTGCCGACCAACCTGTCCCGGCCCGAGATCGCCGGCGAGCTGTCGGTCTCGCCGAACACCGTCAACGCTCACATCCGCAGCATCTACGCCAAGCTTCAGGTCCGTGACCGGTCCTCGGCCGTGCGGCGGGCACAGGCCCTGCGGCTGCTGGCCGCCGGCCGGACGCGGTAGCCCGGCGGTAACCGGATAGGCCGGGATTCTGACCCAATTAACTACGCGTGGTCCGACGGGTATCTCGGCGCGCTAACAGGTGTTTACGCCGCTGCGTATATGTGCCCAGAAGAGTAATGGTGCCCCGATTTGCCCGGTATATCAAATTCACGCTCTCTCCTCCCAGCGGACCGGGCCGGACGGCTGTGCATGACCACCCCCGGATGCCTGCAACTGNNAGATGAGCGTCACCACAGCACCGATACCCTCCACTCTCTCGGCAGACAGCAAGCCCAGCCAGGTACGGAGCCCGCGGCGCTGGTACCTCCGGGCGCTATCCAGGACCGTGGTCATCCTGATCTCGCTCGTGGCCGTGCTGACGATCGTCATCGCCGTCGGATCCCGGACCTCGGCCGACGGCCAGCGAGTGGTCTACGGGCAGCCGGTGATGACGATCATCTCAGGCTCCATGACCCCGACCATCGCCGTCGGCGACATCGTCGTCGACGCCCCGGTGACCGCCGCGCAGGCCAGCCACTTCCATGCCGGCCAGATCATCAGCTTCCGTGCCGCGCCCGGAAGCCTGGAGATCATCACCCACCGCATCGTGGCGGTGCGGGTCCAGGACGGCGCGGTTAGCTACATCACCAAGGGGGACGCGAACAACTCCGCGGACGCGACGCCGCGCCCGGCATCCGATGTTATCGGGCTATATCGCTTTTCCATTCCGCGCGGCGGCTATGTCCTCGTCGCCATGCACACTCCCCGGGTCCTCGTCATGCTTCTCGCGTCGGCTCTGCTCTGGATCGTGGCCGGGGTGTCCTTCTGGATCGCCGCCCGGCCGGAAATTTCCTAAAAAAAGCATTCCTGTTAAGATTGTTTTAGCTGGTCGGTTCATTTCAATCCGATATCAGCAAAAAATATGACCTAACGGGGGCCAAGAATGAAGATGTCAAGGAAGAAGAAGAAGTGGCTGGCCATTATCGTGGGCTCCGTGGCGACCGCCGGAGCCGCGGCGACGCTGGCGGGGGGCGTCACCTTCGGGCTTTTCAGCGCCAGCGGAGCCGGTGGCGCGAACACCTTCACCGGCGGGACGGT
>PLIQ01000112.1:175-2603 GCA_003140115.1 Actinomycetota bacterium | reverse complement strand
GCTGCCCGCCGGGCGGCGGCTGCGGGGCCGGTCCGGGGCGCCGGATGACCCATACGGCGGCCGGCGCGGGGGACTGGCCTCGGCTGGCGAGCGCGTCGCGGGCGGCGGCGCGGATGGCCTGGTGGCATGATCCGGACCGGCCGCTGTGCCGGCGCGCGTCGGCCGGGAAGGCGTCGGCCTGGTGCCAGTCCTGGCAGCGGTAGCACCACAGCAGTCCTTGCCGGAGCCGGGCCCGGTACTCCCCGACGCCGACCCCGGCGCGGGCCGCCTCGATCTTGAGCGTGTGCTCGCTGGTCACTATGGCCGCCGGCCGGCGGGTCATCAGGTCCCCGTCCCTCTCGCTGGTGATCATCGGCATCCTCACGTCCATCGGGTTCCTCGGCGGTCCGGTCGGTTGCATAAAAAATTGTTCTGCAACTTGCAAGAATTCCGCTCCTGGCCCGGATGTGTCAATGCGCCGAGCTAGCTATCCACGCTCGTAGTGATCGGCCGGCGCTGGACGGATCGGCTGCCGCGGCGAGGTTTCGCTCCGTGAGCTATGGGTGAAACCGCCACCGGCCTTCGGAGAGGATGTCCGTCTGGTCGCCGTTGACGCGGATGGCTGTCTCATCGTCGATGAAATAGACCGGGAAGTTCGCCCGCGCGGCGATCCGATCGGCCCAGGCGTCGTCGCGCTCCGGGAAATCCGGCGAGTACAGGTGCGGCTTGAGATACCAGTCGAAGAGGCCAAGCGGAGGGTCAAGTGTGGTCGCGCCGAGGACGTGCAGGTCAGCGGCGTCCCCGATGATGCTGGCGGAACGTTCGTGGAGATTACGGCTGAAGATCATCGATCCGGCGCTCACGCCCACGTAGACACGATCCTCCAGCGCCTTCAGCAGACCGTCGGCCAGGCCATTACCGGTTATGCTGCGCGCGAGGTGATAGTGGCTGCCGCCCTCCACATAGATGACGTCAGCGTGCAACAGGCGGCCGAGCACCATCTGCCGGGGCAGGCCGTTCAGCTCCAGGATGTCCAACTCGCGCCAGCCCAGGCCATGCAGCTGGTTCAAGTCGGCAACGAACCACCCGTGGTCGCCGGGCGCGGCGACGGACGCGGTCGGCACGTACACGACGTTCGCCGACGCGAACGGCTTACCCAGCAGGTCCAGCAGGGCCTGCCGCAGGGTCTGGTTGCGCAGGCCAGCCGACGTCAGCAGAAGCTTCACCAGGCGAGCTAATCACCAAGGACAGGCTCGGGCAATGTGGCCTGCGCGCAGATGACCGCAGCTGCGTGGACCATCGCCGTCTCCGGGTCACTGACCGCGTCGGCGAGACGAGGGCGCAAGCAGGCCGATCGCGGGCCCGCTCGACGGCCTGGCTGCGGCTGCGCACGCCGAGCTTCTGGTACAGGTGCCGCTGATGTGTCTTGGTCGTGTTTACCGATACGTAGGGCCTCCAGCGTCCCGTGCTTCCCATCCGCATCATCCCTGGCCGGGGGAGTCCCGTCGGGGCCGGGGGAGGAACAGCGTGGCTGCAGCAGCGTGGTGGGAAGATCCATCAGGGTGCCGCATCCATGACGTTGGGAGACGGTCCCGGCGCGGGGCGCTTCGGGCGCTTGGGGCGTGAGGAGCGGAGGGGGCGGGCGGGAGCGGGCGGAAGTCAGCCTGGCTCGTGCCGCGACAGTTGCCCTAGTTGCACCGGACTGGTGTTGCCGCCGCTGCAGATGATCGCCACCTTGCGGAGGGCGTCCTGCACCGCTAAGGCGTTATCAGCTGCTCGTCGGCGAGCGGGCAGAGTTGGTTGTCCTGGCGCGTGACGCTGAGGCGCTTACGCTCATGCGTGAACGGGCGAGGCCGTCACACGCGCGTGGCGAAGACCGTCCGCACATGCGGTCGGGAGCCGGCGTTCCAGAACCCGGCTTTGACATGGAGCACGAGGTCCCCGCTGCGGAAACCACCGGATGCCCTCAGCCGCTGATCGTCTTAGCGGCCTCGGCTGCTGCGGCCAGGGCGGCCAGGTGGTCATCGACGGTCTTCAGGTCGGCACCCATGGTGTTGACCGACAGGTGCGTGGCGTCCGCGTCCTGCCATTGCCGCATCGCCGCCGCCAGCTCGTCCCCGTCCTGCTGCCAGCTCACGCGCCCTTCCATGCCGAGGCTGGCCGGGTCGCGGCCGGCCTGCGCGGCCGCCTCCGCCACGATCCGGCGGGCCTCATCGAGCTGCGGGCCCGGGGCCGCCATGGGAAACCAGCCGTCGGCAAGCCGCCCGATGCGGCGGTAGGCGGGCGCCGACCGAGCGCCGATCCACACCGGGATCGGCCGCTGCACCGGCATCGGCGCCAGGCCCGCCCCGGTGATCTGGTCGAAGGGCCCGCTGAACGTCACGGTCTGCTCGGTCCACAGCCGCCGCAACAGCGTGATCTGCTCCTCCAGGCGCCTGCCGCGCGTGCT
>PLIQ01000112.1:0-137 GCA_003140115.1 Actinomycetota bacterium | reverse complement strand
ATGATCCCGGTGACCAGCTCCATGGAGGTCACCGCGGCCAGGTAGCCGTACAGGACCATCGGCTCGTGAAACGTGGTGCGCACGTCGTAGGGGCCGTCCCAGCCCTTGTGCACTGCGGGGTCCGCGCCCACCACGTG
>PLIQ01000196.1 GCA_003140115.1 Actinomycetota bacterium | reverse complement strand
CGGCTGAAGATCATCGATCCGGCGCTCACGCCCACGTAGACACGATCCTCCAGCGCCTTCAGCAGACCGTCGGCCAGGCCATTACCGGTTATGCTGCGCGCGAGGTGATAGTGGCTGCCGCCCTCCACATAGATGACGTCAGCGTGCAACAGGCGGCCGAGCACCATCTGCCGGGGCAGGCCGTTCAGCTCCAGGATGTCAAACTCGCGCCAGCCCAGGCCATACAGCTGGTTCAAGTCGGCCACGAACCACCCGTGGTCGCCGGGCGCGGCGACGGACGCGGTCGGCACGTACACGACGTTCGCCGACGCGAACGGCTTACCCAGCAGGTCCTGCAGTGCCTGCCGCAGGGTCTGGTTGCGCAGGCCAGCCGACGTCAGCAGAAGCTTCACCAGGCGAGCTAATCACCAAGGACAGGCTCGGGCAATTCGGCCTGCGCGCAGCATCACCATCCCGTTTGCCATCAGCGTCTTCCCCGACGAGCTCTATCAAGCCCCCGCAGAGCTGGGCCGGGCGCGCGTACCCCCGCGACCTCATCCACTACAACCGGCTCGACCGAGCCGGCCACTTCGCGGCGGCCTCCAGCGGATGGCCGGCGAACGGGCCGCGCCTTCGGGGCCTCCAGCGTCCCGTGCTTCCCATCCGCATCATCCCTGGCCCGGAGGGTCCCGTCGGGGCCGGGGAGGAACAGCGTGGATGCAGCAGCGTGATGGGAAGATCCATCAGGGTGCCGCATCCATGACGTTGGGAGACGGTCCCGGCGCGGGGCGCTTCGGGCGCTTGGGGCGTGAGGAGCGGAGGGGGCGGGCGGGAGCGGGCGGAAGTCAGCCTGGCTCGTGCCGCAACAGTTCTGCTAGTTGCGCCGGACTGATGTTGCCGCCACTGCAGAAGATCGCCACCTTCCGGCCCGCGAATCGCTGTGGGTCGGCGAGTACCGCTGCCAGGCCGGCTGCGCCGGCCGGTTCGACGAGGTTGCGCGTCTTCTCGATCATGACCCGCGTCGCCGTCCTGATCCTGTCCTCGCAGACCAGGACGAAGTCATCCAGCTGCCTCCGCAGATCTGCCGGGGCAACTCGAACGCGGTCCGGGTAGCCAGCCCTTCCGCGAAAATCCTGCTGGTGTCCGCTACGAGGGTGCCTGCCCGCCAGGACCGGTACGCGGCCGCGGCCGCCTCGGACTGCACGGCGATAACCTCAATCGACGGGCGCACGGCCTTGGCCACTATGGCGGCGTCATGCCGCCCGAGCTGGGCTCGCCTCCGTCCTCGCGCTGTTGGCGCAGGAGGGCGCCCTGCACCGCTGAGGCATTATCAGCTGCTCGCTACTGCGGGAACCACCGGATGTCCTCAGCCGCTGATCGTCTTAGCTGCCTCGGCTGCTGCGGCCAGGGCGGCCAGGTGGTCATCGACGGTCTTCAGGCCGGCACCCATGGTGTTGACCGACAGGTGCGTGGCGTCCGCGTCCTGCCATTGCCGCATCGCCGCCGCCAGCTCGTCCCCGTCCTGCTGCCAGCTCACGCGCCCTTCCATGCCGAGGCTGGCCGGGTCGCGGCCGGCCTGCGCGGCCGCCTCCGCCACGATCCGGCGGGCCTCATCGAGCTGCGGGCCCGGGGCCGCCATGGGAAACCAGCCGTCGGCAAGCCGCCCGATGCGGCGGTAGGCGGGCGCCGACCGAGCGCCGATCCACACTGGGATCGGCCGCTGCACCGGCATCGGCGCCAGGCCCGCCCCGGTGATCTGGTCGAAGGGCCCGCTGAACGTCACGGTCTGCTCGGTCCACAGCCGCCGCAGCAGCGTGATCTGCTCTTCCAGGCGCCTGCCGCGCGTGCTGAAGTCCTGGCCGAGGGCCTCGTACTCGACGCGGTTCCAGCCGATGCCCACGCCCAGCCGGAACTTCCCGCCGGTGAGCAGGTCCACCTCGGCCGCCTGCTTAGCGACCAGCACGGTCTGCCGCTGCGGCAGGATNNGCGGGGTCCGCGCCCACCACGTGGTCGTAGGCCAGCACATGGGTAAACCCGAGTTCCTCGGCCCGCTGGGCCCAGGCTCGCACCGCGCCCGCGTCGCCGCCTAGTTCGGTCTGCGGGAAGACCACACCGATCCGCATGCCACCTCCCGATCGTAAAGAGTATCCAAGCAGGCGGAGCTAGCCGAGGACACCGTGCGGCGCTGCTGAATTCAGGCCTGAGCGCCGGACGGCGCGCCCCGGGGGAGGACGATGGCGGCATGGAGCGCTTTACCAACGCGGCGTTCAGCTTTGAGGTCACCGACACCGCCGCGGCGGGCGGGGACGGGCCCGAAGGCGTTGCCATCCTATTGCACGGCTTTCCGCAGGACCGTCACTGCTGGGACCGGGCGACGTCCGCGCTCGCCGGGGGCGGCTACCGGGTCCTGGCGCCCGACCTGCGCGGCTACTCCCCAGGGGCCCGGCCGCTTGCCCGATCCGCGTACCGGAACTCCCAGCTGGCGGCGGACGTGCTCGCCTTGGCCGACGCGGCCGGAGCGGAACGGTTCCACCTGGCCGGGCACGACTGGGGCGCTGCCCTGGCCTGGTACGTGGCTGGGCGCCACCCGGGACGGGTGACCTCGCTGGCCGCGTTGTCGGTGCCGCACCCGCAGGCGTTCGCCCGGGCCCTGATTACCGGCGGCCAGGCGGCGCGCTCATGGTACATGGCCGCCTGCCAGCTGCCCTGGCTGCCCGAGCGCGTGCTCGGCCGCCGTGGCGGCCAGGCCTTCCGCGACACCCTGGTGCGCACCGGGCTCGATCCGGCCAGCGCGGACCGCTACGCCGCCCGGGCCCGGGATCCGGCGGTGCTGCGCGGTCCGCTCAACTGGTACCGGGCCATGCCGTTCAGCCTGCGCGAGCCGGCCGGGCCGATCCGGGTGCCGACGATATTCGTCTGGGGTAACCGCGATCGGCTCGTGTCGCGGGCCGCGGCCGAGCTGTGCGGGCACTACGTCACCGGGCCCTATCGCTTCACTGAACTCGACGGCGCCTCGCACTGGCTGCCCGAACAGGCCGCCGATCAGGTGGCGGCGCTGCTCGCGGAGCACTTCGCGGCGACGCCCTGACCGCTGGGCAGGCCGGGCGCTACCGGTTATGGTGAAGGCATGTGCTGTTGCGCTGCCATGACGACCCGCGCCGCCGCTTAGCGGCGGTACCGAGGCCGCGGCCTCAACGCCTGCCCCCTGCCGGGGTCAGTGCCAGGACGTACCGCCGGATCAGTGTCCCGNNNGGATGGTCCCGCTGTTCGGCGAGCCGCTGGCCGACGGCCAGCGCTTCGTACTGGAGGGGCGGCTCATCTCGGTGGCCCTGCAGGCGCTGCGGCTGGGGACCAGCGTCGTGCTCGACTTCGGGCTCTGGGGCCGTGATGAACGGTCGGCACTGCGCTGGCTGGCACGATCAGCCGGGGCCGCCTGCCAGGTGATCTACCTGCCCGTAGACAAGGACGTCCAGCTCGCCCGGATCGCGCACCGCCAGGCCACGGCACCCCATCAGACGTTCCCGATGACCGAGGCCGACGTCGACCAGTGGCGGGACCAGTTCCAGGTCCCTGACGCCGCCGAACTCGGCGGCGGTGACATCCCCGGCCCGCCAGCGGGATGGCCGGGCTGGGCGGAGTGGGCAGCAGACCACTGGCCCTCATCCACCGACAGCTAAGGCGTTGGCGGTTCGCTTGAACAAGATGGTGGCGAGGGTGAAGGCGACGACGATGATGCCGCCGAACTCGGTCAGCGTGAGCCAGAGGTGGCTACCGGGCGGCTGGTTCAGGAGCAGTGCCCGCAGGGTGTCGACGGCCTGGGTGACAGGCTGGTTGGCGGTGACGACACGCAGCCAGGGCGGCATCGTGCCAGCCGGGACGAGGGCGCTGCTGAAGAAGATCGGGATGATGATGATCGCCGCGAGTTGCTGGGCGACTTCCACGCTCTTGCCGAGCAGCCCGAT
>PLIQ01000225.1:219-2760 GCA_003140115.1 Actinomycetota bacterium | reverse complement strand
AACGCCGAGCATATTCCCCTTTCTGGATCGGGCAAGTAGTTTTTGTGCCATGTCGTCTACGAGTCCCGGCCGGGCCACGGCGGTACCGGAGGTGTTCGCTGATCCGCGGCGCCGGCGGGCCGACTCCGCCCGGCAGGTGGCCGACGTCCTGCGCCGTCAGGTGCTGCAGGGCGCTTTCCCGGACGGCCTGCTTCCCGGCGAGGCGAGCCTGGCGCAGGCGTTCGGTGCCTCACGAAATGCGATACGGGACGCGTTCGGCATGCTCCGGGCCGAAGGACTGCTGGTCCGCGTGCAAGGCGTCGGCACCATGGTCGCAGCGCGAAAGTACCCCCATGGCCTGAACCGGCTGCTGGGCCTCGCCGAGGCCCTGCGCGAGCACGGGGAGGTCGTCAATGAGGTCCGCACCGCGGGAACGATAGTCCCGCCGCCGGCCGTCGCCGCCCGGCTCCGGGCGCCCGGCGGCCCTCCCGTCATGACGGTGGTCTGCATCGAGCGGCTCCGGCGGCTGAACGGCCGGCCGTTCTCGCTCGACCTTACCTACCTGGTGGCCGATATCGGGGCGCCCTTGCTCGGCGAGGACCTGGCCCACAACGACATCTTCGCCCTGATCGAAGCCCAGGCCGGGCAGGCCCTCGGCGGCGCGAGCCTCACGGTCGAGGCGGTCAGCGCGGACCCGCACTCGGCCGCCGTCCTTGAGGCGCCGCCCGGCGCCGCCCTGCTGATGGTGGAGCGCCTCACCCGGCTGGCCGACGGCCGCCCGGTGGACCTTGAGTACATCAGGGTTCGCGGGGACCGGGTGGTGCTGCACGGCGAGCTGCGCCGCGGCGCGCCGGATGACCTGCCGTCAGCGCCGTTATCCGCGACAGAACAGGAGTTCAGCATGCCCCTCATCCAGACCAGAACCGACGTCCCGGTGACCATCGACGCGTCCCTGTGCGTCGAAGGCTGCACGCTGTGCGTCGACATCTGCCCCCTCGACTCGCTGGCCATCAGTCCCGATACCGGCAAGGCGTACATGCACGTGGACGAGTGCTGGTACTGCGGTCCCTGCGCGGCCCGCTGCCCGACCGGCGCCGTGACCGTCAACATGCCCTACCTGCTGCGTTGACCGGGCCCATGGACGTCCCGCCGCCTGGGCAGCGGCAGGAACTGAGCTGCGACGTCGCGGTCGTGGGCGGCGGCACCGCGGGGACAATGGCGGCGATCACGGCCGCCGAGCTGGGCGCTTCGGTCCTGCTCCTGGACAAGGCGCACGTCCGCCACTCCGGTGCCCTGGCCATGGGCATGGACGGGGTCAACAACGCCGTCATCCCGGGCCAGGCCACGCCGGAGGATTACGTCGCCGAGATCACCCGGGCCAACGAAGGCATCATCAACCAGCGCACGGTGTTCCAGACCGCCTCCCGCGGCTATGACATGGTGCGGCGTCTTGAGCGGTACGGGGTGAAATTCGCCAAGGACGCCCACGGTGATTACGACGTCCGGCGGGTGCACCGGTCCGGCAGCTACGTGCTCCCGATGCCCGAGGGCAAGGACATCAAGAAGGTGCTGTACCGCGTGCTGCGTCAGCGCTCGATACGCGAGCGGGTGCGCATCGAGAACCGGGTCATGCCGGTCCGGGTGCTGACGGCGGCCGGACGCGCCGTCGGCGTAGCCGGTTTCAACACCCGCACCGGCGAGTTCGTCACGGTGTCAGCGGGCGCGGTCATCCTCGCCACCGGCGCCTGCGGGCGGCTGGGCCTGCCGGCCAGCGGCTACCTGTACGGGACGTACGAGAATCCCACCAACGCCGGGGACGGGCACGCGATGGCTTACCACGCGGGCGCGGAGCTCAGCGGCCTGGAGTGCTTCCAGATCAATCCGCTGATCAAGGACTACAACGGCCCCGCGTGCGCCTATGTGGCCAACCCGTTCGGCGGCTACCAGGTCAACCACCGCGGGGAACGGTTCGTGGACTGCGATTACTGGTCCGGGCAGATGATGGCCGAGGTCGCCCGCGAGATCGCCTCGGCCCGCGGGCCGATCTATCTCAAGCTGACCCATCTGCCCGAGGAGACCATCTCCGCGCTCGAGGGCATCTTGCACACCACCGAACGGCCCACTCGCGGTACCTTCCACGCGGGCCGGGGGCACGACTACCGGACCCACGACGTGGAGATGCACATCTCGGAGATCGGCCTGTGCGGCGGGCACTCGTCCTCGGGCGTATGGGTAGACGAGAATGCCGTCACCACGGTGCCCGGCCTGTACGCGGCCGGCGACCTGGCCTGCGTGCCGCACAACTACATGATCGGCGCGTTCGTGTTCGGTGACCTGGCCGGCGCGCACGCCAGCGAATTCGCGGGCGGCCCGGGAGCGGCGGGNNCACGAGCTGATCTACCGGCCGCTGCGGAACCCGGACGGGCCGCCGCAGGCCCAGGTCGAGTACAAGCTGCGGCGCTTCGTGAACGACTACCTCGCGCCGCCGAAGACGCAAGCCCGGCTGGATATCGCGCTGGAGACCTTCGCCCGGATGAGCACGGAGATCGCCCAGATGGGGGC
>PLIQ01000225.1:0-151 GCA_003140115.1 Actinomycetota bacterium | reverse complement strand
ACCCCGAACTCCTCAAGCGCCCGGTCGGCCCCTACATCGTGCCGGTCAGCGAGTTCGACGTTCCGGCCAGGGACCCCGGCAAGGTCGTCGTTATCGCCCGACCGCCGGATCCCGGCCGCGGCCGGCGCGATCGGTCCCGGCCCGCCACAGC
>PLIQ01000021.1 GCA_003140115.1 Actinomycetota bacterium | reverse complement strand
CGGCCGCTAGTCCCCGCTTGCCGGGCCACTACTCTGGCGCGGCGCCGAAGGCGGCGTCCAGCCCGGTCAGGTCAATCGAACGCCGGTCGCAGTCCGGCACCTGGCCAACGACTGCCTGCAGAACTTCGAGCGCTACCAGGACCTCGCGTGTGACGTCCTCGACCGGCCGGTCCCCTGCCACCGACACCAAGATCCCTCGACCGTCGTACCATCCGAGGATCGGCTCGGTCACCTCGCGATACAGCGCGAGCCGGCGACGGATGACATTCTCTGCGTCATCGGCTCGACCTTCCTGCTCCGCCCTCGCCAGCAGGCGCCTGATCAGCTCGTCCTCACCGACCTGCAGGTACAGAGCGACGTCAGCCGTCAGGTCAAGCTCGACGGTCATCCGGTAGACCGCCCGAGCCTGCTCCATCGTGCGCGGCAGCCCATCGAGCACATAGCCGCCACAGTCCTTCTTCGCCGCCTCGAGTGCCCCGCGGACCATGTCCAGCACGATGCCGTCCGGGACCAGGTCGCCCCTGTCCAGAAATCGCTTGACCTGCTGGCCCAGATCGGTCTCCCGCGAGACATGGTCACGCAGCAGGTCACCGGTCGCGATATGCGGGACACCAAAGTGCTCGGCGATGAGCCCACCTTGGGTGCCCTTGCCGGCACCCGGAGCAGCGAGCATCAACACGCGCAAGGCCAACTCCTTGGAACAAGGCATGAATGCCCTACCGATCCCCAACCTGCCGTGCGCAACCAGCAGACCACAAGACCCACTGTGCTGCGGACGGCAGGTGAGCCCTCCCGCCAGCCAACGAACAAGCCACCTGACCGGCCAGGGACAGTCGCCGCAATGGGATCCCCCGCCCGTCAGCAGTGTACCTGGTCAGCCCGTGGTTGCTGCCGTGGGTTTGCCCCCTCGTTGGGGTGCTGGGTTGGTTTGGTCCCGTAGGTGGCCAGGCCTTTTCCCAGCTGGGTCAACACATGCCACGGCCGGAAGGCCTAACCATTCGTGCCTGGCAACGACGAGAACACCGACTCCGTCGAGATCAGGCCCATCCGCGAGGGCGGTCTCCCAGGGCAGAACGCGTCTCAGACCAACGGTTTGCGGGACCACCTGGCCAGCGAACCACGCCTTGGATCCCGTCGGCCAGGGTCTCCTGAGCGGATCGGCCAGTGATCGAACGACGAGTCGTACCGGTGCGATCAGCCTTATGCCGCAACGTCGGCGGGGACGCGATCGTGATGGCAACCTAGTCGTCGGGGCCCGCGGCCCGGCGTTTGTAAACTGCACGAAAGATGGACCCGATGGCGACCGCAATGGCGGCCACCACGAACCCGCCGATGATCGAGGCGACCGCGGAGGCTCCGGTCGCGAAGGCAATGACGAAGTAGATCACTCCGGCGACGAGGCCCGGGATCACAACAGTAGTCATGGAGGCGTTGATCTTCATGGCGATAGCCCCTCCTCTCCGCGCGCTATCTAGCCCTGCATGCAGGCTACTGCGCATTGATCACTGCGAAGGGGATGACGGGTCGCGCATTCGCCGACGTATTCGCTCTGACGAGACGTCCCGTATCCGGAACCCCCTGCGGGGACGCTGGAGCGCCGGGCCTTCCGGCAGCATGATGGCGTCGCCAGGACCTCATAGCGCCACCAGGAAAGGCACATATGGGCTTGGGGACGGAGTCGAAGAAGACCTCGCCGCGGGTACCGCTGCGGCACGGGGAGGGCAACAAGGATCTCTGACTAGCTTCGGGAGGCTGGCGGCACTATCGCTTGACGCGCTCAGCTCGGTGCCGTACGGGCCGCAAGCCATCGTGTTGGTGCTGGTAGCGGCCGGCACGTCGGTGCTGCGCCTGACGATGCCGGTCACCTTGGCCATCGCGGGCCTGCTCGCCGTGCTGGTCGTCTCCTACTGCCAGGTGATCGCGGTGCACCGAAGGCGGTGGCGCGTATGCGGTGGCAAGACGGACCTGGGAGCCACAGTCAGTCTGCTGGCGGCCGCGAGCCTGGTCGTGGACTACGTCCGGCAAGCACAGCAAGGCAACCGGCAGGTCGCCGTCCTGATCCCGGAGATCCAGCCACGCCGATGGCGTTACCACATCCTGCAGAACCGGCGAGGCCTGCTCCTGGCGACCGTCCTGCGCGCCAGCACCGACGCCGTCATCTGCACCATCCCCTGCAAGCTCAACACCCGATAGCTGGTGATCACCGCAACGTGACGCTTCTCGCTAAAGCATTTGCCGGCCTCAGAGCTTGAGCAATGCCTGCTCGATGACTTCGGTGAGCGCTGGGTGGATGTAGAGAACGCCGGAGGCGACCTCGTCGACCGTGTTCCCGAGGCACATCGCCTGGACGAGCGGCTGGATGAGGAGCGAGGCCTGCGGGCCGATGATGTGGGCCCCGAGCAGCAAGCGGGTTCCGGGGTCGGCGAGGAGCTTCACCAGACTCCTCGTGTCCTGCAGCGCCCAGCCGTAGGCGGTGTCGCGGTAGGGGCGGGTCGAGGCGATGTAGCGCCGTCCCTGTGCTTGCAGGTCCTGCTCGGTGGCGCCAGCAGAGGCGACCTGCGGATCGGCGAACACGGCGGCCGGCGCGACCGGGAAGGCGGCTTTCCGGGGCTGGCCGGGGTGCGCAATGTTGTGCCAGACGACCCGTGCCTCGGCGTTGGCCATGTGCTTGAGCTGGAAGTGGTTTGCGAGGTCGCCGAGCGCCCAGATCCCCGGGACGCTCGTCTGCATGGTGTCGTCGGTGCAGACGTGTCCGTGGGCGTCGACCTCGATTCCGGCCGCGGCGACGTCGAGGAAGTCGCTGTTCGGCGTGCGGCCAGTCGCCACGAGGAGCACCTCGGAGTCGATCCGCCGGGCTCCTGACGGCGTCGCGAGGTCCAGGCTGACTCCCGTGCCCGCGGCCGACACCCGCTGCACGGCCGAGTTCAGACGCAGGTCGAAGCGCTCGCGGTAGTGCTCGGTGAAGCGTGCCCGGATTTCGACGTCGTGGCGGGAGAGCAGGTGCTGACCGCGTTCGACGATGGTCACCGCCGTGCCCAGCGATCCGAAGACGTGGCTCATTTCGGCTGCGATGTACCCGCCGCCCAGCACCGCCATCGACTTCGGCAGCGTGTCGAGCCGCATAACGTCGTCTGAGGTGCGGTAAGGGATCTCGGCCAGGCCGGGGACCGGCGGGATGCGGGGACGCGAGCCCGTCGCCAGCACAAAGCGATCGGCCCGGATTTCGTCGTCGCCGACCCGCAGGATCTTCGGGGCCAGGAAACGGGCCTCGCCGGCGAACACGTCGATGCCGTTCGCCCGGCGGTGGGCGACGGCGCGGTCGGGGAGCGGGTCGATGCGGCCGAAGACCCGGTCACGGATCGCCGGCCAGTCCGCCCCGGCCCACTCAGCGCTGATCCCGAAACGGCCTGCATGGCGGACCATCTGGGCGACGTCCGCCGTGTAGACGAGCATCTTCGAAGGGACGCATCCGCGGTTCAGGCAGGTGCCGCCGAATCGATCGGCTTCCACGACCGCGATCCGCCATCCGGCGAACCGGTCAGCAGGCAGCGTATTCCCGCTGCCGGCACCAACGATCACAAGGTCGTAGCCGTCCGCCGCCACCACTGGCCTTCCCTCCTGGCGCCTCCGGACGCACCGGCCTGCCTGTTACAAGCGGCCGGCCGCGGTGCGCTCGCCGGGAGGGACAACCGCGGCTTGACCGATCACGACTGATCAGGTGGTTCTGGCGGCAGGCCAGCATTTTCGTCGCCGTGACTGTGGCCTAGCCGATATGATAGGAAAAGCGTCATCCTGCTCGCGAGTACACGGTACGTGCTTACTGTATCTGCCCTGGACCTCGGCGGTTCTTATCCCGCTTTCCGCGAACCGAGGTTGGCATGGCAGCAATTTCTTCAGGAACAGTATCTGCCGCGGAATCCATGTCGGGTTCGGTCGCCCCGCCGGACCGGATGCTCGAGAAGGACTTGGCCGGGCTGGATGACCGGGAGCTGCTAGACATCGTCCGGTTGTCGCCGCGAGCCAGCCAGCGGCGCGCGGCGGCGTGCGAGCTGCTGGTCACCCGCTACCAGGGCCTGGTGCGGTCCTGCGTGCGACCATACCTGCGCAGCCCTGAGCCGGCGGAGGACCTGATGCAGGTGGGGTATCTCGGCTTGCTGAAGGCGATCAGCAAGTTCGATCCGGCCGCCGGCTGCAGCCTGGCCACGTACGCGCGGCCGTGCATCAGCGGCGAGCTCAAGCGGCACTTCCGGGACAAGCGCTGGCAGGTCCGTGTCCAGCGGCCGATGCAGGAGCTGGTCCTGGAAGTCCGTGAGGCGACCTGGCGGCTGGCCCAGGAGCTGGGCCGCACGCCGGCCGAATCCGACCTGGCCCGGCACCTGGGAGTGAGCGGGGATGACCTGCGGCAGGCCCGGCGGGCGGAGCTGGCCTTCCGGCCGGACTCGCTGGACGCGCCGCTGGCCGGCCAGCCCCACATGATGACCATCGCTGACGTCCTGGGTGAGGAGGATCCGCGGATCGAGCACATGCTCGGCATGCAGGCCGTCACCGCGCACTGGGGCGAGCTGCCCCCGCGTGAGCAGGAGATCCTGCTGATGGACTTTCGCGGCGGCATGACCCAGGTGCAGATCGGCCAGCGGCTCTGCATGTCCCAGATGCACGTCTCCCGGCTGCGCGCCCACGCGCTGGGCTACCTGCGCTCGCGCCTGCTCGACCTGCAGGAGCATCCCGTCGCCAGCGGCGGCC
>PLIQ01000371.1 GCA_003140115.1 Actinomycetota bacterium | reverse complement strand
CGTTCATCGCCAAGATGAACGCCACGGCCAAGCGGCTCGGCATGACCCGGACGCGTTTCAGCAACTTCGACGGCCTGCCCTACCCGACCGGGTACTCGACCTACTCGACTCCGGCGAACCTGCTCAAGCTCGGCCGGGTGGCGATGGCCTCGGCGGTCTTCCGCTCGATCGTGGACCGGCGCAGCTACGAGGTCGCGTCCGGATCCGGACATCACGCGTACCTGTGGGTGAACCTCAACCCGCTGCTCGGTGTGTACCGGGGCGCGATCGGCATCAAGACCGGATTCACCCCGGCCGCGGGCCACTGCCTGCTGTTCGAGGCCACTCGCGACGGCCGTTCGTTCATCGGGGTCAATCTCGACAGCCCCGGCGTGGGCACCACGGTCAACGGAGCCGCCGCGACCCGGATGCTCAACTGGGCCTTCAGCCTGCCCAGCCGCTGATCACGATCGCGATCCGCTTCGACACGTCTGCGTCCGGAACCGCAAAGTGCTTGACCAGGGCGCTGGCCAGCCGGAATCCTCGTAAGGCTTGTGCGCCACTAACGACAGAACGAAGCAGACGTCGTCACCCATTCCGCCGATCGGAGAGCAGTACATGAGGGGATTCAAGAACTTCCTGATGCGGGGCGACGTGATCGTCGTCGCGGTGGGCCTGGTCGTGGCCCTCGCGTTCAGCAGCCTGATCACCGCCTTTACGACCGATATCATCAAACCCCTCATCCAGAGCGTCGACGGCGGCAAGAACGGCCTGGGCGTGCAGATCCGGTCCGACGATCCCAAGACCCTCGTGAATTTCGGCGAATTCATCTCCGCGATCATCTCCTTCGTCATCTTGATGGCCGTGGTCTACTTCCTGATCGTGATTCCCTACAAGGTGGTCCAGGCCCGGCGCGGGCAAGTGGTGTTCGGTGACCCGCCGGCCGTCAAAACCTGCCCCGCGTGCCTGTCCAGCGACCTTCCGGCCGCCGCCTCCAAGTGCAAGTACTGCGGCACCGACCAGCCGCCCGTCGCCGCCTGACCCTGCCAGGCGGTGGCAGGAAAGGTGGGGTATTCGTCATTGCTGCCACTTGGTCCCGGGCGGCACACTGACATGCATGCGCACGGTCCTGATCGTCCTGTTCGACGAGGTGCAGAGCCTCGACGTGACCGGCCCGCTAGAGGTCTTCGCCGGAGCCAACCGCTGGCAGTCCGCGAGGAACCATAGCCCCGCGGCCCCCGGGAGCCCGGACGAACCCACGGCCAAAGGCGGTCCGGACGGACCCGTATACCGGATCCGCACGGCCAGCCTGGGCGGCCGCCCGGTGCGAACCTCCAGCGGACTGCGCCTGACACCTGACCAGGACCTCGCCCACCCGGACGACCCGGACGTCCTACTCGTGCCCGGCGGCGCGGGTACGCGCGACGCCGATCCGGACCTCGTTACCTGGCTGCGGACGCACGGCCCCCGTGCCCGGCGGCTGGTCTCGGTCTGCACCGGCGCGTTCCTGCTGGCTGCGGCGGGCCTGCTGGACCAGCGCCGGGTCACCACCCATTGGGCCTATTGCGCCACGCTCGCGACCAGGTTCCCCGAGATCACCGTCGACCCGGACCCGATCTTCGTCACCGACGGGAACGTCACCACCTCTGCCGGGGTCACCGCCGGGATCGACCTGGCCCTGGCGCTGGCCGAAGACGACCTGGGCCGGGACGCAGCGCTGGACATCGCCCGGCATCTGGTGGTGTTCCTGCGCCGCCCCGCCAACCAGGCCCAATTCAGCACCCAACTCGCCGCCCAGTTCGCCCACCGCGAGCCGCTGCGCGAGGTGCAGCAGTGGATCGCCGACCACCCGGCCGCCGACCTGTCGGTCGAGGCGCTGGCCAGCCGGGCCAGCCTGTCCCCGCGCCAGTTCGCCCGCGCGTTCGCCGCCGAGGTCGGGATGCCGCCCGGGCGCTACGTCGACCGGGTCCGGCTCGAGACCGCCCGGCGCCGGATCGAAGACACCGCCGACGGCACGGAGGAGACCGCCCGCTTGTGCGGGTACGGCACGCCGGAGGCCATGCGCCGCGCCTTCATCCGCGCGCTCGGCGTCAGCCCGGCCGAGTACCGCCGCCGCTTCCGCCCCGTCCCGGCCAGCATCTGAGGAGAATCATGCAGATCGTCATCGTGCTCTTCGACCGGTTCACCGCCCTGGACGCGGTCGGCCCCTACCAGGTGCTCACGAGCCTGCCCGGCGCCGAGGTGGTCTTCGCCGCCGAGCACCCCGGTCCCATCGCCGACGAGGTCGGGCGGCTGACCCTTACCGCCGAGGCCGCCCTCGCGGACGTCTCGCACCCGGACGTCCTCCTCGTGCCGGGCGGTCCCGGCCAGCACGACCAGATGCACGACGGCCCGCTCCACGAGTGGCTACGGGCCGCCGACCAGACCACCTCATGGACCACCTCGGTCTGCACCGGCTCGCTCATCCTGGCCGCCGCCGGCCTGCTGACCGGCCGCCGGGCCACCTCGTACTGGCTGGCCCTAGGCCACCTCGAGCAGTACGGTGCGATTCCCGTAGCCGAGCGCGTGGTCTTCGACGAGAAGTACGTGACCGCGGCCGGCGTATCCTCCGGCATCGACATGGCCCTGACCCTGGCCGGCCGGATCGCGGGCGACCAGACCGCCCAAGCCATCCAGCTCGGCATCGAATACGACCCCCAGCCCCCCTACGACGCCGGCTCCCCAGATCGCGCTCCGGCCGAGATCGTGACCCGCCTGCAATCCCGCAGCCGCATCCTCACCGGCCGCCCCACATAGCCCCCCGGTCGTGTGGTGGGTCAGGCGTGGGCCTGGATGTAGCCGATGACGATGTCCGCGTCGCTGCTTTTGGCGTACAGGTCGGAGTCGGGGTCATCCTCGGCGACCCGCCACACACCGTGGCGCTTGTCCCAGAACGCGGACCAGCGCGGATGATCCAGCAAGACGCCGCACACGCGCGCCGCTGCCCCAGACGGCGGCACGCTGGTCACCGGGCCGGACCCGTCAGCCTGGCCCGGGCTGGGCCGGGGGCGGTCACCGGTGCCCGGCGGCGTGGAGGCGGACGCGGGAGTCTTGCTCGGCCAGGACCTCGGCGAGCCGGCCCTGGAGTAGGGCACAGACCGCTGCCTCCTCAGGGACGGCAGTCAAAGCGAGCTCAAGCTGGCGGCGATGGTCGCTCAGCTCGTAGGTGGTCAGTGCGGGCAGCGGGTGGGCGGGCGGTTCGACGTGCCCGGGTCCGACACTCATCGGGCGGCTCCTCCTCGGCATTCCGGCGGCAGCGTGGTGCTGCCCATCGTGCGCCTGACGGGCGTACCGTTAACAGCGAGCACGCGGCGCTGTACGGGCAGCGGCGGTGAGTGTGGCAGGCCCGGCCGGTTCGTGGCGAGGTGTGGCAGATGGGCGCTCGGCGTGATCCGGACCGGTCCGCGCTGGCGGTGTTCGCTGCGGAACTGCGTGCCCAGCGGGAACAGGCCGGGCTGGGCCGCGAGGAGCTGGCCGGGCGGGTGAACTACAGTGCCTCGCTGATCTCGATGATCGAGTCCGGGCACCGGTCCCCGTCCCGGGATTTCGCCGGGCGCTGCGATGAGGCGTTCGGCACCCCGGGGACCTTCACCCGGCTGGAACAGCGCCTGCGGGACGTGCCGTTCAGCTCCGGGTTCCGCCCGTTCCAGCCGTACGAGGCCCAGGCGGTCGCGCTGCGGCTGTTCGAGCACTCGCTGGTCCCCGGCCTGCTGCAGACCGAGGCCTACGCCCGGGCCGTGCTCGAAACCCACCCCAACACCAGCCAGGACGTCATCGAGGAACGGGTCGCGGCCCGGATGGCCCGCCAGCAGATCCTGGACCGGGACGACCCAGAGTGACGGCTCTACTCCTCAAGCCTATTGTCGAGCGTTTTGGTCGGGTCTCGGGTCAGCATACTCTCCGCTGCCGGTGGCCGGTCTGACCCTACGCTCCGGCTCACATGAGGCGGAACTGGCCGACACGTGGCAAGCCGGACGGTGGTCTGGCCAACCAGGCTGACGCCGGTTCTGCGGCATTCTGGCCAGGCTCGCCTGCATACGCCCGGAATGGGGGTTGCCGCGCCGTCGATGGGCGCGCACGCTCGGTACATGTACGCAGTGCAGGCGCCAGCGCCGGGAACCCTGGCACCGCTGTCGGGCAGCGAGGCGGTGCTGATCGGCCTGGCCGCGCTCGCGGTGGTGATCATTCCGTTCCTCTGGCCGCTCGTCGAGCAGTTCAACGTGATGGCCCACGAGGGAGCGCACGCCCTCGTCGCGTTCGCCATGGGGTTCAAGATCGCGAGCGTGACGATCGACATCGATTCCAGCGGCGAAACCAGATACGTCAACGACCCCACAACGGGGGTCCGGCGAACGTTGACAAGGATCGTCGGCTACCTGGGCCCCAGCGGCTTCGGGCTGTGCGCGGCGAAACTAATCGAGGCTGGGCGTGTGGTCACCGTGTTGTGGCTCGCGATCCTGCTCCTGGTGTTGCTCTTGTTCTTGATCCGCAAATCCTTCGGTATCTTCTCGGTGCCGGCCGCCATCGCGCTATTGGTCTATGTGATTCGTCATGCGCACAACGGACTGGAGGAGGTCATCATCTACGGAATGACCTGGCTGCTCCTGCTGTCCGGCCTCCGCGTCGCGGTGGCCCACGGTGCCGGCGCCAAGGACGCCGAAAATCTCAGAAAGGTCACTCACATTCCTGAGCGGATCTGGGCTCTGCTGTGGCTGGCGGGCACACTCACAGCCGTCGCCGCGGGCGGGAAATGGCTGGTGCTGCGATCGTGACGCGACCGCCACCGGCGGCACTAGTTCCCAGGTCAGAAACGCGCCGGGGCGTTACGCAGGCTGGCCACCTGGGTCTGAGCGTAATTGCAGTCGGCGATGATAGCGGCGACGCGCCGGCCAATGCAGGCCAGTGGACCGTGCGCTGGGCACGAGTGGCCAAGGACACTATTTGCCTCAGCATGCCATCACATCACTAGTGAAGTGGATGCACAAGCAAGGTCACCGTAAATGTCACGCCACTACCGGCAAGAAATGAAGAAATACCGATCATGATGGTGTCTTTCCGAATGCTGCGCTCCGCGCCTGCTAGCTCTGCGTTCACCATTCGACGAACGGCGTCTGTCATGCGGGCTGTAGCGGGCGCCTTACAGCAGCTCCAGGCTGGGATGCTTATCGAGGTAGGCGGTGACCTTGCCGCCGCGCCACATAACCCATCCCGCATCCCAACCCCACGCGTCCCATTTCGGCGGTTGTTTAGGGCTTCGCGGTCGATCCGGTGGCCTAGAGCCCAGGCTCGCTCACCCTTTCCACCGCGGAGCCCGGATCAACCACGCAAATGGTGCTCGAGTTGCCAGATGGACGGCTTGTCGCAATAGCCGGCGCAGCCGAAGGCGCTGAGCGCCTCGAGCTCAAGGTCGCGATCGACCACGGGCCGTTCGGAGGAAACTTGGAGCGCCGCGACGGCCGGCTCGCGCAGCTACCCGCTCGCGCCGATCAACATTTCCCGCGCAACCGGCGTCCTATAGATATGACGGTCCCCACATATCGGGCTGGCACGGGGCCACAGCCCGATCCCTGGCCGGCCACGGCCGGGGCAGCTGTCGACGACCTGTTCCGGCTCCACGCCGTGGACCTGGTACGGTTCGCGCTCATGCTGGTCGGCGACCAGTCCACCGCCGAGGACGTGGTGCAGGACGCGTTCCTCGGTTTGTACCGGGCGTGGGACAGGATCCGCGACCCGGACGCCGTGCTCGGGTACCTGCGGACGGCGGTGGTGAACGGCACGCGTTCGGTACACCGCAGCCGTGGCCGGGCCCGGCTACTGCGGGTGCAGCATGACCCGCCGGTCTGGTCGGCGGAGGCCGCGGTCATGGACGGCGAGGACCGCCGCGCCGTCCTGGCCGCGATCGCCACGCTGCCACAGCGCCAGCGTGAGGTGCTCGCGCTGAAGTACTACCTCGACCTCAGCGAACGTGACGTCGCCGCCATCATGCGGGGCAGCCGCGGCACGGTCGCCGCGGNNTCCGCGACGCCTACCAGGCGGCCGGCCGGACGGTACAGCCGCAGACCCTGCGGCGGACCACGCCGGAGGTCGCCGCCGGATCGACCCGGCGTCCACGCCGGCTGAACGCGCTCATCCCGGTGGCGGCGGCCGTGGCTGTGCTCGCTGTCATCGGCGCCAGCGTGGCCCTGCCGCGCCTGCTGACCGGCTCGGCCAGCCCGGCCAGCGCGGCCGGGAAGCCGGGGATCAGCGCGCACTACCCGCCGTTCCAGGTCATCGTGACCCAACCGGGCACCCACCTACTGGTCAGGACGCCCGCCGGGCACGTGGACAGCACGCTCGCCCCACCGCAGCGCACCACGTGGAGCTACGTCACCGCCACCGCGAACCCGCGGAAGTTCATCGTGGCCACCTCACCCAACACCGGCGCCCTCTGGAAACCCTTCCGGCTCTATACGCTCACGCTGTCGGCGCGCGGCGCGGTCACGCACCTAGCCCCGCTGGCCGTCGGGACGGTGCCCGTCCAACTCGGCTGGCTGGCGGCCGACGCGGACGGCGGCGTTATCGCCTTCTCCGGAGACCGGTCCAGCGGGGCCTTTGTCGTCGGCGCGGTGATCGGGAACCAGGTGAAGCAGTGGAGTGTCTCCGATAGACAAGCCTTTATCGGGAGCGTCTCGGTGACCAGCGCCGGGAACAAGATCGCGTTCACCACCCAGTACAACGGCCCCGGCTTCCATTTCGCGGCCATGGTGCTGGCCACCGGCTCGGCGCCGGGCCCCCTTCTGACCAGGGCCAAGACGGTCGGCAGCTACGACTACCCCAGGAAAGACTCGTACATGTTCTCGGTGGCGATCAGCCCGGACGGTACCTGGGTCTATGTCGCGACGGGGCCGATTCTCCCCCTCGGGGCCAAGCTTCCGACCACACTGATCGCGTACAGCGCCAGCCGCCCGGGCGCGCCTGTCACGATAGCGACCTGGACTGGCGGTGTGCCAACCGTGCTGCCGTTCGGCGACATGCTGTTCGCCTGGATGTATGGCCTACCCAGCTCTGCTTCAGCACCCAGCCCAGCTTCGACCGCCTACCTGATCAACCCGGCCACCCGGACCAAGGCGGCGGTGCGGTTGCCGGGACTGCCGAGCGGGCAGTACGGGTTGCTCGCCTGGTGACCGGGCCGGGATCCAGGCCGCCGATCACCGGCGCGCTACCACGACGCGAAGATGCCCTCGCGGCGATCGTGGTCGTAGTGGTAGATCTCCTGGCCGTCCAGGAAGGCTCGCTCGGCCCGGCTCATGACGTCCAGCGGGTCGCCGGACCAGATCACCAGGTCGGCGTCCTTGCCGACGGCCAGCGACCCGATCCGGTCGTCGACCCCGATGATCCGGGCCGGGTTGATCGTCACCGCCTGCAGCGCCGTGACTGGGTCCAGGCCCTCCTTGACCGCCAGCGTGGCCTGGTGGATGAGGAAGTTGATCGGCACCACCGGGTGGTCGGTGGTGATGGCGATGGTCACCCCGGCGGCGGCGAGCCGGCCCGGGTTGGCCAGCGACCGGTTGCGCAGTTCGACCTTGGACCGGCTGGTGAACAGGGGCCCGATGATGACCGGGATCTGCGCGGCGGCGATCTGGCCGGCCAGCAGGTGCGCCTCGGTGCCGTGGTCGATGACCAGGTCGTAACCGAACTCCCTGGCCATCCGCATCGCGGTCGCGATGTCGTCGGCCCGGTGGCAGTGCTGGCGCCACGGGATCTCGCGGCGCAACACCCGGCTGAGCGCCTCGAGCTTGAGGTCGCGATCGACCACGGGCCGTTCGGAAGAATCCTTTTGCGCCGCGGCGGCCAGCTTGGCCTGGTAGTTCTGGGCGGCGACGAACGCGCCGCGGATCACCGCCGCGGTGCCGAGCCGGGTCGACGGGGTCTCGTTCCGGTCGCCGTAGACCCGCTTGGGGTTCTCGCCCAGCGCGGACTTCAGGCCGGCCGGCTCGCGCAGCACCATCTCGTCCACGGTGCGGCCCCAGCACTTGATGGCCACGGTCTGGCCGCCGATCGGGTTGGCCGAGCCGGGGTTGACGTTGACCGCCAGCACGCCGCCGATGATCGCGTCGCGGAAGCCCTGGTCGGC